>JABHSO010000174.1 GCA_018669845.1 Gammaproteobacteria bacterium | reverse complement strand
CCTGCATCACACCCGATTGATCTTTTGCAAATACTGATGGTTTTTGTAGACGGCCATGAAATAAAAAATCTCCCTGTGGAACCTGTCCGGACACTAATGCATTGTCTAACCAGTTAACGACTTTTTCATGCATTATTTTGACAGGCAAATATTGAGGTGAAGCTTTAACCTGTCCATTTTTGTAATTTGCACGTATTGACATAAACGGACGTTGTTGAGCCGCTGTCTCCAGCCATAATCTACCTTCTAAACTTATGTCCGCATTAGAAGCGAAGAGTTTATCAACATCGACTAAAACCGTTGAATCTTTAAACTGCAGATAGCTTTCTGCTATTAAAGTATCAAAGTTTAACGGTGCCCTAAATAATTTACCGAAATCCATTTCGACCTGTTCAGAGTCAATATTTAGCTGAGTCACACCACGGCTAGAGGTCAGTGAGCCGGTAAGTTTTTTCACACCCGGAATTGAACGATAATTACGAGTGTTTACATTGGTGAAATTTAAACCGAAACTGGAATTCTTCGGATTCATAATATCCAGCTCTGCCACCACATTATCGAGCAGTGCAGTAGGTTGTATCTCAGATAATAATGTAATCAGAGATTCATCACTTAAAACATCCAGCAAAATACTGCGAACAAAGGATAAATCCACCTGATCTATCCACACTATGGGATTTTCACGCTGATTACCAAGCAATACCTGAGCATTTAAATCTGCAAACTGTTGTTGACCATTGTGTATGTTGTTAATTTCAGTATTGAAACGCCATTGGTTTGAGTCAACGGTAGCTTTTTGCTGTAGTGAAAATTTAAATGCCTGCTGATCATTTTTCTTATTATCAAAACCTATCTGGGTTACATTAGCTTCAGTCACAACCTGCTTCGCATGAAACCGTTCAAGATCTACCCAGCTTTGTAACGATATTATTGCTTTTTTAAGAGGTATTTCTTGTGTTGATATCAACTGAAAAAGTCGTACCAGATCCAACCTCTCAGCTTTCACGAACAGCTGCTGGTTTATGGCATCACCCGTTAGAAAAAATTGAATCTCTTTTCCCAGAGCAGAAGGAAGTCTGGTAATTAACTGAAGTGAAAGCTGCTGTTTTTTTCGGCTGCTGTTTAAAGCACTATTCTGTATTAAATAATCCTTTCCCAGGCGCAGATCACGTAGTTGAATTAAAGCAATATCAATATTTACAAATGAAGGCAAGCGCTGAAAAAAACCATATACATCCAGATCTGCATTTGCACTATTGCCAGCAGTCAGGGGAATATCATTTAGCCACCAGGCACCTTTTGTATCTCTAACTAATACCAGCTTTTCGATGCTGGAATCAACAGATTCAAGAATTAAATCCCTGCTTAGCAGGCTGGGAACCAGTTTGACGCGAAGAGATAGATCATTCACGAATAATGCATGTGAACGGCCAGGAATACTCAGGGAAGCGCCCCGAATTTTCAGTACCGGTTGTAGCCCCTGCCAATGACCTTCAATATTCTCTAGCGTTACGCCTTTAATACCATAATCAGCAAGTTCCTGTTCTATAGCATTTTTGAAATATTCAACATTACCCAGCAACGCACGCCCGGCAACACTCAACAGAGCAACACATATAAGAAAAGCCAACAGCGTCCATTTACTGAAATGATAAATTTTAATACTGACTGCTTTCATCGGTTTAACGACCTTAGGGAACTCTGATTAATTCTGGACGAAATAGGTTGTCCTCAGAAAAACCAGACTTAAGGCGTCGAATCGCAGGTAATAGTGAACTATTGCGAAGATTCGCAACGCAGAAGCTGGATTTTCTGAGGGCAAGATATGAGTTCATGAATTGATCAGAGTTTCCCTTAATTCACCGGCATAGTTTTCAGCATGCAGATATTAAACAGGTACCACGTCATAATTTTCCTGAGAATAATAACTTTCAACCTGTAATTTCACCGGAATTTTCACAAATGTTTCAAGCTCCGCAAGACTGGTTGCTTCTTCATCCAGAAGCGTATCAATGACATCCTGATTAGCCATCACCAGCAATTGCTGAGCTTCATCATAAACTCTTGCTTCGCGTAGAATTTCACGGAAAATCTCATAACAAACTGTTTCAACCGTTTTATGAGTTCCTCGTCCACCACAGGTTGCACAGGATTCACACAAAATATGTTCCAGGCTTTCACGAGTTCTTTTGCGTGTCATTTCAACCAGGCCTAGAGGTGATACTTCACACACCTGAGTTTTAGCATGATCTTTATCCAGGTATTTTTCCAGTGATTTCAATACCTGACGTTTATGATCTTCCATCACCATATCGATAAAATCGATAATGATAATACCGCCAAGATTACGCAATCGTAATTGACGGGCTAAGGCCTGTGAAGCTTCCATATTGGTTTTAAAAATGGTTTCTTCAAGATTATGATGACCAACAAAAGCACCCGTATTTATATCGATGGTTGTCATCGCTTCGGTTTGATCAATAATCAGGTAGCCACCGGATTTTAGTTCAACCTTGCGCCCAAGAGCACGTTGAATTTCATCATCAATATTGTAAAGATCGAACAGAGGTCTATCGCCAGGATAATGTTCAATCACACAGGGTAAATCAGGGATATATTTATCTGCAAAATTTGTCAATTTTTGATAAGTTTCACGGGAATCCACTTTCACCAGGTCAGTATCATTTCCGACCATGTCTCTTAAGGTACGTACCGATAACGATAAATCTTCATGAATTACGGTACCGGGTTTAGCAGTCTTTGCCTGTTCCTGCAAGCTATCCCATAACGTACATAAAAATTTAATATCACGATTTAACTCTTCATCAACTACACCTTCTGCGGCTGTTCTAACAATACAGCCTCCTGTACGATTTTCCGTCATACAGCCTGATAACAATGTGCGTAAACGTTCACGTTCATCATCTTCTTCAATTTTTACTGAAATACCAATTAATGAAGAATTGGGCATATAAACCAGGTAACGGGATGGCACTGAAATACTGGTGGTTAGTCTGGCCCCTTTAGTACCTAACGGATCTTTCACAACCTGAACCAGAATACTCTGACCTTCATGTAAAAGTTGATTAATGGGAGGCGTCACAACAGGCTCGTCATCATCATTGGTTTGTCCCAGGTCAAAATCTGAAACATGCAGAAAACCCGATCGTTCGAGCCCAATATCCACAAAAGCAGCTTCCATACCAGGCAAAACACGGTTTACTTTTCCTTTGTAAATATTTCCGACAATACCCCTGTTTCGACGTCGCTCAATACAAACCTCCTGCAATGTGCCATTTTCGACGATGGCAACCCGCGTCTCCTGGGGAGTTACATTGATTAAAATTTCTTCACTATTCATAATTATTATGTGTTTGTATGTTATATCCGGCCTGTTGTAATAATTGTGCTGTCTCAAACAGAGGTAGCCCCATTACTGCTGAATAACTGCCGCTAATATGTTCGATGAATATTGCCGCTTTACCCTGAATAGCATAAGCCCCTGCCTTATCACCAGGTTCTTCAGAATTGCAATACTGCTCAATTTCCTGTTTTTTCAAATTTCTAAATGTAATCTCATTGACGCTACACTTTCCACTCAACTGACCATCCGGGTCTATCAGTGCTATCGCCGTTAATACCTGATGTGTTTGCCCTGATAACTGCTGTAACATTGAACAACAATTCTCTACAGAAACTGGCTTTCCCAATACCTTATCTTGCAAATTAATCAACGTATCTGCCGCTAACACCAGGCCACTTTCATTCTTCGACTGTAACAGCTCGTGCCCTTTCAAAGCTTTCTCCCGACTCAACCGTGAAACCAGGTCAATAGCCGATTCGCCTTCATAGGCAGATTCATCAATATCCAGTCGAATAATATTAAATTGGACTCCTATCTGCGTTAACAGTTCGGCTCTACGTGGGGAAGATGATGCCAGATAAATCATTTAATAGAGTTTATTCCCGGTGGTAAGGATGACCTTCTACCACAGACCAGACACGATAAAGCTGTTCTATCAAAACAACACGAGCCAGCCCATGCGGCATGGTCATTCTACCTAAAGCAATGGTTTGATTAGCCCGTTTAACCAGAGCAGGATCCAGACCATCTGGCCCGCCGATGACAAAATTGACCTGTGAATATTGTTGCAACCATAGGCGATACTGGTTTGCCCACTCTAGGGTAGACCAATGTTTACCTTTTTCATCCAGAGCTATGAGCAAACTTCCCGGTTTAATCTTCATCTCAATTTTCTGGGCTTCCTGCTGTTGAATTCGCTGTCTTGTCTGCCCCGATTTTCTGGAGGCCGTGGCGATACAACTAAGTTCTACACTGTGTTGACGGGGTAAACGTTTGGCATACTCTTCAAATGCCAGGTCTACCCATTTCGGCATTTTTTGACCCACTGCAATAATTTGAATATTCATACCTTTCGGTAAAACTATTCAGAATCTATATCATGGCCGGCCTGATCAGTCCATAAACGCTCGATATCGTAAAATTCACGGGTTTCAGGCAACATCACATGAACCACGATATCGCCCAGATCAACAAGCACCCAATCACCAATATCTTCACCTTCAACACCCAACGGAGGAACATTCGCCTTTTTACTGGCTTCAACTACCGATTGTGCTATTGATTTCACATGCCGATTAGAATTTCCACTGGCAAAAATCATACGATCGGTAAATCCGCTAATTCCTTCAAGGTTGATATGGTTTATCTTTTCAGCCTTCAGATCATCCATCGCATCTATCACGATTTGCTGGAGCTTGTCGGTGGTCAGTTCAGTCATTAAATACTCTTTACTCAAGTTTTATATAAATTGTTTGTATGGATAAATTCTAACACAGGCTGAGGCAAACACCCTGATACAGATAACTGCTGTTTTAACAATTGTCTGATTTTAGTCGAGGAGCAACTATTTGGTTGCATCTCATGAAATACTATTCGCCCGGAGTTAAAATCATCAAGTGATTCATTACTCTTCAAATAGAGCGAAGGGAAGATATTGGAATCAATCTCGATATCAGGTCGGGTACAGACAATCAGATTAGCTTTTTGCAAAATTTCCTGAGGATTTTTCCAGCTTAAAAAGCTATTGAAAGAATCAGCACCCATCAACCAGCAAATAGACTGCTGAGGATACTTATCCGTCATGAACTCAACCGTATCTATTGCGTAGGAAGGGCCATGCCGATCAATTTCACAGCTATTTAGCTTTAAACAGGGATAAGGTTCTAAAGCCAGCTCAACCAGGTGTTTACGAAATTCAGCCGAAACTCGCGGAGTGTCGCGATGAACAGAAATATAACTGGGCAAAAACTCAATCGATTCAAAATTAAAAGCATCTTTTACTTCAAGAGCCAGACTGATATGCCCTTCATGAACTGGATTAAAAGTGCCTCCAAAAAGGGCTATCATTCGCTTTTCGGGTTAAAACCATTAATCACTGGCGAATATGCCCATCACCAAACACGATGTATTTCTGTGAGGTCAAGCCTTCAAGCCCCACGGGACCTCGCGCATGAATTTTATCAGTACTAATACCAATTTCAGCACCAAGACCATACTCGAAACCATCGGCAAATCGAGTTGAAGCATTGATCATGACCGAACTGGAATCTACCGTGGCCAGAAACTGACGAGCACGGGTATAATTTTCGGTTACGATACTATCGGTGTGGTGAGAGCCGTGACCATTAATATGCTCAATCGCCTGTTGCATGTCATCGACCAGGCGTATCGATAAAACCGGCGCCAGGTATTCGGTATCCCAATCTTCAGCTGTAGCAGCTTTCATTTCAGCATCTATTTTTCGACTACTTTCACAGCCTCTTAACTCAACACCCTTCTCACGAAAAGCTGTTGCCAGATCCGGCAATACCTTTTCAGCCATCACTTTTGATATCAGCAGGGTTTCCATCGCATTACACACGCCATAACGATGGGTTTTAGAATTTAAAGCAATATCATAAGCTTTTTTCAGATCAGCCTGATCATCGATATACACATGGCAAATACCATCCAGATGTTTAATCACCGGAATTTTAGCTTCTCTGGAAACTCGTTCAATCAAACCCTTTCCACCACGTGGAATAATTACATCAACTGTTTCACTCATACTCAGAAGTAACCCAACTGCTGCCCGGTCAGTGGTATTGATCACCTGCACAGCATGTTCAGGTAATCCCACGGATCTCAACCCGGTTTGTATACATTTGGTAATCGCCTGGTTAGAGTTTAATGCTTCTTTACCACCGCGAAGAATCGTAGCATTGCCCGACTTCAAGCAAAGCGCGGCAGCATCGATTGTTACGTTTGGACGGGATTCATAAATAATACCAATAACGCCCAATGGTACCCTCATTTTACCAACCTGAATCCCGGAAGGGCGATAATCCATATCGGTGATTTGACCAATAGGGTCCGCCAAAGAAGAAACCTGACGTAAACCTTCCACCATGCCTTCAATACGCTCATCGGTTAATTCAAGCCTGTCCAGCATGGCATCATCCAGACCATCTTTTTTACCCTGAGCCAAATCTTTATCATTAGCCAGTTTGATTGCATCACTGTGTGTAATTAGTGCATCAGCAATGGCTAGCAACGCATCATTTTTACGCGCCGGCTCAGCATTAGCCAGAATTGAAGAAGCGGCTTTGGCCCGCTCTCCCAACATCTGCATATATTGCTCAAGACTTTGCTGATTGATTACTGCGTTCATGCTTTTCACTCATTACTTTGTATTGGTTATCACCTGAAACTTTGTCTTCAGGAATAAGACAGGCTGTGGACATCGGACAACCCCGAGAATGAACTCACAAGCTGCTGAAGTGCCAACCAGTCTGCATCGACATATAAAGGCTGTTGCTGCCCTTTATTAATACGATCTAATGTAGCACAGCTTTGCAGAAATCGCTCTATTTGCGAATAAGAAAGGCGGGATAAAGCATTACTGTACAGGCGTTGTTTGCTTTTCCAGATACGTAACGATTGCCAGGTTGAATTATTCAGCTGATTATTTTGTTGGGCCTGTTTTAACTGAAGTAAAATTTCAATCGCATTTTGAACTGCATACAGAATTTGTACAGGCTGGAAACCTTCCTGCTGTAAACCCTGTAAAATTTTAACTGCCCGTGCAGGTTTCCCGGCTAAACAGGCATCTACCAATAGATAGTGGGTATATCGTGAACTGCGAGAAATACTCTGATTTATCTGCTCAAGATCCAGTGAAGCATTCGGTTCAAATGCTAATGCTAGCTTCTCTAACTCCTGATCAGTTGCCAGTAAATTGCCTTCTGTTAAATCAGCCAGATACATAGCGGCCTGATGATCCAGACTAATGCCTTTTGATAACGCTCGCTGACTGACCCAACCCGCCAGCTCATTGGGGTACACAGGTTTCAGCTCTATAGACTCTCCCGCTTTAACTATTTTCTTCAGCCAGGCACTATTTTTAGAAGCCATATCAAGCTTCGGCATCACCAGAATAAAAACTGTATCCTCTGGCAAAAGCTCACAAATCTGACCTATAAATTTAGCCCCGACCTGTCCTGGCTTATTACTGGAAAAACGAATTATATGGCACTTTTTCTCGCTGAATAAAGATAAACTCTGACTATCTTCAAGCAAACCGTTCCAGTCAAAACCAGCTTCAACCTGATGACTTATTATTTCTTCAAACCCAGATTCTTTTAGTGTTTTACGGGCAGCATCCAGCCATTCCCTGACTAGCAGTGGTTCATCACTGGATAAGAGATAAATGGAAGCAGGTGAGGACTTCAATGAAGCTGGTAACATAAGAGAGTTACGATCAAATAGTAGAATGCTAACACATTGCTCAACGGGATTAAGCTTTGATCAGTGTAGATTATGATAATTAAGGAGTTTAAAAAAGTGAGATATTGAGGTATTCCTGAAATATAAAACAGCAGAAAAGAAAAAACCCTCAACCATTTCTGGTTGAGGGTTTAATAATCTGCTGTCATTCCCTTTAGCTGCATCCTGCCAGGCATCCATCCTGAAACGTGATAACCAGCTAATCGCTTGTCCAGCTATAGGTTATCCCTTACTCACGTATTCCTTTGTCTAGTTCCTTTTAAACACCTCTATATAATAGGCTTATTGGAAATAATTCACATAAGGAGATAACGATAGATAAAGTAGGATTCACACGACAAGATTTGTAGGACAAATCCTACAACTAAATTTAACTAAAAATATACCTTTACATAGTATTTTGTAGGGTGCGCCGCGCGCACCATTGAATTTCAGTACCAACGTGGTGCGCACGGCGCACCCTACCTGTCGCTCTATTTTGCTAGATATCTCTCAGCCCATCTGATGGTTCAATTCGTGAAGCTCGTATCCCACCCAGGATTGCGGCTGTTGCAGCAACGAACATAGTCAGCCCCAAAGCCCAGAAAAAATGTTGTGGCAGCAGGTAGCAAATCACCTGTTCAATTTCCAAATTTGGTGCTAATAACTGGTTAATCGTTTGCTCAGCAATCAGGTAAATTAACACCGCTAGTAACCACCCCAATAAACCAGTGTACATAGATTGCAATACAGGGAACAAAATGATTTTACCTCCCTGAAAACCAACCAGGCGTAGAATACTCAATTCTTTTCTTTTACGATCAACATTTGCCCACAGACTGGCTCCCAGTGAAAATGAAAAGCCTACGGCTCCTACACAGGCAATAATCCAGAAAATAATACTCAGGTTTTGATCAATAGATTGAACCGTTTTTATCTCCGCAATATTCGCTTTTACATTGATGCCATCCTGTTCCAGTTCATTGACCAGGTTTTCAACATTCCGAATCGATCTGGCGTACATTCTAAATGATGGGTAATCTCTTACTTCTTTATCATTTATATTGCCGCTCCAGTTAAGCTCTGTTACTGCTCGACCATCTTTAAAACTCTCTGTCGCCAGTAATAATTCCAGGCTTACAAACGCAACACTTCGACTGATGACATTTGCCGGTGCAACATCCAAAACCTGTAAGTCAATATGTACACGTTCTCTTTTACCCCGGAACTGACGCACCAGACTTCCATCTATCCGCTCACCTTTCTGTACATTCAATTTATTGGCTATACTGTCACTCAAAATAACCTGATAAAAACCTTCAGGTTTTACTTTCAGGGCTTCAAGCAGTGGATCTTTTTCTGCTGTTGCAAATAACTCTGTAGAGTATATTCGACCTGCATTTTTACTTTTAAGCTGAATTGTCGCGGCCAATGAACGGGTTTTAGGGATAATAAAAGCAACTTCTTTGCGACCTGCATACTTATCAAACCAAGCCTGTTCATAGCTACCACTGCCTACCGACCGAATTTCTCTGTTACCCGGATTTTCAATCAATCCGGTAATCATCGAACTGACAATACCGAATTTCAGGCCAAACAGAATCATCATAGGAGCCAGGACTGAAGCAAGAGCAAGCACAAAGCAGCCGGACATTCTCCATTCATGACTGTAATCCCTGAAACTTAAACTGATGATTTTTTTAAACTGGTTCATACAGACCTTTATTCATGTACTTCGGGATGAAATTTTGTAAAGAAATCTACTAGTCTCTAAAAGTAGATTGGTACACATTGCCGTTATCGATAACTTCAGCTTCCTGATGCAAGCTGCGTAAATCCATCTTATACACATGCGCCCAGTCATGACTTGCAGTAATCATGGTAATTTTTAGACCCTTAACAAGCTCCATCACCACTGCCATAATTTTTCTAGCCGTAATCGGATCCAGCGATGCGGTGGGTTCATCAGCCAGTAAAATGGAAGGCCGATGAGAAAGAGCTCGGGTAAAAGCCACTCGCTGACGTTCACCCGCAGATAACAAACCGGGCAACTTATCCAGTTGGCGATGAATACCCATTACCCGTGCAATTGAGCGAGTAGAATCATCATCAGGCATGTTCATCAATTTACGTGGTAACTCAATATTTTCACGAACTGTTAAATAAGGCAGTAAGCCACCTTGTTGTAAAACGTAGCCAATATGTTGTTTGCGTATTTTTGCCAATACATTCTGTTTCTTCTTTTTCCACAGAGTGTCGACATCATAAATTTCTTCGGGATCGGGAGTTAATGAAAACTCATCAGCAGAATCAGGGTGCAGAGCAAGCGCCATCATGTCCAGCAAAGTACTTTTTCCACAGCCACTGTGCCCCACTAAAGCTACATTTTCCTGTGCTTTAATTTCAACAGATGGTACTACCAGGCTAAAGCCGGCTCCATCAACAACTCGAGATTTCACTACATTTTTGAGTGAATATATAACCGACATGATAAAAAAATTAGCTGTAAAGAAATAAAAAAACCTATATTTTCACCACGAAGCTACGAAGAGCACGAAGTATAAAATAAGTAGGCACAAGACAACTGTGTTTCATTATTTAATGGATGATAAATTTTAGTAAATTCTTTGAAAACTACCTTAGTGTCTTCGTGGTGAATTTTTTAAAATATATTATCCAGTTGAAAATCAGGGCAATAAATCCAGCACGACAGGAAACATTGAGTTCCCATTGACCGGACCACCGCCTGGAGTGACCCAAAGGTCAGTGTGATCATGTAAAGCCTGATAATAATTGATCTTACTTTCAAGCCGGTGCATAAATTCAATCTGCTCTTTAGCTGACCACTCTTCCCAGCTGGCCAAACTCAGGTTCATCACTTCGCCGGTGTAAGGCAAATCATCAATATATTCGCGCATGTAGCCTAAATCAGCGAGGTTACCATCTTCAATAGAAATATTACCCGCCACAGAGGCAGGATCACGACTGACAGATGCCGCGAGACTTTTTAAGTCATTTAAAAATCCTGAAGGTGTTAACACTCCCTCTTCGGCCAGTTCCAGGACTTGCTGCATTACCGATTTCAAATCTGATAACTGATCACGTGTGAGCAATACACGAACATCCACTAAAGATTTTAGAGGGTCATTAAAATCACGATCAACCATCCAGGCATCAAATACTTTTGGTAGCGGTTCACCAGCTTCTTTCTGTAAATATCGCATTCTCAAAGCATTACCGAGTTTCGCAACACGAGTCTGCAATGAGGCCAGCTGAGTCTCTTCTGCTTTTTCCGTTTTAGGCTGAGGTGTCGCAACTGGCTGAGATTGTGGTTCAGGTTCAGGTGCAGTTTCCTGTTCTGGCAAACCGGGAATAGGTATAGGTAAAACACCGTTTATAGTAGCCAGTACCTGTTGAGTGATCTGGTTAGCCAGCACCTCTAACACATTACCAAACTCATCGACTTTTCCTAGCTCGACACCATAGTAAAAGTCTCCTATTCCAGGGTAGAGAGATATTTTTTTATACAGCTTTTCAGCTCGATCATGATCAGCTGCAGGTGAATCAAATCGCAAATGTAATACCCAGATTGAAATACCTTTGTCATAGGCCAATTGCTGTAAAGCCTTGGCACTTAACCGGGTTGAACCTAATGAATCATGACTTTCTCTAGGACCTGCATCGGTAATCAATACCACATAACGTGCATCAAAGTTTTCCCAGTTAGTATTTTCAATGGCCGCTTTAATTCCGGCATAAGCATCTTCCCGATAATCACGACTGGACACAGATGATGGTTCCAGAGTATTTACTCGAGAGAAAAATTCTGCTGAATCAGCACCCTGTTCAAGATTAACAAAGGTTCGAGTCAAATAATCCAGCTCAGGAACCTGTTCCACATTATCCCGAAATGCAGTCAAGCCGAAATTCACCTGATTATCTAAACCCTGCCGGGTGATAGAACCATAAACTTTACGTACAGCTTCACGAGTCCGATCAATGTATGGCCCCATGGAAACCGTCGAATCTATTACAAAGTGAATACCACTACGGTATTGACGTGGAGCTATTTCAACGACTGTTTCCTGACCTTGCTGATCTATGGATTGAGTCTCCTCTACTTCTGGAGCTTGAACTTTTCCATCACTTAAAGGAACACTGGCTATTTGCAGTAACCGCGCCTGCTCATTACCCAGGTATACATCTTCATGCTGTTTTATGGGCACCAGATAAAAATTATTATGAATATCAACGTGGGCTTCAGGTTGAATGGCAATGACCGGGTTATTTTCAACATGTTCATCGTTGACCAGTTTTTGATACAGGCTGGCATATGCTTCCTGGTCATTTTCATCGACCATTTTCTGTAACGAGGATTTTTCACCAAACATCAAAACACGCTGTGTATCCTGAGGGTCTTTAAATGAAACGGTGAGAGCCTGATTCCATACGATAGTCTGATCTTCAGAGATCCAGCCGGACGTTTTACCAAAACTATCATGTCCGATCTTAAGCCAGTTCCCCTGTTGCTGGTAAACATAAAACACACTAAAAGGTATAACATCTTCTGATGATGACTGTCCGTCGGGTTGGCTATAGAGTCTGGCTTCAGGAATACTCAGTACACGTTTAAATAGTGTCCTCTTTCCATCCATTAACAGCGGTTTATCCAATGCCCAGGCATTAGCCGTGATTAACAATAAACTGGTAAAAAACAGGCGTAAAAACAGGGAGTTCATAGGTGTTCCAGTTAATTGAAATTTAAAAGTAGCTGCTGAGCATCGGCATTGCCATATTTTGCTTCAGCCATTGCCCACTGATAAAGATTATCAAGCCTCGGTTGGGCTGGCTCAAAACCACTACTTAAAGCGAGTTGATACCATTTATAAGCTTGAACGGGATCAGCTTTATCGAGAAGATTATTTTCTGACTGGAATAAAGTAGGGTCGCTCATTTCAGCCATCATCATCATAGCTTCGATATGACCTTCTCGTGCGGCAAAGAAAAATGCCAGATGAGCATCCGCCAGGCTACCTTCAGTTGCATAGGTTGACGCTTTAGCCATTAGTTCTTCAAGTGGATAGGGTTTTCCTTTTTGACGAAGTTCACCAATATATTCTCTGGCTCGAACTCCAGGAGGAACAAGTAATTCGCGGTCAATCTGACCTTCAGAGCTTTCAACAGCAACTTCCTGCTCAACAGTAGTGTCCTGCTGATCTTCCAGTTGTAGAGTTTCGGTTTTTACGCCCCCTCTATCAGAACCCACAAAAATAAAAAATATCAGGCCAATAACAATGATAGATACCCAGATGAGCGGGTTAATCCTTTGTTTATCCTGTTCTTTATCTGCTTGTGTCATGCCAATCTGGTTCACTTTATCTGCTCTTTCTGGACGCCGTATCGTGCATGACAGAGACTGTTTTGGCAAGCGCTAAGCTAAATGATTGTAGAAATATCAACGCTGGCGACCCAACTGGCCAATCATGTTTTGAATCAGCCTGCGCTGCAGCCCCAGCCTGGCTCTATTTATCGTCTGCTCATGGGCGAGTACATTGGCATTATCGAGTTCAATTTCCACACTTTCAACAAGCTCCTGCTGCTCGAATAGAAAATCACCCGATTCAGTTATTACACTAAACAACAGGTTCATTCTTAACTGAACCAGTTCAACATCAGATATGCTTGAACTGGCTATCTTCCTGTTTTTTAAGGATACCAGTTTGATCTGAATCTGATTGGAGCCTTGCTCTGAAGGCGTAAGCCTGGCTCCAGAACGAACCAACTGTTTCTGAATAAGTATCAACTGTGCCGGCTCAAGCTGCCCTGCAACGATATAAAGAGGGTTCAGGCTTTCGACTACCTGAGAATTACCTCGCAAATGAAAGCCACAGGCTGACAACTGCAAGGTAAAAAACAAAGTCAGAAGCAGTCCAATTCGCATATTCTAAACTCGCTAAACTACAATATTAACCAGTTTTTTAGGCACGACAATAACTTTACGAACCTGTTTACCGTCAATAAATCGTTTCACTCTTTCATCATCTAGAGCTGCTGCCTCACAAGTGGATTTATCAGCATCGGTACCAACTTCAATCTTGCCACGAACCTTACCATTAACCTGAACCACCATTTCAATAGAGTCCTGCACCAGAGCAGATTCATCCACCTGAGGCCAGCCATGATCGATGATAACGCTGTCATGGCCCAGTTCCTGCCACAGTTGATGACATAGGTGAGGAATAATTGGAGCCAGCATTAATACAATACTTTCCAGCACTTCCTGTCGGATGGCCACAGCCTGATCAGAAGTATCGCTGAATTTAGCCAGGTGATTCATCAATTCCATATTGGCCGCAATAGCGGTATTAAATGTTAAGCGACGACCATAGTCATCATTCACCTTTTTAAGGGTTTCATGCAACTTGAAACGCAT
>JABHSO010000169.1 GCA_018669845.1 Gammaproteobacteria bacterium | reverse complement strand
CATAGAATGCATTCTTCTTTGTCATATCAAATTATCTCCACTAAATGATTCGGCCAAATACTGGCCTAAAATAAAAAATTACTCTGAATCCTGTTCTTCAGCACGGGTGATTTCATGGTCTGCCTGCAGTCTTAGCAGTGAAAGGACGCAATCTCCCATGTTGTCATATTCGGGTATGCTAGTGCCAAACTGTTCCCTGTTGCCATAATAAAACTGGGTGCGATACTGGCTGTCATCAGTTTTGATGATGATGAAATGGCAGTCGGCCTGTTCCCAGTACAATGCCGGACATTCGGTGAGTTCCCTGTCGCCTTTGCTGAGCCTGGCTTCTACATCAACCACCTGTGGTTCAACTGCATTTTTACCCCATCTTTCATCAAGGGTGCTTTGAACTATGCCTATTTCGATGTCTGTAATGTCAGAAATTGCGCTCATATTGTTTGGGCTGTTGGTAATCAGGGCGGGGAATATACAATAAAATAACGGGTTTTGCATGTTTTGGGTGAATCTGAATAGATCACCCTTCCTTTTATGGGTATATCATAATGTTGTAATTTAGGTATAAGCTAATTCGATTGGTTTATATAAAAAGCCTGCTAGCAGTGGCTTTTATGCTGTGGCAGAATCTATTTCGCAAAATTTGAGTTGCCTAAACGTGGATTGATTTGATTTAGATATGATTCAAATCAAGGCGTAACTCGAACTGAACAGATACTCTACTGCAAAATTTTACGAGGTGAACATGAAAATTATTCTACTAGGTGGTCCAGGTGCCGGCAAAGGCACTCAAGCAAACTATATGAAAGAGAAATATAATATTCCTCAGATCTCAACGGGTGATATGTTAAGAGCGGCGGTAAAAGCGGGCTCTCCTATGGGTGTTGAGGCTAAAAAAGTCATGGATGCCGGTGGACTGGTATCGGATGAAATTATTCTTGGCCTGATTGACGAGCGTATTCAGCAAGATGACTGTGAGAATGGATTTCTATTTGATGGCTTTCCTCGTACTCTGGAACAGGCTGCAGCTTTGAAACTTAAAGTTGCTGTAGATGCAGTGGTTGAAATTGCTGTTGATGATGAAGAAATTATCAAACGCATGAGCGGTCGTCGCGTACACCTTTCTTCAGGTCGTACCTATCATGTGACTTTTAACCCACCAAAGGTAGAAGGTAAGGATGATGAAACAGGTGAAGATTTAATTCAGCGTGATGATGATCAGGAAGATACTGTGAAAAAACGTCTGGATGTTTATCATGATCAAACAGAACCTCTAATTGGTTATTACACTGACTGGTCAAACTCTGAAGAAAGTGGCGCACCAAAATATGTCAAAATAAATGGAATAGGTAAGGTCGATGAAATTCGCGATCAAATTTTCCAGCAACTCGGGTAAATTCTCAAAGAGCTGTTTCTTTTAATCTGGGGAACAGCTTTTTTTTATATTTTTAAATTAAAGTTATGGGGCTTAATATGTCATCTGGATTATTAATGGCACTAATTTGTGCAATTGTAGGTATAGCCTACGGGATCATCACTATCAAAGCTATTATGGGTAAATCCCAGGGTAATGATGAAATGAAACGAATCGCTGGTGCGATACAGGAAGGCGCAATTGCTTACCTGGCAAGACAGTACATGGCAATTGGAGTAGTGGGTGTGGTTTTATTCCTTGCTATTGGTATTTTCCTTGACTGGTACACAGCTTTTGGTTTTGCAATCGGTGCGATTTTATCAGGTGCAACCGGTTATATCGGTATGCACGTTTCAGTACGTTCTAATTCTCGTACTGCAGAAGCCGCTAAAGATGGTATCCAGCCTGCGCTTGATATCGCGTTTAAAGGTGGTGCAATCACAGGTATGTTAGTTGTTGGCCTGGCTCTACTGGGTGTAGCTGGTTATTACAGCTTATTACTGGCGATTGGTGCTCCTGATCCATTGCATGCAATGATTGGTCTGGCATTTGGTGGTTCACTGATTTCAATCTTTGCTCGTCTGGGTGGCGGTATCTTCACTAAAGGTGCTGACGTCGGTGCTGATATCGTAGGTAAGGTTGAAGCTGGAATCCCTGAAGATGACCCACGTAACCCGGCTGTTATCGCTGATAACGTTGGTGATAACGTTGGTGACTGTGCTGGTATGGCAGCGGATCTGTTCGAAACTTACGCAGTAACTATCATTGCTACCATGTTGCTGGGTGGCCTGGTTTTCGCAACGGCTGGTGCAGAAGCACTATCTTTAGCAGTCACTTATCCTCTGGTTCTGGGTGGTGTTTCAATCATCAGTTCTATCATCGGTACATTCTTTGTTAAATATGTTGAAGGCGGAAAGATAATGACAGCGCTGTATAAAGCGACTGGCGTTTCAGCGATTCTTTCAGCGATTGGTTTTTACTTCGTTACTAACTCAATGATGGCTGAGAACGGTATGTACTCACCCGGCTCACTTTTCGGAGCAGCACTGATTGGTCTGGTATTAACCGTAGCCATGATTGTTATTACTGAATACTACACAGCGACAGAATATGGTCCAGTTCGTGGAATTGCAGCAGCTTCAACTACGGGTGACGGTACAAACGTTATCGCTGGTTTAGGTTTATCTATGCGCTCAACAGCTATTCCAGTAGTGGCAGTATGTCTGTCAATTTATGGTTCTTTCGAGATGGCTGGTTTATACGGTATCGCGATTGCTGCAACAGCTATGTTATCGATGACAGGTATTATCGTTGCTCTTGACGCTTACGGTCCTATTACTGATAACGCGGGTGGTATTGCTGAAATGGCCGAGTTACCAGAAGAAATTCGTAACACAACGGATGCTCTGGATGCTGTAGGTAATACAACTAAAGCAGTTACTAAGGGTTATGCTATCGGTTCAGCTGGTCTTGCTACGTTGGTGTTGTTTGCTGACTTCACCAGTTCACTGGAAAATGCTGGTAAAACAGTAAACTTCGATTTATCTAACCACATGGTTATCATTGGTTTATTCCTTGGTGGAATGATTCCTTACCTGTTTGGTGCAATGGCGATGGAAGCAGTAGGTCGTGCAGCTGGTGGAATCGTTAACGAAGTACGTCGTCAATTCCGTGAAATGCCTGGCATCATGGATCGTACTGAAAAGCCTGATTATTCAAAGGCTGTTGATATGCTGACTAAAGCAGCGATCAAAGAAATGATCATTCCTTCATTGTTACCTGTTGCGGCTCCAATTTTAGTCGGACTGGCTTTAGGGCCTGAAGCACTGGGTGGCATGCTGATCGGTACTATCGTAACCGGTATCTTCATTGCGATTTCTATGACTACCGGTGGTGGTGCATGGGATAACGCGAAAAAATACATCGAAGATGGTAATCACGGTGGTAAAGGTTCTGATGCTCATAAAGCAGCGGTAACTGGTGATACAGTTGGTGACCCTTACAAAGATACAGCGGGTCCTGCGATCAACCCATTGATCAAAATCATCAACATCGTTGCATTGATGCTGGTACCTCTTCTGTAAGCACTTCGTTTCGCAGAAACAAAAAAGCCTGCCTTGTGCAGGCTTTTTTTATTTTAAAAGAAAAACATTTGAACCGCAGAGGACGCAAAGGTACGCAGAGGTTTTCTGGTGATTTGCTATTTTTATAACCTTTATTAGCTATGAAATAGAGCAACCTTTGAAATGAAGCGTTATAACATATTCAAATTTTAGGTGAGTAAGGCCCTCAGTAGATATCAAGTAATTCAGTTTTGCACTAAAAAATAACAAACTCTGCGTACCTTTGCGTCCTCTGCGGTTAATTATTTTTGACGTTTTTGATTTGAAAATTATCCCATCAATGGTTTAATAGCGTTTGCTCTATATCTTAAACTTACTCCCTTTATGACCAGCCTGCCGGACATCAATAACTGATGGCCTATCGTGAACAATTAAAAGATAGTTACTCCGAGACACGGCTGATTCAACGTCGTTTGATTCTCTCGGCCGTTATCGTGCTGGTTTTAATGTCTATCGTGCTCGGGCGTTTGTATGTTCTTCAGGTTGTTGAGCATGATCATTTTTCTACATTGTCTAATTCTAACAGGGTAAGACTTAAGGCATTACCGCCAACCAGGGGCCTGATCTATGATCGAAACGGTGTAGTACTGGCTGATAATTTACCTGCATATCGACTGGAAATTATTCGTGAACAGGTTTCGGATCTGGATGACACCATTAAACGCTTATCTGAATATGTTGAAATTTCAGACTATGCAATAAAAAAATATCGTCAGTCTTCTCGTCGTCGTCGTCCCTATGAAAGTGTTCCGTTATTGCTTAATTTGAGTGATAAAGAATTGGCCCGTCTTGCGGTTAATTTACATAAATTTGAAGGCGTTGAAATTAATGCCCGGTTAACGCGAAATTATCCACTGGGTAAACATGCGGTTCATGCGCTGGGTTATGTAGGGCGTATCGACGTAAAAGATTTAAATCAGCTAGATGAAGCAAACTATGCCGGAACCAGTTATATAGGAAAACTGGGGCTGGAAAAGTTTTATGAAAATGACCTGCATGGAGATGTGGGTTTTCAGCGGGTTGAAGTGAATGCTTCTGGCAGAACTTTGAGGGTGCTGGATGAAAGTCCACCTGTTTCAGGTCATAATTTACATTTAACCATTGATTCTAATTTACAAAGGCTAGCCGAGGATTTATTCAAGGATGAACGGGGTTCTGTAGTTGCGCTGGATCCAAATAACGGGGAAGTACTTGCTTTGGTAAGTATGCCAAGTTTTGACCCGAACCTGTTTGTCAATGGCATAAGTTTTAATGACTATAGTAAATTGCGTGATTCTTGGCGTCGGCCTTTATTTAATCGTGCTCTGACTGGACAATATCCTCCTGGTTCGACAACTAAACCATTTTTTGGGCTGGCGGGTCTTGAATACAGTGTGGTTGGTCATAAACAAACAACTTTTTGTGGTGGATATTATCTATTGCCTAATGAGGATCGAAAATATCGTGACTGGAAGAAAACCGGTCATGGAAAAACAGATTTAGATAAAGCGATTACACAGTCCTGTGATGTCTATTTTTATAGCCTGGCGTATAGTCTTGGCATAGATCGAATGTCAGAATTTATGAAACAGTTTGGTTTTGGTAGTCGTACTGGTATTGACAGTACCGGGGAAAAACCGGGTTTGATGCCATCACGGGAATGGAAGCGACGAGCTAGAGGAATGCCCTGGTTTCCGGGAGAAACACTGATTACGGGAATTGGACAGGGAGCTTTACTGGTAACGCCTTTGCAATTAGCTAGTGGAACTGGTGCTTTAGCTCTAAAAGGTACGCGTTTCAAACCTCACCTGGTCAAAAAGATCAGCTATCCAGGAAACCGAGAAAGTTTAAATATTAAACCTGAAGTATCAGGTGTCTACTCGGTTAAGAAAGAACTTAACTGGCAGCATGTAGTCAATGGAATGAAGAATGTAGTACATGGAATTCGAGGTACGGCACATCGACTAGCGAAGGGTTTAAGTTATACCATTGCGGGTAAAACGGGTACAGCTCAAGTGTTTGGTATCGCTCAGGATGAAGAATATGAAGAAGATAAAGTGACTAAAAAATTACGTGATCATGCTTTATTTATGGCTTTTGCACCGGTAGAAAAGCCACAAATTGCAGTGGCGGTTATAGTCGAAAATGGCGGGCATGGTAGCTCCGTAGCGGCACCTATTGCACGTAAAATAATGGATGCCTACTTGTTGTCGGATAAAAAATTGCTGAAAAAATGAAATTGGAGAAAAAGTAATGAATCGCATGATGGAGGGTGGAGAGCAATTATCTATTTCCCGCCGTATTCTGGATGCATTTCGATTAGATCCAACACTGATACTGTTATTGTTTGTATTAGCTGTATTTGGATTATTGACGTTGTATAGTGCTGGTGGAAGCAATATGGACCTTATGGTTCGTCAGCTTACCCGGTTGGGGCTGGCTACTTTTTTACTGGTGGTTGTGGCTAATATTTCCCTCAGGGTTTTAAAAAAACTCTCATTAGGTTTTTATCTGGCAGGTGTTTTGATGCTGGTTGCCGTCATTGCATTTGGTGAAATTGGAAAAGGAGCACAGCGCTGGTTAGACCTGGGGTTTATCCGCTTTCAACCATCAGAATTTATGAAGCTGGCGATGCCAATGATGGTAGCTTCATACCTGTCTAGTAAAGTTTTACCAGTAGGCTGGAAAGATTTACTAGTGTCTGCTGTGCTAGTGCTGGTTCCGGTTTTGCTAATTGCCAGACAACCTGATCTGGGTACAGCTTTGTTGGTGGGTAGTGCGGGTTTCTTTGTATTGTTTCTGGCGGGTGTGCGCTGGAAAATTTTTATGATATTAGGTTTGCTAGTGTCGTTGATGGCTCCGCTATTATGGAAATTCGCATTGCACGATTACCAGCGTGGTCGAATACTAACCATGCTTAATCCTGAGAATGATCCTTTAGGTTCTGGTTACCACATCATGCAGTCGAAAATTGCGATTGGATCTGGAGGTGTCTATGGTAAAGGCTGGTTGAACGGGACTCAATCTCAGCTGGATTTTCTTCCAGAACGATCGACTGATTTTATTTTTGCAGTATTCGGTGAAGAATTCGGTTTTTTTGGGGCAATATTACTGGTGTTTTTATACCTGTTGATTATTTATCGGGGACTGTATATTGCTGCAGTTTCAAAAGATACTTATGGTCGTTTACTGGCCGGGGCACTTAGCCTGACATTTTTTGTCTATCTGTTTGTTAATACTGGTATGGTGACCGGGTTATTGCCTGTTGTCGGTGTGCCATTGCCACTGGTGAGTTATGGTGGTACTTCTATGGTTACGTTGATGGTTGGCTTTGGCATGATAATGGCCATAGGGTCATCTAAAAGATTTTTAAGGTAAATTAAATGAAAAATTGGTTCAAACTTTCACTTCCTGTTCTATGTTTGCTGTCATTCTCAGCTCAGGCTGTAAAGCTGTCTGAAGGTGATTATCGATACCGTGAAGATGTAGAAGCTTTTATTGAGTCAGTAGCGAAAAAAAGTGATTACACCGAACAGCAGCTGGTTAAGTTGTTTTCTCAGGCTAAACAGCAGACGCATCTTTTTGAAAGGATGAATAAACCGGCAGAAAAAAAGCTGGAGTGGCATCAATATCGTAAAATATTTTTAACCAATAAAAGAATAAACAAAGGTATTAAATTCTGGGAAAAAAATAGAAAATTGCTGGAGCAGGTTGAACAAAAATATAAAGTACCGGCTGAAATAATTGTTGCTATTGTGGGGGTTGAAACCTTCTATGGGGTTTATAAAGGTAAGTCTCCGGTTTTTGATACTTTAGTGACTTTTGCTTTCGATTATCCGAAGCGAGCTAAATTTTTTACTAAAGAATTGGAAGAGTTTTTAATCCTGTCTTCAAAGCAGAATTTTAAAGTCCGTGAAGTAAAGGGTTCATATGCGGGTGCGATGGGTATGCCGCAGTTTATTTCATCCAGTTATCGGCATTATTCAGTTGATTTTGATGGAGATGGAAAGGCTGATCTATTTGATAGTCTTCCCGATATTCTGGGCAGTGTTGCAAACTACTTTAAATCTCATGGCTGGAAGCCGGGTGAAGCAGTTACTTATCCCTTATCCCTTGCAAAAAATAATAAAGTGGAAAACTTGAAAGTGAGCGTGAAGCCTTCTCAGAGCTGGAAAACATTCAAAGCTTCAGGCCTTAGGGCAAAATCTTCGATTGCAGATGAAACCCCAGTTGCGCTGATAAAATTACAACAGAAAAAATCAGCTGATTACTGGGCAGGTCTGAAGAACTTTTATGTGATTACCCGATATAACCACAGTGAAATGTATGCCATGGCAGTGTATCAGCTGAGTCAGAAAATTAAGTCGGGCATGAAGCTGTAGTTTTTCATTGCGAAGTTACTAAGGGCACGAAGTTTTAAATGAACTGGGTACACTATTATAAAACATCTTTAATACGACTAACCTCTGGGATGCTTGTATTGCTGTTTTTATCTGCCTGTACTTTTGGCGTGCCAATGGGTGGGCAGAAATCCGGTAAAGACGAATCGTCACCCCTAAAAAAATCAAAATACGGAAACCCGTCTTCTTATATCGTGATGGGTAAACGCTATTATGTAATGGACTCATCCAAAGGTTTTACTCAGAAGGGTGTTGCATCCTGGTATGGCCCGAATTTTCACGGTAAACGAACCTCAAGCGGTGAAACCTATAATATGCATGCGATGACGGCTGCGCATAAAACATTGCCGATTCCGGTTTATGTCAAAGTTAAAAATCTGACTAATGGAAAAACAGTAGTTGTTCTGGTGAATGACCGGGGTCCCTTTGCTCATGATCGTATCATTGACCTGTCTTATGCTGCGGCAAAAAAACTGGGTGTAGTTGGGCCAGGAACCGCTAAAGTGGAAATTGTTGCATTAGATTCAGCTAAAAATGTTTCTCGTGCACCTGTACGTGTGATTCCTCTTAAAACGCCAATACAGGACCCTGCTAATATGTTTGTTCAGCTGGGCTCATTCAGTAGTGAAGAAAATGCTGTTAAGTTATCGAATGAATTACAGATGAAAAAAGAAAGTGCTGTTCTTATTAAACCGGTAAAAACAGGGGCAGGCGCTTTTTTCAGGGTTCAGATTGGCCCTTTGCTGGATTTGGATGAAGCCAGTTCGATTCAGAAAAGGCTCAAAAGAAAAGGTTATAAAAATGCCCGTATCGTTATAGAAGATGAAACTTAACTCGAATAAGTATTAAGTTTACATAGTCATGTAAGTTTATAGCTTATCCACAGTGCTTTAAGGTATTCTTTTACCTCTCAGCTAATGTACAATCCACCGCAGTATTATCACTTTTCATTACCCAGTTATTTCTATGTTGCTACGATTCTTTACTCTGTTATTCATGTTACTGCTTAATCAGCAGTTATTTGCGGCCGCTAAACCCATTCCTAAAGCACCGGAAATTGCAGCCAGCAGTTATATCCTGATGGATTTCAAAAGCGGTAAGATTCTGGCTGAGAAAACCCCTGATAAAAGAGTTGAACCGGCCAGTATCACCAAGTTGATGACAGCATATCTGGTTGATAAAGCGCTGGAAGCTGGTGATATCAGTCTCACCGATGAAGTAACTATCAGTGAAAAAGCCTGGCGCATGAAAGGCTCAAAGATGTTTGTTGAAGTGGGTAAAAAAGTATCTGTCGAAAAGTTGATCGAGGGCATGATTATTCAATCTGGTAATGATGCTACGGTGGCATTAGCTGAGCATGTTGCTGGTACCGAAAAAGCATTTGCAGAATACATGAATCATCAGGCAAAGCTGTTAGGTATGAATAATACCCAGTTTAAAAATTCAACAGGCTGGCCGCATAAAGATCACTTCAGTACAGCTCGTGATATTGCTATTTTAAGCCAGGCAATTATTCGGGATTATCCAGAGTCATACCGCCTTTACAGCGTAAAGGAATATACCTTTAACGAAATTCGTCAGTTCAATCGTAACCGCCTGTTGTGGCGTGATAGTTCTGTCGATGGATTGAAGACAGGACATACTGAAGCGGCCGGCTATTGTTTAGCGAGCTCTGCTGAAAAAGATAATATGCGCCTGATTTCTGTCGTTCTGGGGACTAAATCGGATAAAGCCAGGACTCGAAATAGCCAGACTTTATTAAATTACGGGTTCCGTTTTTATGAATCGAATCGCCTTTATCAGGCTAAAGAAGCTCTTAAAACATCTAAAGTCTGGTACGGTGAGCAGGATCAGGTGTCGCTCGGTGTACAGCAGGATGTTTTTGTTACGATTGCCAGAGGTCGATACAAAGAGCTGGATGCATCGGTAGAAATTGATCCTAAAATTTCAGCACCGGTGGCATTAGGTCAGGAACTAGGGCGATTAGTGGTAAAACTGGATGGCGTAGTGATTGTCGCAGAGCCACTGGTAGCCATGCAGGCTATAAATGATGGTGGACTTGTTAAAAAGGCCATCGATAGTATTAAGATACTTTTTGAATAGGACTGGGCTTAAGGAGATATATATGTCTAATGTTGTTTATTTGAACGGAGAGTACATTGCAGCTAAAAAAGCCAGCGTATCAGTGCTTGATCGTGGCTTTATGTTCGGTGATGGTGTGTATGAAGTGATTCCTGTTTATTCGGGCAATGCTTTTGCCGTGAAGGGACATCTGGATCGTTTACAGCGCAGTCTGGATGCCATCGAAATAACAAATCCTCTAAAGATTGATGACTGGCAGCAGGTCATGGATCAATTGATTGAAAAAAATATCCCTGATCAGGATGGTATGATTTATTTGCAGATGACTCGTGGAGTTATGCAAAAAAGGGATCATGTATTTTCCAGAGATATGCAGCCCACAATACTGATGATGTGCCAGCCACTCACTTTTGCTAATCAGGACAAAGATACCACCGGTATTAAAGCGATTACCCAGGATGATAACCGCTGGGCCGATTGTTTTATTAAGTCGATTAACCTGTTACCCAATGTCCTGTTGAAACAATATGCCGCAGATCATGATGCGGTTGAATCGATTTTAATACGCGATGGTTATGCAGTTGAAGGTTCAGCCAGTAACCTGTTTATAGTTAAAGACGATATTATTCGAACTCCTCCCATCAGTCGGCATATGCTGGGCGGTATTACTCGAGAAGTGATACTGAAAATTTGCAATGAGCACAAAATAGTCGCGAGAGAGATAGTCGTTTCTGAAGATGAACTGCATGATGCTGATGAGGTCTGGATTACTTCTTCAACGAAAGAAATTGTACCGGTTACTACGCTCAATCAGCACAAGGTAGGTAACGGTATTCCTGGTCCTAAATGGCTCCAGTTAATTGAGTTGTACCAACAGTTTAAACAGACAGTAATGCGTGCATAATGATGTCAGATCAACTTCCGGGTGAGCAAGCAGTCAATGAGGTTATGGAATTCCCCTGCGAATTTCCACTCAAGGTGTTTGGTTTGAATAACCCGGAATTTGAGCAAATAGTGCTAGACCTTGTGAGTGCTCACTGTTCGCAGTCAACCCGTTTTCAGGTGAAAAAAAATGAAAGTAAAAAGGGAAAGTATCAATCCCTGACGGTTACTTTTACAGCTCAAAGTCGTTCGCAGATGGATGATATCTATCAATCGTTGACTGATTCTGAACATGTGGTTATGTCCCTCTAATAAAAAGTTATGACGGTTAAACCGCCAGTCATAAAAGAGCTGGGTCAAACCGACTATGAGCCTGTGTGGCAGTCGATGAAACAGTTTACGTTACAGCGTGAAAACGATACAGATGATGAGCTGTGGGTGACTGAACACTTTCCTGTTTATACCCAGGGTTTAAACGGTCGTGAAGAGCATTTAATATCTACCTCAGGTATTCCGGTGGTACAGGTCGATCGAGGTGGTCAGGTGACATATCACGGCCCCGGTCAGCTGGTTGTGTATTGTCTTCTTGATTTAAACCGGTTAGGTATTGGAATTCGTCAGCTGGTAACAGATATAGAGCTGGCAATTATTGACCTGCTTAAACTTTATAATGTTGATGCCTATGCTAAAAAGAAAGCTCCAGGTGTTTATGTGGGACAGGCTAAAATTGCAGCGCTGGGGTTACGAATTCGAAAAGGTTACTGTTATCATGGGTTGAGCTTGAACCTGGACCTGGATCTGAAGCCTTTTTCAGGTATTAATCCCTGCGGCTTTAAAGGTCTTGAAGTGACCCGGCTGTCAGATCACGTTACAGAATTTTCAAATGAGCAGGTTTCTAAGCAGCTCTGTTCGAAGTTAATAAACATGATTGGTTATGAGTAATA
The DNA here is from genome assembly GCA_018669845.1 of Gammaproteobacteria bacterium. Lineage (GTDB taxonomy): Bacteria > Pseudomonadota > Gammaproteobacteria > JACNJF01. Next base: position 35,068 of record JABHSO010000169.1, on the reverse strand, counting down.
AAAATAAAGTTGAGCAGGGTGTTAAACTAAAGGGCGCCGATAAGGTTGCACGTATCCCTATCAAAGTTGTGCCCAGTACAAAAGTTCAAAGAAAACCATCCTGGATTAGAGCTAAAGCACCCACCAGTGATCTGGTGAAACAACTGAAAAATACTCTCCGGGAAAATAGTATTGTGACGGTATGCGAAGAAGCTGCCTGCCCCAACCTGGGAGAATGTTTTTCAAAAGGTACAGCAACGTTCATGATTATGGGTGATATTTGTACCAGACGCTGTCCTTTTTGCGATGTTGGGCATGGCCGTCCGAACCCTCTGGATGAAGAAGAACCTTACAATGTTGCAAAAACCATTCAGAATATGCGATTACGTTATGTTGTAGTCACATCAGTTGATCGAGATGATTTACGTGATGGTGGTGCTCAGCATTTTGTAAATTGTATCGATGAAACTCGTCGCCTTAATCCGGATACTAAAATTGAAATTCTGACACCGGATTTTCGCGGGCGAATGGATATTGCGCTGGATATTTTGACTCAATCGCCACCCGATGTTTTTAACCATAATCTGGAGTCAGTGCCCAGACTGTATAAAAAAATTCGACCGGGTGCTGATTATCTATGGTCACTGGAATTATTGCAGAAGTTTAAACAACGTCATCCTGATGTGCCGACCAAGTCAGGAATCATGGTGGGGTTGGGTGAAGAGATGGATGAAATCGAACAGGTATTACGTGATTTAAGAGATCATCAGGTTAATATGTTGACACTGGGGCAGTACCTGCAACCTAGTCGGGATCATCTGGCGGTTGATCGATTTGTGACACCCAATGAATTCAAACAGTTAGAAACACTGGCTTACGAACTGGGCTTTGATCAGGTTGCCAGTGGGCCAATGGTGCGCTCATCCTATCATGCTGATTTGCAGGCGAGCGAAATTTTAAGTTGATCAGTTAAATAGTCCTGCAAATATTTAATTTTCTGATAAAACTATAAAGTAATAAATAATATCAGGTAACAGGAGAAACTATGAATACCAGGAATAATCCAGTCTGGATTTTATTAATTTTCACAATAGGGTTAATTTTTCCCTTTAGCAGTATCGCCTCCACTGGAGGAGAAACTCTGGATCTGACTCAAAGTTGGGTAGGTTATACGGCAATTGCGATTTTTGTATTTGCTTACATGCTGGTCATGGCAGAAGAATTTATGCACCTGCGAAAATCGAAACCGGTGATTCTGGCTGCGGGTTTAATCTGGGTTCTGGTCGCCATGGCCTATACTCAGCATGGCGATACACACACGGCTGAAATAGCAATTCGTCATAATATTCTCGAATATGCCGAGCTGTTCCTGTTCTTGCTGGTAGCGATGACTTATATCAACGCGATGGAAGAGCGACTGGTGTTTGATGCACTAAAATCCTGGCTGGTCAGTAAAGGCTTTACCTTGCGTCAGCTTTTCTGGATAACAGGAATTATTGCTTTTTTCCTCTCCCCTATTGCTGATAATTTAACCACTGCATTGTTAATGTGTGCCGTTGTCATGTCGGTAGGTGGCGAAAATAGAAAATTTATTATGCTGGCCTGTATTAATATTGTTGTTGCCGCAAATGCAGGCGGTGCATTTAGTCCTTTTGGTGACATTACTACGCTGATGGTATGGCAAAAAGGTCTGATTGATTTTGGAACATTTTTTACTTTGTTTATACCTTCGGTGGTTAATTATGTTATCCCTGCGACAATTATGTCATTTGCCGTTTCCACCGATAAACCGGATGTTAAAGATGAAGCCGTAGAGATGAAAAAAGGCGCAATGGTTATAGTAGGTCTGTTTGTACTTACTATTATCACGGCGGTCAGTTTCCATAATTTTCTACATTTACCACCGGTTGCAGGCATGATGACCGGTTTAAGCTATTTAATGTTTTTTGCTTATTATCTTAAAAAATCTGGTAATGGTGCGAAGAAAGCACAGCTAAAGGCTTTAGAGGATGGCAGTGTATCCGCGCTTAGCGACACTATATTCGAAAGCGATTATGAGATTTTTGATAAAGTAAAAAAAGCTGAGTGGGATACCCTGTTTTTCTTTTACGGGGTCATACTGTGTGTTGGTGGACTAGGCTTAATTGGTTACCTGTCAATGGCATCTGAATTTATGTATGTCGATCTCGGGCCGACTACAGCAAATGTAATGGTGGGTTTTTTATCAGCCATCGTCGACAATATTCCGGTCATGTTTGCTATTTTAACCATGAACCCTGAAATGTCTCAGGGCCAGTGGCTACTGGCAACATTAACAGCCGGTGTTGGTGGCAGTATGTTATCAATAGGTTCAGCCGCTGGTGTTGCCCTGATGGGCCAGGCTAGAGGCTATTACACTTTCTTTGGCCATTTGAAATGGTTACCGGTCATCGCATTGGGTTATGCGGCCAGTATTTATGTACATTTTCTGGTGAATGCGGCACGTTTTTAATCACTATTATTAAATCTGCTGGTAAGGTGCGCCTGTGTGCCTTACTGGCCTTTTCCTCGATTGATAGATTTCAGCTATTGATAATTAAAGCATAGAATTGATAAAATCATATGGAATTTTGGATATGGTTTAGCCATAATCGCGCTCCTTTTCCTGGATAGATAAAAACTACATGTGGTTTAGAAATTTACAGATATATCAGCTCACCGATACCTTCACACTTTCTGCAGAAGAACTGCACGAAACATTTCAAGAAAATGCATTCAAACCCTGTCAGGGACTGGATAAACACCGAATTGGCTGGACCACTCCATTGGGTAAACATGGCGAGCAACTAGTACATTCGACTAACGGTTGCCTAATGGTCTGTATGCGCCGTGAAGACCGTATTTTGCCAGCTTCTGTTGTTCGTGATGCAATAGAAGAGAAAGTGGATGAAATAGAAGCCAAAGAATCACGCACAGTGGGTCGTAAGGAAAAAAGTGACATTAAAGAAGAAGTTATTGTTGACCTTTTACCACGAGCCTTTACCAAATCAAATCGTAGTTATGCTTATATTGACCCTAAAAATAACTGGGTGATATTGAATTGCCCAACAAGTAATAAAGCAGAAGAAATACTGACTTTGATCCGTGATTCTCTGGGTTCATTCAAGGTTCGCCCATTGGCGGTCAAAAATGCGCCTTCAGCAATTATGACGGACTGGATAAAAAATAAGGCTCCAGCTGATGTAGAGGTCACCGATGAGTGTGAGCTCAAAGAGCCGGTTGAAAATGGTGGTGTGATTCGAATTCGTGGTGTTGACCTGGGTAGTGATGAGGTACAGCAACACCTGAAATCTGGCAAGATAGCCAGTAAATTAGCCATCGAATGGCAGCAACGTTTATCCTGTGTACTGGTTGAAGATTTATCCATTAAAAGGTTGAAGTTTATGGATCTGGTTATGGAAGAAGCTGGAGATACTGCTGCAGATGACGAAGTGATGCGTTTTGATGCTGATTTTGCGTTGATGTCTCTTGAATTATCCCGTTTTATTCCAGTTTTATGTGAATATCTGGGTGGTGTAGATAATAGTTAAGTACTTTATTGCAGGGTGCTCTTTTCGTTCCCTGCAATAGTTTTCAGGCTTTTATAATAAAAAAAGACGGGTTTAGTAGTGATCTCAAAATTCAGTCTCTAATAGTCATAGACATTTTATTAAAGGGCTTTTATGCTGGTCATAACACTATGCAATTTTTATGTTATGGCTCAAAGAATTATCGCTTTCAGGTTACTGCTCAGTATTTTTCTGGTTATATTTGCCAGTGAAGCACACAGCTCCAGCCTTCCCGATCGTCTAATTACTCAATTATCTTCCGTTGAAGAATTTAAAGGCGATTTCGATGCCATTAAAAAAAGTGGCAAGCTTCGAATTATAATTCCTGCCAATATCGGGGGAGGGCGGTACCTGCCTCGCAAAGGTTCACCTGTCAGTCAACAACATGAAGTAGCTGAAGCTTTTGCACGTTTTCATCAGTTAATGCCTGAACTGATCATTGTCGATAATTTCTCCGATATGATACCGGCCCTGGAGACGGGCAAGGGTGATATTGTGGTGGGTAACCTGACGGTGACCGATTCCCGCCGAAAAAAAATTGCATTCTCGGTACCACTGGATCAGGTTCATGAAAAAGTTCTAGTAAGTAAAAACGATGAGACGATCAAAGTTGTTAGTGACTTAAACCATAAGCGGGTCATGGTCTCACCCAGTTCAACTTTCTGGGAATCGCTTAACTGGCTGAAAAATAAAAAATATAAAGACATAAATTTAATCCCGAGACCCTCTGGAATGCTGGATGAAGAGGAGCTGGATCTATTAGCATTGGGTGAAATTGATGCAACTATCCGTGATAGCAACATTGTCGAGATGTATTCTGGTTACCGGGATGATTTCAAGGTCGCTATCAATTTTAGTGGACAAAGAGATATTGCCTGGGGTGTGCGCAAAGAAGCTCCTGCACTGTTGAATGCTCTGAACCAGTATCTACAGCTGGAACACCTGTCTGAAGTCAATAAAGAAGTTTTTAAGGGAGACTTTGATGTTATTAAAGAGCGTAAAGTGCTCAGAGTTTTGTTGCGTAATAATGCGTCTTCTTATTTTTTATATAAGGGAGAGCTGTTAGGTTTTGAATATGAAATGGTGAGAGCATTTGCAAAATTTCACGGCCTACGACTTGAAGTTATGGTGCCACCTACACACAAAGAATTATTAACCTGGCTAGTCGAAGGAAAGGCAGACCTGGCTATTGGTTTTTTAGAGCCTACTAAAAAACGTGAAGCCATGGGTATCACTTTTTCAGATGCATATAATCATGAATTTCAGCATGTGGTTGTGCATAAAGATGATAACCTTAAAAGTATAAGGGAAACGGGTGATAGAAAGATCAGTGTTAGAAAATCAAGTGCTTATTGGGAAACCCTGAATAAATTAAGCCTGATAGGTATGGAATTTAATTTACAGGCTGCTCCGGAAGATATGGAAACGGAGGAGTTAATTAAAAGTGTTGGAGCCAAAAAACTGGATGTCACCCTGGCCGATGCGCATATTCTGGATATTGAACTGGCTAAATCTGTACCGGTAAAATCAGTCTTTACTATTGGGGAAAAACGCGAACAGGCTGTTGCTATTCGTAACCAAAATTTGCAGCTGGTAACGGCTATAAATGAGTTTATAAAAAAGAATAAAAACAGTGAGTACTATAATATTTTGTACAGAAAATATTTCACAAGCAGGAAATCAATAAAAAGACTGGCCAAAGGTAGAATAGAAAATATAGATCTCAATAAATTATCACCATGGGATAAAGTGACCCGCAAATATGCCGATAAATATGGTTTTGACTGGCGCCTGATTACTGCTCAAATGTATCAGGAAAGTCGCTTTAACCCGAAAGCAAAATCTTTCGCAGGCGCAAAAGGTTTAATGCAATTAATGCCAAGAACGGCCAAATCGGTAGGGGTAACAAATATAGAACACCCCGATAGTAATATCAAAGGAGGTATAAAATACATGGATTGGCTAAGAGATAGATTTGATAAAAAAATCCCCATTTCAGAGAAAATCTGGTTTACCCTGGCGGCTTATAATGCAGGGCATGGACATGTACAGGATGCACAAAGGCTTGCTGTGCAGAAAGGCTGGGATAATAAACGCTGGTTCGATCATACAGAAAAGGCAATGTTACTACTGTCTAAAAAAATGTATTCCAGTAAAGCCCGATATGGTTATGTAGACGGTGCTGAACCGGTTCAATATGTCAGAAAGATTCGTGAACGATTTGAGGCCTATGTAAAGCTCAAGCAGAATGAAGTGATTCAACCTGTTTCCCTGGATTTGGAAAACCCAGTTATTTCACTAAATAAATTTCATGATCTCGACGCTCAAACTGAGGTGAATAAACTTGCATACCGGCATTAAAATTTACTTAGGGAAAACTAATGAACCCAGATAGAACATGGCTTGCCACGGTACTCTTCATGGATATAGTCAGCTATTCAGTGACGGATGTTAATCAGCAATTAAAAGTAAAGTTACACTTTCAGGATCTTGTTTTAAATGAACTAAACAAACTGGATGAAACGGAGACTATTCGCCTCGATACCGGTGATGGAATGGCAATTTGTTACCTGGGTGATCCTGAACAGATTTACCCGGTTGCCCGAAAACTTCGTGAAAAATTTGCAGCATTAAAAAATGGTAGTGATTTTAATTATGAAGTGCGTATGGGGTTAAATCTTGGGCCAATAAAAATTGTAGAAGATTTAAATCATGAACGTAACTGCCTGGGTTCAGGCATCAATGATGCAGAGCGTGTGATGTCATTCGCAGCAGGAAATCAATTGCTGGTTTCCCGATCATATTATGAGATTGTCAGTAAAGTGTCTCAGCAATATTCGAATGAATTGAATCATGTTGGTCAACGAGCAGATAAACACGATCAACAGCACGATTTATATGAACTTATTGTCGAGGTTGTTCGGGCCAGTGATTTATCACAAACGGCCTCGATAGAAAGTCCGTCACATAATGATTCAGACAAATTTGATTCTGTAGTTATTGACAGAATAAGCAAAGAGCTTGTGAACTATATTAAGCGGAGTGATGCCGAAATATTAATGCAGCAGTCCATGGCAAATTGTGGCTCGGTTTATGAATTATGCACTTTATTACTGGATTCAATTACTTCGAAAGATGATAGATACAGTTTTGATCAATACCTGAAATCTTATGGATATCACGGTTACGAAAATTAGTTTACATGGCTATGTTTTAATTACTTTCATAGCTGGAAATAATTTGATTTGCCCTGGAAATACTGACTCCTTCACTTTGACTATAACTCATTACAGCATCATTTCTTTTATTGTCATTTAGTAGTTTAATAACTGACTCTGGAATTTTATTTTGACTTTGAGAGTTGATTTTAATTTCTTTAATATCGTCAGAGATAGTACTTATTTTATGCACCACATATATTAGAATGAGTAGAATAATTAACATCAAAGTTGTATTGTCCATAACAGTTCCCTAACTTGATTTTAGTGAATAGTACTTTTATGAATTAAAGTACTATTCACGTGGTTGAAAATTTATCTCTGATTAAGTGGCTGAAGCAGTATCTTTTAATAAACACTGATCACTTGAGTCAGAATCATCTTCTCCTTCTCCCATTGAATAACCACCATAAAAAGTTAATGTGACTATTGCTAAAACTGCTATTGGAGAAACTGCAGTGGCTAAACCTACTGCAACACTTCCCCAGGATGCCCCAAATGCAGCAGCACCTATTCCACTAGCAAGACCAATAGATGCAGCTCCTTTTGCCATACCTGCAGCACTTACTTCGCTTATTTCGTCCATAGTTAATTCACGCATAATATCTCCTTGATATATATTTTAAAAAATAGGGTAATCAGATAAAACAACGAAGAATGCAATATAGCTAAGAATCCATTCCAAAATTATTATCTCCCTATTATAAAGAATCCTTCTCTTGCTCAGTTATGTCAAGTTATTTTTTTAAAGTATAGGGTATATAAAAAGCCAACCCATAGATGTGGGTATTCAAAAATTCCATTTGCACTCTATCTCCTTTTTAAAAAAATAAGGTCTATGACATCAAACTGATTCGCTATCCTCAGTAGTAATAATTTTCATGCATATCCATTATATTTTAAACTATCAGTATCGTTTTGAATTATTAGTAGGCCTCATTGGTAACTTAAAACTTAACCTTATAAATCGTGAAGTTGAGTTGATATTTATATTTAATATTGCTGATATTGCAATCAATACCATACCTCGATTTAACAGGATATAACTGAATAGTGGTTTCACATAGAATTATTTTCCAATGATAAAACAGTCTCAAAAATTACCTGCTGAGGTATATAAATCACTAATATGGGATAGAGGGACAGAGCTGCCAGCTCATCTAACGTTTACGATGGCAACCAGTATTTAGGTATACTTTTGTGATCCAGGTAAGCCATGACAACGAGGCACAAATGAAAATACTAACCGGTGATTGAGGCAGTACTTTCCAAAAGGAACTCACTTATTGATTCATACTCAAAGTAAGCTAAGCGCTGTTGCTCATCGAGAGAAAATACATGTTCTTCTGCTAAAAGAATATTACCTCCCTGCATTGTAGCCCGGGAAATTGATGCGCGCTGTTGTTGACTGCTTGAAAGTTGAGAAACTGTGTGGAAATTTTTCAGCAAACTGTTGAATTGCATCGGCATTACGCCAGGCATGCAAAGCTAGCATTATATCGACATTCTGATTTTTATAAGTTTCGCTGATTTTAACAGAATGTCCTAATGCTTTAAGAATATTAGCCCAACGGGTAGTGGTCGCTCTGTTGCCAGTTGTGGATTTATGGGATGCTGGGGTGATTAAAATTATATGCTTCTGTTATTATTTAGTCCCTGGTTTTTTCAGGGTTCAGATGAATATGGCTTAAGACGTTAAATACAAGTATATCGCAATGATGCCCCCCAAACTCATACACCTGCATTCCTGCAGATTCAATGTATAGCTGAAGTTGCATGCGTAACAGATGCTTTGCCCTGAAATATCTGGTTTTCACCGTTTCCTGTTTTATCTGTAGGGTTTCAGCAGTTTCCTTAACACTGCACTGCTCAATAGCACGTAATACAAACACTGTTCGAAAATCTTCTGGTATTTGATCAAGGTGATTATTAATCAGTTTTTGCAGTTGTTTATTTTCCAGGGAAGTGTCTGGCAGATCGATGACTTTATTGCTGGTTTGAATATCTGCATTTTCTAAAGACTGTATGTCATCTTCCTGCATACTGACCTCTTTTTTGTGTTTGCGAAAATACATCAGTGACTCATTGCGAGTAATACCGGCCAGCCAGGAAAAAAACTACTCTGTCCCAGATATTTATGTAAATGCATATAAGCCTTGATATGGGCTTCCTGTACGCTATCCATCACTGCGGCATCATCCATGGTTATACTGCGAGCAATGCGAACATGCGTTGATTATAGCGCCTCATAATACTGCCGTAGGCATTCACATCTCCATTTTTTATACGCTTAATTATATCTTTGTCCTGTACATTGGAAGGAGGTAAAGGAATGGCCTTAACATTAACTTCCTGGTATTCATTTTTGGCTAGTTGCAGCATAATTTATTCTGCTAAAGTTTTAATGTTTTTTACATTGATGAGTTTATTTACAAGCTTTAGAACGTGTAACTATTTTTAAATAATTGATTAAATCGGTTCGTTTTTTTATCCCAGATGCCTCCATAATTCATGATTGTTCCGGTACAAATTTAAAGGGTGAAGCCAAAAATGTATCAAGTGTTTTTGCATTCCAGGTGATATTACTTTTACGCATTGCATCAGAATAGTCAAACCTCTTAACTGTGCCTGCTTTTCGTTCAAATAAATTACAGTGTTTTGGACCTGTTTGATTACGTTGTAAAGCATGACATAACTGGCAATGTTCATAAACCAGCTTGCCATTAACAGGGTCACCCGGTTGATTGAGATTTTCTGGCGCCAGCACAAAAACTGGCACCATTATTAATGCCATAAATATAAGGCTATTTATTGGTAGCGGTATTTTTATAGGTGAATTCATAGTTCAATTTGCCCTCTAAAAACAGTTCTCTTTTTAAGTGACTCCACTTCAAGATGCATTTCAATTAGAAAAGGTTCCCATTAAATTAAAATTATTTTTAATGGAAAAATAGTGGAACCTTTTTGCTGGCAACAGCATCTTGCGGGTTCTTGAAATAAATAATTAAGGAGAAGGCATGAAACAAATCAAAGTTTATAAGAATGCAGTCCTACTACTGGTTCTTGGTACCATGTTAGCCTGAATGTTTCATAGGTAGACAGAAAACTGCTCATAGTCTGTAAAGTGGTTATTGATTCATGTTTTCCGCAATAGAAACCATTTTTTAGTTCTTTTTTCAGATCCCAGACACAACTTCCCCTTACCCCATTCTTTATCAACGTGCCGGGGCAGCACTCTTCTCCCTTATCCTGATTGCAATCTGGCCGCCACCGATCTGAATAAATCCTGATATGGGTAGTGACTTGATAACAGGAAACGAATACGTCGGGTATTACGTAAGATGACGGCACCAATTTTTAGCAGTTTTAACCTGATCGTACCGGCTTGAGCATTTTCCAGTTCAGTCCCTTTCAACGCCAAACGACGAATGCTTTCCAGCAATATATAACCCAGACTGGAGAGTAGTAAACGAAACTGGTTAGCCCACCATTCATGTGCACTGGTGCGATCCGCAAACAATCCCAGTTGTTGCTCCTTGATGCGGTTTTCCATATCGCCCCGGGCGCAATACACGGTATCGTAAAGTGCTTGAGCACTGCCCGGTAAATTGGTGACAATAAAGCGTGGATTGGGCCCTTTGTCCGTGACTTCCAGTTTGGCAATGATGTGCCTTTTGGTCGTCCAGGTTTTTGCGCCATACTGTAAATCCATAAAGTCACGCTGTTTTTCCCCGGTGTCATCACAGCGTTGTTCAGCCAGTTTCAATTTCTGCTGGATCATCGCACTAAGGCGTGAATTACGGGTGTAACCCACAATATAGAAAACGTCATTGCGTTCACACCAGCTCAATATTTTTTGTCGGCAGAAACCACCATCAGCACGAAAGATAATGCGTACCTCCGGCCACTGTGCCCGGAGCGCATCCACTAGCAACTTTAAAATGGCACCACTGTGTTTGGCTCCATCCTTGTTGCTCGGGCGCAGGTAACTGATCAGGAGTTGATCACCACAGAAAACGTACAAGGGAAGAAAGCAGTAATGCCGGTAGTAACCGTGATAAAAAGTGTGTTCCTGCTGACCATGTGTCGGGTCGTCAGTCGCATCAAAATCCAGAATGAGTTCTTCTGGAGCTTCTTTGAATGAAGCGATAAATTGATTCACAAATATCTGATGAATATCCACCATCGCCTGCCGGTTACTACGATTCTCAAGTCGACAGAGAGTAGACTGACTGGCCAGGGTATCATCTCGGTTAACGGCTGCTTGTAACGCTGGATCTAATCGAAGCTGCTGGTGATCATTGAGATCTTCATAACCCAGGCAAAGCCCATAGACCCGTTGTTTGATGAGGCTTAATTGAGAGTGTTTCACCTGATCCTGGTCACGCGGGTCATGGAAAATTTGGTTAACTGCTTCGAGTAATCCCAGCTTCTGATCAACCTGACGAAGCAACAGTACACCTCCATCACTGGTAATATCACCGCCAGAAAACTCGGCTTCAATCTTACGTCGTTTTAGGGCTGGAAATGAGAAGGATTGTTGGGTACAGTTTGGCATAGGCGTTTTCTTCTGAAATTCATTGTAAGTATTTGAATTATATCAGGTTCAAAGAAAACGCCTTTTTTATGCATGAAATATTCAGGTTAGCGGGATGTAATAGTGATGAAGACGTAACCGAGGAATTTGATCCGAAAGTAACTTTTCGCTCTGACACTTTTGGTGATGAAGTTTTCTGGACAGATGTATTACGTTGAAATGAAGTGGTCATGACTGTAGATCCCACTACCGCTTTAGCTGTAGGTTTAAAAGTAGACAGTGAAGTATTGCCAGATGGTTTGTTGCAAACTGCTGACCTGACAGACCCTGCCACGACACTTGAGTTACTAAAGCTGGATGCCATTGTCGGAATCAAAGCAATGGTAGATACTAATGGTACTGCTAGTAAATTCGGTGTTACCTGTGCACTGTGTCACTCGACTGTGGATGACTCTGTAGCACTGGGTATTGGTAAACGTCTGGATGGCTGGCCTGCACGTGATCTTGATCCCGGTTTGATTATCTCGCTATCCCCCTACTTTGATGATAAACCTCAATTGCGCACAGAATTACAGTCCTGGGGGAAAGGAAAGTATGATCCATTCTGGAATCAGAATGGCATCAATGATCCTGTATTGATTCCCCCCGCTTATGGCCTGAAAGATGTCTCGCTAGCAACCTATACCGGTGAAGGTGATATTTCATTCTGGAATGCCTATGTAGCAATAACCCAGATGGGTGGGCAGGGGAACTTTAAAAGTGACGAACTGGGGCTGGATATTAAAGCCGATCCTGATCTGGTGACAGCAAAACTTGAAGCTTTAAAATCTATCAGCACAGCCTTCAAGCTCCGGTTCCTGAAGCAGGAAGCTTTGATGTTGCATCTGCAAATCGCGGGAAATTACTATTTGATGGCAAGGCATCCTGTTCAGCTTGTCACAGTGGTGAGAATTTTACCGATGATAAAAGACATAGCCCTGAGCAAACAGGATGTGATCCTGGATATGCACAGCGTGGTAGTCATATTGGCTCTTATAGAACGACGCCATTAAAAGGTGTTGGTTCGCATGCACCTTATTTTCATGATGGAGCACATGCCAGCCTGGAAGCCTTAGTCGAACACTATGACACTGTATTATCAACCGGATTAAGCGCAACAGAAAAAATGGATCTGGTGCAATACCTGAAATCGATATAACAAAATACAGGTCTTGCGTGTTGTCTTCCTGTCGGCAGGAAAAATGCAAGATCTGTAAATCATCAGGATGACATTGTATTTGATAATGAAAAATGGGCACATGAAGTTGAAATTGAACCTTTCAGTATTGCTAAAGCCAGAAAATTCAATTCGGCCAAAATATTTTTAACGATGCAAAAGACGAAACTATTCATACTGAAAATCCCTATAAATTTTCCAGTGATGAATTTATAAAAACTGACATCGAAAGCAGGATTTCAATCTGATACATTATGGATTGATGAAAGCAATTTTCTCAGTGTGCTGTTGTTTTGTGTTAATCCAGCCAACGGGCGCTGTATTAGTTGGTGGTCATTCCAGCGAAGGGGTCGAACTGGCATTTGGGTTAACAGTTAATGGTTTGATTGACCCCAATAAAGTGTGGCGCAAAAGTGGATTACAACTGGGTGATGCCATTGTGCTGACCAAAGCGGTAGGTACTGGAACCTTATTTGCTGCTGAAATTCATGGTGCGCACGACGCATCCTACGCAAAAGTAAGTTTTTCAGACACCTCTTTCAGTTTAAAGAGCTTGAGTGTAGAATTTTAGATGGATTTAACTACACTTAAGTTTAGGTCGTTTTATAACTGCAACATATTGAGTAAACAGGGATGATTAAACGCAAAGATTTCAAACCGAATATTATTGATGTAGAAGCATCAGGTTTTGATCCGCTGAGCTATCCGATAGAAGTCGGTGTGGCACTTGACAATGGGTCTCGATATTCCACTTTGATTCACCCGGTTGAAGAATGGAAGCACTGGGATACGACAGCTGAAAAGTTACACCACATTCAACGGGATACATTGTTGCATCATGGTAAATCTGTAAAAGATGTTGTGCTAAAACTGAATGAATTGTTACATGAAAAAACAGTTTATTCTGATGGTTGGGTGGTTGATAAACCCTGGCTAGAAGTTTTATTTTTTCAGGCTGGTGTCACCCGGACATTTTATATTAGCCCGTTAGAGATGATACTCAGCGAAAGCCAGATGGATCACTGGCATGAAATTAAAAATAAAGTCATTGAGGTATCTACTTCCGAGCGTCATCGAGCCAGTAGTGATGCCTGGGTTATTCAGCAAACGTATATACGAACCTCTGATATTTCAGGCTAAATTTATATGAGTAATGAGCTTGGTGCATAATTCGAGATTGACCATGTTTCCGTATCTTTTCTCAGCATTACTGACCAGGTTCCTGGCAACATCCAGCTTGTCAGCCTCGACTGCCATTTTGGCATAAAAAACAGTTTGGGATAAATCGGCAAGAATAAATTGAGGCCTGACCTGCTGGCATTTTTCAATATAAAACAGGGCTCTGCCGTAGCGCCGCTCCTCATTCAAAATATCGATAATCAGGCGCCCGAAACAAAGTAGAGTTCTTGATGGTCCCCATTTTTGCATGTGATCGAACAGTTCTTCGTAGTATTTATATGATGTTTTGGAAATATCATACCGCTCTAGTAGTAGATATATTGCTTCACTATCCCTGTGGGTTGAAACTGCTTTATAGATTTTACCCATGAAATGATCACGTTCTTTAGCGCTTTCTTCAAAGATCTCCTGTTGTTCGATTTCATTATCAGAGGATTTATTTCCTGCAAAGCTTTTTAGTAAATTTCTTAGGATCACAACTAAACCATTCATTATTCGAGTTAAAGACTGATGAGAAATGTAGCAGCTGCCGATGTAATTAAATAGAAAAAAGTGCATAAATGACTTAATAGTCGAAAAGAGTCCTGTTGATATAGGTCAATGATGAGATTTTATTTCTATCTAGAATATGTTTTCATTTATATTTTGAGGAATAGATCGTGGATCTAGTATGTCCTGCAGGTAATTATCAATCCCTGGTGAAAGCCGTTGATAATGGTGCGAATGCTGTTTATATGGGGCTTAAAAATGAAACCAATGCGCGCCATTTTGCAGGATTAAATTTTTCTGAAAAGCAGATAGGTAAAGCAATTAGTTATGCTCATTCAAAAAACTGTAAAGTTTATTGCGCGATAAATACCTATCCCCGGGAAAGCAAATGGGCGCGCTGGACTAACTCTGTAGATCAGGCGATGGCACTTGGAATAGATACGCTGATTGTCGCAGATATGGGTGTGATGGATTATATTCGTTCAAAATCAGATACCTTTCCCATCCATTTATCAGTTCAGGCTTCATCCACTAATCTGGAATCCCTTAATTTCTATTTTAACAATTTTGGAATTAAACGCGCCGTATTGCCCCGGGTTTTATCATTGGCACAAGTATCAAAACTAGCCAAAACTGCACCGGTAGAAATTGAAGTATTTGGTTTTGGCAGTTTATGCATTATGGCAGAAGGCCGCTGTTACCTGTCATCTTATTTAACCGGAGAGTCACCCAATACACTGGGCGTCTGTTCGCCGGCAGCCTTTGTGCAGTGGGAAGATAAAGGTGAAGTGCTTGAATCTCGCCTGAATGGACTATTGATCGATAAGTTTACAGAAAATGAAAGTGCCGGCTACCCAACTTTATGCAAAGGGCGCTTCGAAGTGAATGGTCATGTTGAACATGCACTGGAAGAACCCACCAGTTTAAACACCATGGATATTCTGCCAGAGCTTATTCAATCAGGAGTGGTGGCTATAAAAGTTGAAGGGCGACAACGAAGCCCGGCCTATGTGGCGACGGTGACCAAAGCCTGGCGTGAAGCTATTGATAGAGTTGAGAATACCGGTGAAAAAGTTTCATCAGATTCCATCAATAAATTAGCCAGTTTGGCGGAAGGCAAACAAACCACCATTGGCGCTTACGAAAGGGATTGGCAATGAAAAAAGTAATCACACATAGAAATTATCTTCCACCCTGCTTCGGCGTTATTTTCGTACTCAAATGGTCACATATTAAATATATGCTCACATTTTCCGTGCAAAAATGCCTTGAATCAGGGAGAAATCTAAATTCTCTGAGTGGTTACTTATGAAAATATCATTAGCAGCTGTGCCCTATTTCTGGTCACAGGAAGACTACTTTTCTTTTTATAAAAAAATAGCTTCAAGCCCTGTAGATATTGTTTATCTTGGTGAAACGGTATGCTCAAAACGACGTACTATGAAGTTTCAGGACTGGCTGGACATTGCAGAACTGTTAACTCAGGCTGGCAAGCAGGTAGTGTTATCAACCCTGACTCTGTTAGAAGCTGATTCTGAATTAAAATATCTGAGTAAAATAGCAAAACAAAAAGATTACCTGATCGAAGCCAATGACATGGCTGCAATTCAGGTCGCAAATGATAATGGAAATGCCTTTGTGGCTGGTACTGCCATCAATGTTTACAACAACCGGGCAATAGATATCCTTAAAAAACAGGGCATGAGTCGCTGGTGTATTCCGGTCGAACTTGGTCAGCAGGATATAGCCCCGATGATAAGTCACTGTCAGTCCCTCGGTATTGAACTCGAATATCGGGTCTTCGGAAGAATGCCACTGGCATACTCGGCACGCTGTTTTACAGCTAGACACCACAAACTTCCTAAAGATGACTGCCAGCTAAAGTGCCTGGATTATGAGCAGGGCTTAAAGGTAAAAACTCAGGAAGGGGATAGCTTTGCGCAGATAAATGGAATCGAAACGCAGTCAGCAAAAGTAAATTACTTATTTGATCGATGGACTGAGCTGAAAGATGCTGGAATCGAAATTCTGAGAATAGTGCCAGTGAGTGCTGTAGATACACTTAAAGCGGTCGATCAATTGGCCGCTATGATGCAGGGAGTTGATGTGAGTAAAGATGCTCTTGTAGGTGATTATGAGTTTTGCAATGGATACTGGTTAGGGATTGAAGGAATGAAATATGTTCCAGTTAAAAACATCACTGAAGTATAGGTAGGGTGCGCCGCGCGCACCAATGTTGTTGCTACTGAAACTCAATGGTGCGCACGGCGAACCCTACAAATATTAAACAAATGCCCTTAACTTATATTGTTCCATCAACGTCAACATAAAGCCCGGAATAACCTCAGGATCAAGTGTATCAATTGTATTCTTAACATGGTGAGCCAGTTCGGTATCACCATTAATCTTTAGCTTACGCTGAAAAAACAATGTGTCCGGATCAACTTCCTGCTGCACGAGGTTAATGGCATTTAGAGTATCGATAGAAAGCGTTGCATCAGATGTGCAGGCCAGATTGTTAAAATGGTTACAGATAATTCTGTTGTGATTAAAACTTAATCCAATAAACAGGTTGGCATCAATAATCTCAACCTGAAGTACACGACCCTCAAGAAATTCAAAATCTCCATCGCCAATCTGTTCAGCAAAAGCATTATTGAGTAGTTTCTCTACCACTAGGTAATTTAATTTCCGTGGCATCCTGGTCGCAATGCTGCTCAGAATCCGTGGTTTGATAAAACGGGACACGACCGGATCAAGCGTTTGCTGTAAATGAGATGTAACTGCTGCAAGACTCATGATAATTCTATTTACTTTTGTGGACCCCGAATAGTAGCCATGATTCCTCCTTTTCAACATGATTTACATCAGGCTACTTTATTAATTACTAATTTAATAATAAAAAGTAAAATTGACATAAATCAATTCCAGCAATAAAAACACAATATATAGTAGGTAAGATAAAAACTAATAACAATATATAGTAGTCTAAAAATTACCCAAGAGAATATGAAAATGACAGCTGAACCTGTAACAGATATTATTTCACTACCGCAACGATTGATTAAACGAGATGGTACCGATGTATCATTTGACAAAAATCGTATAGAAAAAGCACTGGAAAAGGCCGGGCAAGCCACCAGTGAATTTGATAGTTTTGAAGCTCAGTTACTAACACGACAGGTTATAAAAGTATTAAGCCACCGTTATAGCAACCGACAAATACCAGATATTGAAGCGGTACAGGATGTGGTTGAGCAGGTGTTGATTTCTGCTAATCACATTGAAACAGCCCGTGCTTACATTGTTTATCGCGAGCAACACAACAAACTAAGAGAAGATAAACGTACGCTGGTTGATGTGTCGTCAGCAGTGAATGAATATCTGGATAAATCGGACTGGCGAGTAAGTGCTAATGCCAATCAGGGCTATTCACTGGGTGGCCTGATTCTCAATACGTCGGGCAAGATGATTGCGAATTACTGGCTCAGCCATGTTTACCCTCCTGAGATTGGTGAAGCGCATCGTGAAGGTGATGTTCATATTCATGATCTGGATATGCTCGCAGGTTACTGTGCCGGCTGGTCACTAAGAACCCTGTTGAATGAAGGTCTGAATGGTATTCAGGGCCGAGTCGAGGCAGGCCCACCCAAACACATGTCCTCCGCGGTGGGGCAAATAGTCAACTTCCTCGGTACCTTGCAAAATGAGTGGGCTGGTGCGCAAGCTTTTAGTTCATTCGATACTTACATGGCAGCCTATGTGCGCAAAGATCAATTAAGCTTTGAGCAGGTCCGGCAGCAAATGCAGGAACTGATTTATAACCTGAATGTGCCTTCTCGCTGGGGAACACAAACACCTTTTACCAATCTGACTTTCGACTGGGTTTGTCCGGAAGATTTACAGGATCAGGTGCCTGTCATAGCCGGTGAAGAACAGGATTTTACCTACGGTGATTTGCAGGCTGAAATGGACCTGATCAACCGTGCTTACATCGAAGTGATGATGGCTGGTGATGCCAAGGGTCGTGTTTTTACTTTTCCGATTCCCACCTACAACATCACTGATGATTTTATCTGGGATTCAGAAAATGCAGATCGGCTGTTTGAGATGACGTCGAAATATGGTTTGCCATACTTCCAGAATTTCCTCAACTCAGAACTCAAACCGAATATGATTCGTTCCATGTGTTGCCGCCTGCAACTGGATCTGACTGAATTATTGAAACGCGGCAATGGGCTGTTTGGCTCTGCTGAACAAACTGGATCATTGGGTGTCGTTACCGTGAACTGTGCTCGATTAGGACATCTTTATCAGGGTGATGAAGTTAAGCTGATGGCTCAGCTTGATGATTTACTCAACATTGCCCGTAATAGCCTGGAGATAAAACGTAAGGTTATTCAGCGTCATTTAGATGCAGGGCTGTTCCCCTACAGCAAACGATACCTTAGAACCCTGCGTAATCATTTTTCTACCATCGGGGTAAACGGTATCAATGAAATGATCCGTAACTTTAGTGATGATAAAGAAGATATTACAACTACAGAAGGTAAAGCACTGGCTATTCGTTTACTGGATCATATTCGTGAACGCATGGTCGAATTTCAGGAAGATACCGGCAACATGTATAACCTTGAAGCGACACCTGCCGAAGGCACGACTTACCGATTTGCCAAAGAAGATCTCAAACGTTATCCGGATATATTGCAGGCGGGCACTATTGATCGTCCTTACTACACCAATTCATCACAATTGCCGGTAGGTTATACGGATGATCCATTTGAAGCATTGGAAATGCAGGATGATTTACAACGAAAATATACCGGAGGCACAGTTTTACATTTATACATGAATGAGCGTATTTCGAGCATCGAAGCCTGTAAAAAACTGGTGAAACGATCATTAGGTAATTTCCACCTTCCCTACATCACCATCACACCGACATTCTCAATCTGTCCAGAACATGGTTACCTGAGTGGCGAACATGAATTTTGCCCAAAATGTGATGAAGAATTAATTATTAAGAAACAAATTGAATTAAATAATCCAGAGGATAGTCACTATGCAAGCACCATCAATTAATCTCAAAGAAGAAGAACGTACCCGCTGTGAAGTGTGGACCAGAGTCATGGGGTATCACCGTCCGGTAACTTCATTTAATCCGGGTAAACAGTCTGAGCATGCCGATCGACAATTTTTTAATGAGAAGCCCGCAAGACATTGATAATACGATAGTTGTGGGAGGATTAACCCCGCTCACAACTATCGATTACCCCGGTGAACTGGCTGCTGTTATATTCATGCAAGGCTGCCCCTGGTCTTGCGGATATTGTCAGAACACCGATCTGTTACCTCGCAAAAATGAAAATAATATACCCTGGTCATACGTTTTAGCTTTACTGGAAAAACGTAAAGGTTTACTGGATGCTGTTGTGTTCAGCGGTGGAGAACCCACTTTGCAATCTGGTCTTGAGTCAGCCATCCAACAGGTCAAAGCGATGGGCTTCAAGATAGGTTTGCACACAGCCGGAATTTATCCAGATCGTTTAAAACAAGTTTTACCATTGACTGACTGGGTAGGTCTGGATATGAAATCTGCTAAAGCGGATTATGAAAAAATCACCGGTGTTAAAGATTCTGGAGAAAAAGCCTGGAAAAGTGCCAGAGCCATTATTGATAGTGGAGTGACTTATGAATTTAGAACCACGGTGCATCCCGATATGCTGGATAAACAGCAGCTTTCTACATTGGTTAATGAATTAACCGATCTGGGTGCTGAGAATTATGTAATTCAGCACTGTGTAACAACCAGCTGTCTTGATGAATCAAAGAGAGTGGTCACCTCCCCTAAATTGGAATTAGCTGTTGTAAATCAATTTAGAGATAAATTTTCCAGTTTTGAAATACGAAATTTTTCTTCCAGCTAATTATTCATTCATTACTCCTGTATGCTTACTACAGTAACTTGCAGGAGACTCAAATGAACACAGTAGAATTAGAAAAGTTAAACGAGCAGTTTTTGCTACAGGATGAGCTTTACAGTCTCTGCATAGAATCAGGTGAAGGTGATATCCCTGTCATTAAAGTCATGAATGAACATGCGAGTGCTTTAATAAGTCTGCAGGGTGCTCACGTTTTAAGCTGGATTCCAAAAGGAGAGCAAGAGGTCATCTGGTTATCAGAAGATGCAACCTTTGCAGCAGGTAAATCAATACGTGGAGGCATCCCCGTTTGCTGGCCATGGTTTGGTGCTCATGAATCTAAAACTGAGTTTCCGGCACATGGTTTTGCGCGAACAACATCATGGGAGGTACTCAGCACAGAAGCGTTGGAGAATGGCGGTACCCGTATAATATTCAGCATGCACAGGCAGCCAGAAAATGATCATATGTGGCTGCCTGATACGAGTATTCAGTTTAACCTGACCATTGGCTACAAACTCGAACTGGAACTCATTACCCATAATAATGGCGATAGCGCTGTGACTATTGGCCAGGCACTGCATACATATTTCAATGTGGCCGATGTCAGTGAAGTTTTCTTACACGGCCTGGATCACACCGATTACCTTGATAAGCTAGAAAACTTTAAACGTAAGCGTCAGTTTGGACCGATAGTGATTGAACAGGAAGTTGATAGAGTTTACCTCGATACCTTCAACGACTGTGTCATTGAGGACAAGCAGCTGAAGCGAAATATTATTATAAAAAAAATAGGCAGTCACTCAACCGTGGTGTGGAACCCCTGGCAGGAAACAGCAGAAAAGATGGGAGATCTTGGCTTGCAGGGTTATAAAAAAATGCTGTGCGTGGAAAGCAGTAATGCAGCTGAAGATGTAGTGACTATTGAACCCGGAGATGTTCATGAGCTTTGGGTGCAGTATGAAGTTCAGAAGACAAATTGATGGATAATTAATCATTATTTGCCCATGAGCCGATTAATAGCTATTATTCGGCTCATAATATGATTCGAATATAGGGTGATAATCGAATCACTCTTAATTAATATAGGCGGAATATGTATATCTGGCAGTCAAAAAACTGGCCAAATTTTATTTTTCAACAGGAAAAGCTGGACTATAAACTAGAAGTCGTAACCGGCCTTCAAAAAAAACTGATTGGTAGAGCCAGAGATCTGCCGGAAAATTTAGATCAGCTGGCTGAGATGGATGCGTTAATACAAAATGCATTACAAACTTCTGAAATTGAAGGTGAACATCTTGATGCGGGTTCAGTGCACTCTTCCGTAGCCAGACAACTAGGACTCTCTCAGGCTGGTTTGCCAGTAGCAACAAAGCAGACCGATAACCTGGTTGAAATGCTAAAACAGGCTACTCAATTTGCAGAAATCCCTTTAACTATTGATATGCTAATTGACTGGCAGTCAGCTCTATTTCCACAATCATCATTATATAAAGATACTCTTGTTGGCCAGCTCCGTGGAGATGATCTGATGCAGGTTGTGTCACAACAGGGTGGGCGAGAAATTATTCATTTTGAAGCACCTCCCCGTGAAAGTCTAAATCAACAAATAGACCTGTTTTTAAACTGGTTAAACCAGCCGGGTACGATAAAAGAGGACTCAAAACAGGGTCTGCTTAAAGCTGCTATAGCCCATCTCTGGTTAATAACTCTACACCCTTTTGATGATGGTAATGGTCGAGTGACCAGAGCGGTAACCGATAGAATGCTTGCTAAAGCTGAAAAAACCAGTATTCGATTTTATTCACTCAGTGCCAGTATCGAAGCCAGTCGAAATACCTATTACAATATTTTACAAAAAACACAAAGTTGTGAAACAGAGCTTCAAAAGCAGGCTGATTCATGTATGGATATTACTGAATGGATTGAATGGTTCCTGGATTGTCTGGTACAAGCGCTCCAACAGGGACTGGATAGAATAAAAAGGGTCATAATTAAAGCGAATTTCTGGCAGGTTCATAGCCAGACAGTGCTTATCGAACGACAGGTTAAAGTCTTGAATAGATTACTCGATTTCTCAGGAGAGCAATTTACACAGGGCATTAACGCCAGTAAATATAAAAGTCTGACCAAAATAAGTAAAGCAACCGCAACCAGAGATCTTTCTGACCTTGTTGAAAAGGGCTGTTTAGTTCTATTACCTGCTGGGGGGCGAAGTACAAGGTATGCTATTAACTCAAAAATTGAGTAAAAGTAAAATACATTTAGGCCAAAGAGGACTCAGAAGTCAAAATGAACCACGATATAGAAAATAACATAAAACAACCATCCACCTGGAAGCGCGGAGCATATATTCTGCTGTTCTCCATCTTTTACCAGATGGCAGCAACACTGTTGATTTTGATCATTACTTTTCAGTTTGTGAATAAGCTGGTAACCGGTGATACCAATAAGCAATTTCGTCATCTTAGTCGCAGTATTGCCAGCTACATATATCAGGTGTTTCAGTTTATGAGCTTCAATAGTAATGACATTCCGTACCCCTTTAGCGACTGGCCTGAAGATGAGCTGGATATAGTTGAAAAACCAGCAGGTAGAAAAGCAGAAACAGATGAAGCTATGAAAAAATCTGATCCGGCAGGTGATGCTGACGGGGATTGATTGTATTCAGTCCTTAACTCTGTAATTTCTCAGCTTCTTCATTCCATGTAGGATTATTTAAATCATCTGGGTGAAGTTTATTCTTTTCATAGTCATGCAGGTGCCAGTAGGATTTATCTATAGCACTATTACGGTATTTACTTTTTTTATCATGGTTAAAAGGACACCACCAGTTTTCAACGATCATGACCAGGTAAGCCAGGTAACGGAACAGAGCCACGCTGAGTGGGCAGTAGAGTTTACAGTTAAATAACCAGTACAGGCGGATGACTCTCAGGTTGTACCATTTTGATCCGGTATGATAAACAATCTGATTGCTGTATCGATATCGGTGTGAAATCCATTTGGGTACAAAGTCCCAATAAGATTTTATATTTGTACCGCCTACAAATATTAAGATGCATTCTAACCAGCAGCACACCCAAAATGGCAAAAGACACAGTGGTTACCAGAGGCAGGTAAATCAGTGGCACCCCGATAAAAACTTTCCAACGAGGTTGTTGTAGAAATATATTTCCTATGATTACCCGAGACATTTTATTCCCCTTATTGCGTGATAAATATTACCCGCTAATTCGAGCATGGAGAGTAACAAAATTATTGTGCTTCAGGCACAGCTTTTACCGCTTTAATGGCTTCACTGCCTGTGTTTCATTAAACCAGATATATTCATCGAACTGACGTGGCAATGAGCTGTAAGCGTAATTCTTTTTTAATTCGGTTTCGGGGTCATAGACTACGCCGATTGATCGTTGCAGTCTTTTGGCCAGCAGCTTTTTGCGCGTAATATCAAGCACAGGGTTGCGCAATGGGAGCAGAAAATTATCTGCATCTACACCATGAAATAAATGCCCATAACTATCGCTACCAGAAGGTGGAACCTGCATGACTTCAACCGATCCTCCCCATCTGGATGCCGCTGCCACGGTACCATGGTGGGTGCCGAAACCAATCAAGTAAGCGTTATCTCCAAAGGTTTCACGAACACGTTGACCAAGGTTAAAATCACCATGCGCACTCATCTTTGTTGCGCGGGCATCACCAACATGTAAATTATGTGCCCAGATAATCGCTTTTGATTTTTGACCACGGAAATTCAGAACCTCTAGTAAGGTGTCGAACATATGTTGATCACGTTGATTCCATGACTTGCTACCGGTGTGATACAAGGTTCGGTAATAACGTTCGGCGCTCATTACCAGTCGTGCATTTTGTAAGGCATTAAAAAACTGATGTCCATCCAGATAACTATAGAACTCCTGTTTTTGGAGTAAGTTCTGTAACACTGACAGAACTTCGTATTCACATCCTCTAAATCTACCGGACTGCATAACGCGACTATAGTGCGACGGATCAGCAATCCTCGGTTTCAGGCAGGCATATGACCAACGTGCAACTTCGGCCATCTGTGGGTCAACACCCTGTAAGTAATTGAGCACAGCTTCGATTGAGCCGACCATGTTGTAGATATCCAGCCCATAAAAGCCAGCTGTATTTTCGGCTGAATTAATAGACTGGTTATGATCTTTTAACCACTGAACAAAAGAGGACACTGAATGATTCATCCACATCCATCTCGGAAAACGTGAAAACCCCGGAGTTGAGGAAAAATCGTTGTTTAAAATAGGGTCATGATCTGAGCCGCGGATAAAATGATCGATACTTTCAACATCAGGCCAGTCACCTTCAATCGCAATGATATTAAAACCCTTCTTCTCAATCAGCTCCCGGGTGATACGTGCACGCATGTCATAAAATTCAGCACTTCCGTGTGAAGCTTCTCCCAGTAAAACCAGTCGAGAATCACCAATGCGCTGTAGCAGGCCATCAAGGTTTACGGAATCGATATTGGTAAAATGTTCTGTTGAATTGTAGATAAGCTCAGGCAGTGAAGGGCCAGTCTGTTTGGATGTTTCATCCTGCCATTGGGCTGTAGTAATCAGCGGTAAAAATATTAGCAGCCAAAACAAGGTGGAAGGTTTTTTATACATATTTTTTACCACCTTTCTTGGGGAATACCTGTTCACTTTACAATAAAACTCCTATCCAGCTTTATTATCAAGTATATAGATGAAAATGTTGTCAGATTAAAGACAGGGGTTAGTACCAATGTTCTTAATCAAGGTATTCATGTTATTACATTATTGCTCTATCAGTTTGTAATGAATATATGTCATAAATGATTAATAAGGCTATAATGTAATATATAAGTTACATCAAATGTTCTTTAAGGTGAAATATGGATCCGTTTATAGAGCAAATTGGCTCAAAATTAAAATTAGAACGTAAGGCTCGACAGCAGAATCAAACTGATGCCGCATTAATTTCAGGGTTATCTCGACGGGAAATAAGTGAGATCGAAAACGGTATTTTTCGTGGAAGTATATTGAAGGTACAGGATTACGCTATGTCACTTGGTTTCTCCCTGATGCTGGAGATGAAACGACGTCCAACCTTAGCGGAGTTACCGGGGTTGTTTGATGAAGATTAACACGGATCAGCGTATTCGCCGGATTGATATTAAGGTTGCAGGAGAAGTGTCAGGTCTGCTTGAAAAGAATCCTCAGTTTGATTTCTCCTACCATTCTGACGCAAAGTTATCGGTAGCAGCGGCTATGCCGTTAGAAAAACGTGCTTATCAAAGTGGTGCCTTATTTCCGATATTTGAAATGAATATCCCGGAGGGTTTTATTCGCTACCGCATTACGGAACGGCTACGTAAACAGATACAGGTAGATGAAATGTTGTTTCTGGCATTACAGGGTAACTCAGGAATCGGATGCATTAGCTACGAGACTCAGGGAATCGACCAGGAAAACGTAAGCACAGAAAACCTTGCTGAAATTCTGGCCTGGCAGGGAAGTAATGACCTCTTTGAAGAACTGGTTAATAAATACTTATTACAATCGAGTATCAGTGGAGTACAACCAAAAGTTATGGTGCCGGAAACCACCGGGGTGACAGAAAAATCTGCGTTTATATTACCAACGTTAATTGTTAAAAGCGGTGATGATGAGTTTCCTCAGCTCGCCATCAATGAATATATTTGTATGCGGTTAGCAAAATCCTGTCAGATTGATACACCTGAATTCTGGTTGTCAGACAATCAGCAATTATTTGTGATGCGTCGATTTGATTTAAAAGGCGATGGTAGTTGCCGGGCGATGGAAGATATGGCGGTGTTACAGGGTAAATCGACAAATGATAAATATCGGTCGAGCTATGAATCAATGAGTAAAGTGCTGAGTGTTTACTCCTCAAATATAAAAGATGATCATAAAACCTTATTTAAAATGCTGGTGCATAGTTGCATGGCAGGTAATGGAGATGCGCACTTAAAGAACTATGCCATGTTATACGATAAACTGGATGATATGCGTTTAAGTCCTCTATACGATGTAGTGAATACGCAAATTTATAATCCTGCAGACACTCTGGCACTTGGCCTTGGAAAATCAAAGGAATTTCCTGATCGAAAACGACTTATTGATTTTGGGAAATCTATCAGTGTTAAAAACTGTGAAGATATTATTGATGAAATGGCCGATCAAATTAGAGATGAACTTGAAGAATTGAAAGACTATACAGAGGAGATGACGTTAGATATTAAATCAACGATATTGAATAATATCCATCGATCCACGACCCGGACAGCGATTAAAACCAGAGCAGGTCGACAATATACAAAACATATTTGATATTATTGAGTACAGCTAATTAGTAAAGGAACTGAGATAATATTTTGAGGAATGGGCTCTTTCTAACAGATCCTGATCCGGATATAAAAACACCATTTTAAGTAGTTATATGAACACCTTTCAAAGAGTTTATAGGTATAATTCAATGAGTTATTCTGGTGCGACCCCATGGACTTATATATAAAGTTTCCTTTTGGGGTCTGTAAATCCCCCGGCTTTAACCTGAATAACCGGCTTTCAGCCGTAATTTGAAGCCACCGGCCTATAGCTGGTGGAGTATTCACACAACAGTATCTAGATAAATTATGAACACAATACTGACTGATAAAGAACTCGAATTCCTGGATGATTTTCTACTCAATCGTTGTGATGATGAAATCAATGAGGCTAATAAAGATGAAGGTATTCTCGATGTATCCGAACTTGACGGTTTTTTTACCGCAATAGTCAGTGGCCCGGTAGTTATTCCTCCTTCACAATGGCTGCCAGTCATTTGGGGAGAATTTGAACCGGAATGGGAAAATGAAAAAAATTTTGAAACTGTTTTAAACTTGATGATGCGCCATATGAATACAATTACAGCGACATTGATGAATCAGCCTCAAAGTTTTGAACCGCTTTTTCTGGAACGTGAAGTGGATGGTAAAATATATCCCATCGTTGATGAATGGTGTGAAGGTTATAACCGAGGAGTGGCATTATCCAGAGAACAGTGGAATGTTGATGAATTGAATATGAAAATATTGCTGGCCCCGATTCTGGCCTTTACCGAATCAACCAACTGGGCTGCACACGAGTTTGAAACACCAGAAGAAACCAATAAAATCAGGAAAGCCATTACTCCCAAAGTGCGAGAAATCCATGCTTACTGGTTAGCCCGTAGAAATGAAGCGTCTCCTGTATCTCAACCCTTCAGGCATGAAACACCACCTGTAGGTCGCAATGATCCATGCCACTGTGGCAGCGGGAAAAAATATAAAAAGTGTTGTTTGCATTGAAAGGTGGCTAACTCCTCAAGTATTTAAATTTGAATCCTGCTGTTTTATATATCTAATCAGTGTTATTCTCTATTCGCAAATCCCGAATAGAGAATGCATAGGCATGGTACTTAAACCACAGGACATACTTGTACTACTTAAGCTGGCAGCCATTGGCGATAGAAGCTGGGCCTATAACAGCCTGGCTGTAGAACTGAGTATGAGTCCATCAGAAGTGCATTCGGCAATCAAACGGGCGATATCTGCAAACCTGGCGATACAGAAGCAGGATATGATTACTCCGTCCTATAGAAACCTTGAAGAATTTATAATTCATGGTTTAAGGTATGTATTTGTACCTGAAAGAGGGGGATTGCTAAGAGGCATGCCTACCGGACATGCAGCGGCACCGCTAAAAGAATTCTTTGTCAGGGATGGTGAGCCGCCACCGGTTTGGCCGGATCCTTCGGGTGAAGTACGGGGAATGTCATTTTCACCCTTATACAAATCGGCACCAAAAGCCTCAAGAATAGATTCAGATCTTTATGAATTGCTGGTGCTGGTAGATGCCATTAGGGGTGGTCAGGCAAGAGAGCGTGCTTTTGCAATTGATGAAATTAAAAAACGGCTGGCACAATAAGACAGGGAAAATGGAGAGAAATGGAAAATCCAAATATTGAAATTTTAATGTTTGCTGTTGAACAGTTAGAAGAGCTGGCTGATGAAATGGTATTTATTGGTGGCTGTGCAACAGGTTTACTTATTACCGATCCTGCAGCACCACTCGATTCGAGTAACGAAAGATGTGGATGCCATTGTACAGGTTGCTTCACTGGTAGATTATCATCGGTTATCAGAAAAGTTACGTAAAAAAGGTTTTCAGGAAGATATGAGCGATGGAGCGCCAATTTGTCGTTGGAAAGCAGATAGTGTCATTCTTGATGTGATGCCAACTGACTCGAAAATATTGGGGTTTGGAAATCATTGGTATGTACCAGCCACAAAAAATGCTGTAACGATTCAACTGCCATCGGGCAAGACAATTAAAATGGTTTCAGCTCCCTATTTTTTAATAACCAAGCTTGAAGCCTTTGATGGACGAGGTGCAGGTGATTTCCTGATGAGTCATGATATTGAAGATATCATCACAGTCCTGGACGGCAGGCCAAAAATTATCGATGAAGTTAAAAGCTCCGATGCAAAGCTAGTTAATGAATTGGCCAAACGGTTTTCAATACTGTTAAACAATAATCAATTTGTAGATGCTGTTTATGGACACATGCCAATAGATCCTACAAGTCAGGCACGAGTGCCAAAAATTTTGAAAATGGTTCAACAAATAGCTGAAACTAATTATCAGTAGGTAGTGACTTAGTAAGTTAATTGTAAAGCTTAACTATGAGTATGCTAAAAATAAATACCGCAATAATCTAAAAGGGATGTGCTCTTCCTTCTAGTCCTGCTCCGGGTATAAAAATACCATTTTAAGTAGTTATATGAGTTCCTATCAAAGACTTTAACTGTCTTAATTCAACGACATACGCAGGCTCGATCCCGAAAGTATCCTGGCGTCACCTTTATCCTCAAAATAGCCAACATATATCATTTTTCATAGCCCGTATTTTAGGTAAAGTTATACTATCGATGAGGCTAATAGCCTGTCAGTCAGAGAGGCTAGATAGACTGACCATATAAACACAACTGGAAAGGTGAGGATATGCAGTATATAAACGAACTGGAAGCCACCATTAACGATATGGTGCAAACAGGGCGAGGAATACTCGCCGCTGATGAAAGCGCTCCTACCATCGCAAAACGCTTTAAGGCGATCGATGTGAAATCTACTGAAGAGAACCGCAGAATCTGGCGTAGTGCACTGCTAACGACAAAAGGTCTGGGAGAATACATCAGCGGTACTATCCTGTTCGAAGAAACACTAGTGCAGAAAACAGATGATGGTAAAGCCATTCCAGAAGCTGTATGGGCCGAAAAGATCGTTCCCGGCATCAAGGTCGATAAAGGTAAAGTCCCACTGGCATTGTCACCCGGTGATCTCATCACCCAGGGGCTGGATGGGCTGGCTGAACGCCTGCGTGGTTACAAACAACAGGGCGCACGATTTGCCAAATGGCGCGAAGTCTACAGCATAGAAAATAATGTCCCTTCACAACACGGCATCGAAGCCAATGCAGAAATGTTGGCACGTTATGCCGCCGTGTGTCAGGCAGAGGGGCTGGTACCCATCGTCGAACCGGAAGTACTGATGGATGGCAACCATGATATAGATCGCCATGCCGAAGTTACCGAAGCCGTACAGCATGAAGTATTTTATGCCCTGAACCGGCACAATGTGGTACTCGAACTGATGATACTCAAACCCAACATGGTACTGCCGGGCAAAGACAGGCGCCGTGCATCGCCGGAAGAAGTTGCAGAAGCCACCGTAAAAGTACTACGCCGCACCGTACCAACAGCCATGCCCGGTATAAATTTTCTCTCCGGAGGACAGGGGCCGGAAGAAGCCACCATCAACCTCAATGCCATCAACCAGCAGGCAGTGGATGCACCATGGAACCTGAGCATATCCTACGGACGCGCCCTGCAGCAAACCGCACTGCAAGCCTGGCAGGGTAAAACAGAAAATATCCCGGCGGCAAAACAGGCATTACTAAAACGTGCAAGGTTAAACCACCTGGCCATGCTGGGTGAATATAAAGCAGCGATGGAAACTGATTAGCTTATTAAGAAAACATTAAAACTCGACAAGACCCAAATTGGGGTCTATAGTCCCCAATTTGGGTCTTTTAAGTAAGGTATGCCGTCAATGATAATTGCAGATGCCCTGTTTACAAAATCACAGCAGCGAGTATTAAGTTTATTGTTTGGTAAACCGGATGCCAGCTTTTACACTAATGAGATTGTGCGTCAGGCCAGTATGGGCAGAGGCACAATAACTCGGGAATTAGAAAAACTGGCTTCATCAGGTTTAGTAACGGTGACCAAAGCCGGTAATCAGCGGCATTATCAGGCTAATCAAGAGAGTCCCGTCTATAAAGAATTATCAGGTATTGTTAGAAAAACCTTTGGAATAGCAGATGTACTTAAGCAGGCTCTTCAGCCAGTCATTGAAAAGTTAGAGTTAGCATTTGTTTATGGATCTATTGCAAAAGGAACTGAAACATTCGACAGTGATATTGATTTGATGTTGATCGGAGGCGGGCTTAACTATAATGAAGTTATCGAACTACTAATGCCTGCTGAAGAGTCATTGCAAAGGGATATAAACCCGACACTATTTACTCAGAAAGAGTATCAAAACAGACTTGAAGACGGGCAGAGCTTTCTGCAACGGGTAATGGATCAGCCAAAAATTATGATAAAAGGAGAGATTGATGACACTGGAAAATCTGCTTAAAATAAAGCAACTCAAAAATGAAGCAGCTGATAAAAGGGAGTTTGAAAGATTACTAAAATCTGCAGTCGACCGGCTGAATGATGCTGAGAATAAAACACTGTCATATTCAAGCAAGTTTGATCTGGCTGTCGATCATTTTTGAGAAAATGAGATTAATAATGAAATAAATAGGGCCCAAAGTAACAAGAACTGATTTTGTAAATATGAATGCAATAAATCCCTATTTCTAACAGAGTAGTGGGCTGGAACTCTGTGGAGTGTCATGAAAATTTCTGAATGTTACTACCAGAAGAATGCTAAAGAGTTCTTTCAGGATACAATTCAAGTAGACATGTCTTCTCTACGGGAACGTTTTCTTACCCATGTGCCTCTTAGGGGATGTATTCTTGATGCAGGCTGTGGTTCTGGAAGAGATGCTAAAGCTTTTATAGAAGCCTCTTTTCAGGTCACTGCGTTTGATGCCGCGCCAGCTTTGGCCAAGTTGGCCCAAGTATATTTAGGCCAGGTTGTTGATGTATTGACTTTTAATCAAATAACTTATGAAAAAGAATTTGATGCTGTTTGGGCTTGTGCGAGCCTATTACACGTTCCTAATAAGAGCTTACCTAAAGTATTTTTAAAGTTATTTCGAGCGCTAAAGTCAGGTGGGGTAATGTATGTTTCATTTAAGTATGGTAGTGGAGAGGTGGAACATAATGGGCGACGATTCACTAATATGAATGAAGGTGACTTTTCACGGTTGTTAGAAGGTATAGGTGTATTTAAACTCATGGATACCTGGGTTAGCAATGATCGTCGTCCTGATCGAGATGACGAAAAATGGTTTAATGCATTGCTAATTTCTACGGGGGATGTATGCCACAGTGCTTGAGTACCGGGGGAGAGTCTGACCCCTTTCTCACGAAGGTTTTGTCGTCGATTCATCAGGCCGATGAAATAGAGTTGGCGGTATCATTTATTAAAAGCAGTGGGTTGGAGCTGATTTTTTCTGCACTAAGTGATGCAGTAACAATTCGTGGTGCTCGATTAACTGTGTTGACTAGCGATTATCTGGATGTCACTGATCCTCAAGCACTACGTAAGCTAATGTTATTGGCTGAACGTGGTGCTGATATTCGTCTGTTTCAAGCAGGTTATTCACGGAGCTTCCATCTTAAAGCCTATATCTTTTTTCGAAATCGTAATGGTGAGATTCTCGACGGTACGGCATTTATAGGTTCCAGTAATATCAGCAATGCTGCATTAACGGATGGGATTGAATGGAATTATGGCGTAGGGTTTTCAGAGAACAAGGAGGGGCAGCAAGTCAGGCATTTCAATGAGATTCGTGAGGAATATAAGTTATTGCTTAATCAGCCACAGGTGATTTCACTAGAATATGATTGGATAGATACCTATGAGAAGCGCCGTAAGGTAACTCGTTTTCCCGTTGCACCGGGTAGCGATGATCCCGAAATTTCTGCCCCAGATCCCAATGAAGTGCAAATTGAGGCTTTACAAGCTTTAGTAGATACACGTGAAGCGGGTTATCAACGTGGTTTGGTAGTGATGGCAACTGGTTTGGGTAAAACCTATCTTGCTGCCTTTGATACAAAACAGACTTGTGCAAAACGTATTTTGTTTGTGGCGCACCGGGAAGAAATACTATTGCAAGCTGAAGCAACTTTTCAGCGCATCCATCCTCAAGCAAAAGTAGGCCAATACACCGGTACGTGTAAGGAGACCCAAGTGGACATGATTTTTGCCTCTGTACAGACCTTGGGGCAATCACATCATCTCGAAAAATTTCCACTGGATCACTTTGATTACTTGATCGTTGATGAATTTCACCATGCCGCAGCACCTACTTACCGACAAATACTGGCTCATTTTCGTCCGCAATTTCTTCTCGGGCTTACTGCAACACCCGAGCGTACTGACCAGTCTGATATTCTGAGTCTTTGTGATGATAACTTGGTTTATACCTGCAATTTATTTGATGGTGTTGATGAAGAATTGTTATGTCCATTCTCTTACTATGGTATTTATGATGAGACAGTTAATTACGAAGCTATCCCTTGGCGTAACAGCCGTTTTGATCCTTCTTCGTTGTCCAATAAATTAGCGACGCTGGCCCGTGCCAAACATGCTTTAAATCAATGGCGTGAAAAAGCACAGCAAAAAACGCTCGCATTCTGTGTGTCGAAAAAACATGCTGACTTTATGGCAGATCGATTTCAGCGTGAAGGTATACGGGCAGTGGCGGTTTATGGTGGCTCTGGGACTGATAGAAGCGATGCACTAGAACGATTGAAACAGGGAGAGCTGCAAGTTATTTTTTCTGTGGACTTATTCAATGAGGGTGTTGATCTACCAGCCATCGATACTGTAATGATGTTGCGTCCCACCGAGTCGAAAGTACTTTTTTTACAGCAACTGGGTCGTGGTTTACGGATGCATCAACAAAAGGAACGACTGGTGGTGCTGGATTTTATTGGCAACCATAAAGGTTTTCTTAACAAACCCCAGGCGTTGTTTGGTGTGGCTGGAAACTATCGTGCACTGGTGGCATTTTCCAAGAGGGTTAAAAATAAGGATTTAGAGTTACCGGCTGGTTGTTATGTAAACTACGATCTTGAGATCATTGACTTTCTGTCTGGATTGGCTGGTGATGGACCTTCACGCGAATACCAGACTCTCAAAGATTCATTGGGTCGCCGCCCCACACTGACCGAGTTTTATCACAGTGGCGCCAGCTTACAAAAACTTCGCCAGCAACATGATAACTGGTGGGGTCTGGTACGAGATGAAGAGGATCTTAGTGATATTGAATTGGCTTGCCTAGATTTCCATGAGGATTTTTTTCGGGAGGTGGAGGTCACTACCATGATAAAATCTTTCAAGGCGGTGTTATTGGAGTCTCTTTTAGCAAATGATGGATTTCGTAAACCACCAAAATTGGAGGTATTAGCCGATCAGGCTCTTGAGGCTTTTCGCCGCCGCCGTCATTTCATTTCAGACGTGCGTAAAGATCTTCAGAATTTGGATACCGTCGACAAAAATAAATGGATTAGTTATTGGAAAGGAAATCCAGTCAATGCATGGACGGGGGGCAACAAGAAAAAAAATGTAAGCCAATGGTTTGAGCTTACTAGCGGATACTTTAAACCGACATTTATCCTGCAGGACAATATCGCTGATATTTTTCATACAATGCTACAGGAGTTGGTCGATTACCGGTTTGCCGCTTATGAACCACGTTTACAAAAAGAAGGAAGTGATAGCAGCAAAGTACTACCATTTTCTAATTCAGGAGAGGATGGCAAAACCGAGCTGCCTTACTTCCCTGATTTGCGTATAGCCTGTGGATATTTTCGTGAGGGCAGGGCTGATGTTGATGAATATCGAAAAGTTGGTGCAGAACACGGAAATCTTGATCCAGCGCGACATTTTATTGCACGTGCTATAGGAGATTCGATGAATGGCGGCCGTCAACCAGTCCATGATGGTGACTATTTGCTTTTAGAACACCTGGGTTCAAATCACGCAGGTTCAATTACGGGATCAAAGCTAGTGATTGAACGCCAGAGTGCTGGTGGCGATGATCAATATGTATTGCGTCTTGTCACGAAAACACCTGAAGGTAAGTATATATTAAAAGCGACTAATCCAGATTATCCAGATTATGAAGCGGATGATGATATGCGCACATTGGCTCGATTACGCGATATTCTAGACCCACTTGAAGTGGCGCAAGGACAAGAGTTTATGCGAGAAGAAATTCCTGAATTATTCGATGAAGAGTTTAACCCCGGGAACTGGCATAGCGGCCATGTTGTTCTTAAAAACAAGCAGGCGCACATTCTATTAGTCACTTTGAACAAACAGGGTAAAGCCAGTGAGCATCGTTATCATGATTATTTTATTGATGAGAACCACTTTCATTGGCAAAGTCAAAATAGTACGACCCCGCTAAATAAACGCGGTAAAGAATTGATTGAGCATGAAAATCGAGGTATTACAGTTCACTTATTTGTGCGTGAAAATAAGTTGGCCGCAGGCAAAGCAGCTCCTTTCACCTACTATGGCTCAGCGAGGTATCAGGAGCATAAGGGGAGTGCACCCATGAGTGTGATATGGGAACTTGGGGAGTAAATTATATGAATTTAGAAAATAATCTAGAGAATTATAATTCACTTTGAATAATGGCTT
>JABHSO010000089.1 GCA_018669845.1 Gammaproteobacteria bacterium | reverse complement strand
GCAGAAATACGATCTGACCACTTGCTTTGTGTCAGAGTGAGTTGTTTTGCTGACATCTGCTATACCTCATGAAAACTTTAAAGGTCGATAGCATGATGCTCGATATTAAAAATTAATAGATGTGTTTCGCCGGTCGCTTACTTCTATGCGGGCACCATTTTAGCTCACGAGTTAGGACATCAACTTTTTCAGCTCGGACATCCATGGTCAAACAAGGCTTGTATTATGCGTCCAGCTGAAGTTTTAGACTTTGCACTCTGGGTCAAAAATCTTGATGCTAAAAATTGTCAAATTGGTTCCAGCCCTGCAATGAAACCTGGAGTTGTAAAAATACGACTCTGGTAAGGTTGAGTTTATAACTGGCTATCGATCCCAGATAACTCAGCACCTGTAATATTAACCCAATGTTTAATTATTTTATTAAACCGGATATTTCATGTCAGAATTCAAAGATGTAACAATTATTAAAGAAGCCAGTGTTTATTTTGATGGTAAAGTCACGAGTCGTACTGTTAAATTTGCAGATGGTTCACATAAAACTCTAGGCATAATGCTGCCTGGAGACTATGAATTTAATACGAATGATAAAGAAATTATGAAAATCATGTCTGGTGAGCTGGAAGTATTAATTACAGACTCAGAAGGATGGAAAGCAATTAAAGGTGGAGAAGAGTTTGAAGTTCCTGCTAAATCTAAATTCAATCTAAAGGTCAAAACCATTACTGATTACTGTTGCTCTTACTTAAAATAAACCACTCTCAATCAAGGAAATTTTATGACTATTCAGGTAGGTGACAATATTCCTTCGTCAACACTGTTTTATATGACCGATACTGGTGTCACAAAAGTAACTACAGACGAATTATTTTCAGGTAAGAAGGTGGTATTATTTGCACTGCCCGGTGCATTTACACCTACCTGCTCTGCATCACATTTACCCGGTTATGTGATGAAGTCCAACGATATTCTCGCTAAAGGCATAGACAGCATAGTCTGCATCTCTGTGAACGACCCTTATGTTATGGCTGCATGGGGAGAACAACATAATGTTGCTAGCAAAGTAAAGATGATTGCGGATGGAAACGGAGATTTTACCCGGGCCATAGGTCTGGAAATCAATCGAGCAGATAGTGGGATGGGCCTTCGCTCACAACGATACGCTATGCTTATAAATAACGGTATAGTTGAACTATTGAATGTTGAGCAGGCCGGAAAATTTGAAATTAGTGATGCAGAAACTATTCTTCATAATCTTTAAATTTTGCTTTTACAAATGCTCTTCACAACAAATCAAATAACCTTTAAATATTAACGCAGGTTAACAGGAATATACCAAATAAACGGCTATTGAGTTTTTTTAGACAAAGCATTAGGTTTAATATAGATTATCAAATGACATAATCATTTATTTGACTGTAACCAGGGTATTAAGTACTAATCGAAACCCTATAAATCAACCCATGAGGATATTAAAGATGAAAAAGACCAGTTTACTTCTGACAGCCTGTGCAGCCCTGATCGCCAGTAATGTTGCATTTGCCGAGCCACCAGAATTTAAAGGTGCTGATAAAAATGCCGATGGTGGAGTTGATGCCACAGAATTCATGGCTCTTAAACTTGATAAAGATTTTGCTAAACTCGACGAAAATGGTGATGGAAAACTTAATAAGTCTGAATATGAAGCAGCTCTGGAAGAAGAGTGCGAATAAGCATCTCAGCTTTAAAATCAGAAAAATAGATAACTAAAACCACTTAATATATAAACCCTGGCAAGAGTTCCCAACATCAAAACCAAGTTGAGGCTCTTGCCAGTTTTTTGTAGGGTGCGCCGCGCGCACCATTAAACTCAGCACTAGCACCAATGGTGCGCACGGCGCACCCTACCAGACATTTCAACTTCATAATTTTACCTTTCCAGCTCATAATTTTTTTGACTGAAAAACCAGCGATTTATCAATTGCCATGAAATTGAAGCCTGAAAAGGCATTTTCAATTCATCAGATTTTAGTTTGGACTCAATTTCATCGGCACTAAACCAGTTAGCGGATTCGAGTTCATGGTCTATTAGCTGAATATCCCACTGCTCAGTTTCACAACTAAAGCCCAACATAATTTGACCAGGGAAAGGCCAGGGTTGGGAATCAAAATAACGAACATTATTAACCTTAAGCCCTGTTTCTTCATAGGCCTCCCGTTTCACTGCATCTTCCAGAGTTTCACCCGGCTCGATAAAACCCGCCACCACAGAATGACGATGTTTATCCCAGATAGATTTTCTAGCCAGTAAAATTTTTGACTCTGGCCCGGTATTATTAATTATTGAAAAAATTACAGCAGGATCTATTCGGGGATAATGCTCTCGCCCACAATCAGGATTACTACATTTTCTACCATGTCCCGAATTTATGACTTTTGTTTGACTACCACATTTACTACAAAAAGGGTGATTACTGAGCCAGTTGAGAATGCCCTGAGAGTGATATAACAAACCCAGATGATAGTCCGATACTGTCAGGGTGGCTTGCCGTAAGTTGACCAGCTCAAGATTATTGAAATCTGTATGCCACTGATTAAGTTGATATGCAAAATAGTTGAGTGACTCATGTAATCCAAGATAAACCGGCTCCGATAGATACGATTTCACTCCCTGTAATTCATCAAATAGAAAATACAGGCTCTCAGCATTTCCCTTAATCAGTTTTCCCTGATACCAGAGAAGCATTCTACTCTCTGGACTATGAAGAAAACTGCTAATTTGAGAAGTATTGCTTCTAATTAGAGTATTTCTATCAATAGGAGAATATGAAAATAATGGCATGGCTACAATGCTAACTCTTGAACTTAAAAACTACCCTATAGTAACCAATATGAGCGTTCTACGACCAGTTTAATCAAATACAGAGTATAATTAGATGTTAACTGCATCGACCTGATGTTAGCATTTACAGTTCTAACAAACTCCTAACTTGAAGAGAAATTCACCAAATGTCTAAAAGTAACAAATATGATTATCGAATAACACAGAGTAATTCGAGCTGGAGTGCTGAAATCATCAGACGCGTTACATCAAAAAAATCAATCGTATCCAAAAGTCAGGATGGGTTTTCAAATGAAGAAGAAGCTAAAAACTGGGGTGAAAAAGAGCTGAAAGCCTTTCAGCTGAACCAGAAGGATCGCAATCAGAGGCACTCCAGCAAACGCCAACAAAAAGCAGAAAGAATTAAAACCAAAGCTGAAGCTAATTCAAAACATAAGGAACATTAATTTCGTTAATTAAATTCAACAACATAATGACTGGTCAGCAAATCAATAATCCTTTACACGGCAAAACTCTGGAGCAGATAGTAAACAGCCTTGTTGACTACTATGGCTGGAGCGAACTGGGCAACAAAATTAATATCCGCTGTTTCAACAGCGATCCATCGGTAAAATCCAGCCTTAAATTCCTGCGTAAGACTCCCTGGGCCAGAACAGAAGTTGAAGAGTTATTCATTAGTATCCAGGATAATATTGATAAAAAAGCATCCCCTCCCGTTAATCACCCAATCTATGGAAAGCGAAAATACTAAGCCTCCTGTGTAACCTTCTGCTTTAACTCTCTGATTTGTAGCGGTATAATCCGCGCCGGTTCGATGTTCGAACCCCGGTCGCAGACCCTACCCGGTTAAAACAAGGATACCGCTAATGAAAACAAAAACACTCGTCATCTGTTCTGGTGGACTGGATTCTGTCACTCTGGCTTATCTAGTCGCTAAAGAAAGAGAGCTATCGGCTGTTCTAAGCTTTGACTACGGCCAAAGACATCAAAAAGAAGTTGAATATGCGGAGCATTGCGCCAGTGTGCTTGGAGCTCCATATCAACTCATTGACATCACATCCGTTGGAAAAGTACTGACTGGCTCAGCCTTGACCGACAATATCGATGTTCCAGATGGTCATTACGCAGAAGAATCCATGAAAAGTACGGTTGTGCCTAATCGTAATACCATCATGTTGAGCATTGCATTTGGAATGGCTGTCTCGATCGGTGCCGACTCTGTTGCTGCGGCCGTTCATAGCGGAGACCACTTCATCTATCCCGATTGTCGTCCCGATTTCATAAAATCATTTGAATCCATGCAAAAACTGGCTTTAGACGGGCTGGCAGAAATCGAACTGTATACACCTTTCGTACATTCATCTAAAGCAGATATTGTCACTACAGGGCAGCGAGTAAACGTACCATTTGCAGATACCTGGTCCTGCTATAAAGGACTCGACCAACATTGTGGCCGTTGTGGCACCTGTGTTGAGCGCAGAGAAGCATTTCACCTGGCCGGCGTCAGCGACCCTACTCATTACGAAGATCCAGATTTCTGGCAATCGGTCACCTAAGGCAAAGCGATATCCATTATGTACACTATTTCAAAACAGTTTCATTTCAGTGCTTCTCACCAGTTATTTGGACTGGGTGATTGCCATCCCTGCGCCAGGTTGCACGGCCACAATTATGTAGTAGAAGTTGAGTTATCCAGTGAAACTCTGGATAAAAACGGCTTTGTCATCGACTATAATGATCTGGGCGAACTCAAGAATTTTATCGATGATACCCTGGACCACCGTCACCTCAACGATATTCTTGGTGATGACGGTGTCACTTCAGAAAAACTGGCCAAATGGCTATACGACTGGTGCAAACAACGTTGGCCGGAAGTATCCGCAATGAGAATCAGCGAAACGCCCAAGACCTGGGCTGAGTATCATCCATAGCCAGCTAAAAGATCACTCCAATGAATACATCCAGCAAAGCAAACATTCGTATCAGTGAAATTTTTGGCCCTACAATTCAGGGTGAAGGTCATTTAATCGGGCAGCCAACCGTATTCGTACGCACCGGAGGCTGTGATTTCAGGTGTGAATGGTGCGATACACTATATGCCGTAGAACCCAAGTTTAAAGACAGATGGAAACTGTATTCTGCTGAAGAAATATTGCACCAGGTCGAATTATTATCTCAGGCACCTTTACTCATTACCCTGTCCGGGGGAAACCCTGCTCTACAGCCATTGAGTGATTTGATTGAGCTTGGGCATGATGCCGGCTATCAGTTTTCGATAGAAACACAGGGCAGTGTTGCCAAAAACTGGTTTAGTCAACTAGACCACCTGGTACTCAGTCCCAAACCACCCTCCAGTGGAATGACTAACGACTGGACACAAGTGAATAAATGCATTGAACTGGCCAGTACTGCAGAAATAGTTTTTAAAATTGTAATTAAAGATGAAGTAGATTATCAATTTGCCAAAGAAGTCCACAAACTATACCCAAACTACCCCATCACACTTCAAGCCTGCAACACACATCAACAGTCATCCGAAACTATTACCGATATTCTTGAAAGCCAACGCTGGCTTACCGAAAGAGTTTGCGAAGACCATTGGTATCAGGCCAGAGTTTTACCTCAACTTCATGCTTTACTCTGGGGAAATACTCCCAGGCGCTAAATCTACACAAGACAACCGCTGCAAAGTGCTGTAACTTCTACACTTACAACTATAAAGTACAATAATAAACTTCCAGGCCTGTAAATTGCTACATGCAAAAAACTTATTTCCTGCTAAAGTTTAAATACAGATCAAAGTGTCTAAGTACTATAAAATAACAACTCTTTTGGAGAAAAAAGATGAAACTAAAGACGGTCGCTAAAGGTGCAGCAACTGATATTAATAAAGCGCTCAGCGCCTCATTAAGCCAGGAAGAACTTGAAAGAGTTACCGGCATTATTGCTGAAGCTATGGAAAAAGCTGTCAATAAAGTATCTGACCGTAACATTGAACTATGCATTGGACATCTGAACCCAAATACCGATCTTGCACACCAGATTCAGCAGGACATTAAACGTAAGCAAGATACAATAATTACAAACCTCAGCAGTCTGCGTTAATTATTATTTTAAAAGACAGTCTATTTAACTCTTAAAACAGTTAACGCTTCAAAAAACCCTGGGCTTGTAGAAAAGCTAACATATGCTGTCGCTTCTTGCCCTGAACAGCAGAAGCAGTTTGCAACGACCAGTTAGTATTTTTTGTATTAGCTTGCCGACTGGAATAATAATCAGCCATTTGCTGGTCGTATTCATCAACCTGGTCTTGCACCTTAGCAAACTGGTAAACATCCTGATGAAGAACCACATCTACAGGAAAACGAGGCTTAACGGCCATTTTATCCTCAGGCCATCCCAGGCATAAACCAAAAACAGGGTAAACCTGTTCAGGCAGTTGAAGACACTCCGTCACAACCTCAGGGGCATTACGAATTCCTCCAATAAATACTCCACCCAGTCCGGCTGATTCTGCGGCCAGCATCATATTTTGTGCCATCAGAGCGGCATCAACTGTTGCTGCAATAAAGTGCTCAGCAAAACCCTCCAGCCGTTCAACCCCTGATTTTTCACAACAAGTTTGAATCCGTGACATATCCGCACATATCACCAGAAATTCAGCTGCTTTTATCACCCAGCCCTGCCCTCCGGCAGCCTGTGCAATCGACTCTCTGTTTTGCCCGTCAGTAACCCGGATAACCGAATAAGCCTGAATAAAACTGGAAGAAGATGCCGCCTGTCCACTTTGAACAATGCTATCCAACAGACTTTTTTCAATTTCCCGGTTGGTGTAACTACGCACGGAACTGTGACTTTGCATTAACTGCATGACTGTATTCATTTAAACACCTGTTCTCAACTAAACTCTTTTAGCGATTATAACCAATTAATTTCGTAACTATTCAGCTTAATTAAAAGTCAAAAATTTGATCACCACGAAGATCACGAAGAAAAAATAACATTTAGTAAAATCTACTAATTCTATCATTGGTTATGATTTCGAATATATTTCATTATTACATAATGATTTTCCTTCGTGATCTTCGTGTCTTCGTGGTGAAAAAGATTAAAGTAGATAATCTTGCACTAAAGGTAGAAAATCGATACAACTTATCAAACAACTTAAAAAGGTAAAAAAATGCGTATTCTTCACACTATGCTGCGTGTTGGAAATCTTGAAAAATCAATCAAATTCTATACTGAAATTTTTGGTATGACACTGCTTCGTCAGAAAGAATACCCTAATGGAAAGTTTACCCTGGCATTCCTCGCTTATTGACCTGAGAGTGAGAATACTGCACTTGAGTTAACCTATAACTGGGACACTGAATCTTATGACCCCGGCTCTGGATTTGGTCACATCGCTATAGAAGTTGATGACGTATACGCAGCTACCAATAAAATTCGAGAAGACGGCGGAAAAATTATCCGTGATGCCGGGCCCATGAACGCCGGAACAACTATTATTGCTTTCGTGGCGGATCCTGATGGGTATGAAATCGAGCTCATAGGAAAAAAATAAACACCTTTCTATATTCAGTATAAAAGTTTTTATTAACATGTTTAAACATTGGTTAAATTCAGTAGAGAACTCTTTCACTACCCGATTATGCAAAGAGTTTTCGCTTAATAGAAATGTAACTTCACCCGAAAACCAGGCGGTCAAAGACAGATTATTGTTATTATTTAGAATCTGGCCCTTTTTCTATTTCAACTATGTATTTGCAAAATCATTTGAGCAACGGGTAGAACAACTCATCATCAATAAGCAGCAAATCGATTTTCAACAGGAGCTGGCAAAACTATTTCAGCTGCATTATTTTTCAGCTATTTTGAATTTGAGTTCTAAGGAAATTCAACAGGACAAACTCTTTCGGACTCATTTTTCTGAAATGCAATATGGCATACAAGCGATATCTTCATCCAGAGGAAAAAGCGCTACAGAAATCATCGAAAGTGCTCTTGCTAAAATGCTTTATCATGACATCACTTACAACTGGAGTAGATCCCCCGCTTTCGGTGTTATCAGCAATTACTACAGTGCTAAATCATTTTTGTACATGGTAAAACGAAAAATTACTACCCTTTCCCATAACGAAGAATACCCCAGATAATAAAACCTGCGGCAAGTCCGAATATATAAAGAAAAGCAGTTAGCTTTGGAATCCCAAAAACCTCATCTCCATAAAATAAAAATGCATCATTGGCCAAGAGCAAATAGAATAACCACGTATAAACCTACCATTGGTTCAACCTTATCCATCAATACATGAC
Source organism: Gammaproteobacteria bacterium (assembly GCA_018669845.1). Lineage (GTDB taxonomy): Bacteria > Pseudomonadota > Gammaproteobacteria > JACNJF01. The sequence goes on along the minus strand of JABHSO010000089.1, from coordinate 7,851 downwards.
TTCATTTATTTAAACAATTCGTTATTCACTATTTTCGGCTATAAACTCAATATGGCTGAATAAACCAAAAGCATTTCACCAAAATCAGATTATTAGCGTATGATATTTTCATTACAAGTATAACCTCATTCAGCATGTTAAGACTCGACCAATCTTCACCCTCATCTAACGGTAGATACCAGATTAATTTCTGGTGTTTACTACTACTGTTATTAGTTTGTGCACAAGCTTCTCATGCCGGGATATTCAGTACATTGTCAAAAATTGGTAAAAGCATTAACAATGCTGATATCGACATACCACTGAGTAAAATTGAATTACCAGAAAACATTAAAGATCTCACAGCAACAAATATTAAACTGGATTCGAATAATGAATGGAGCATTATTCAGCCAGACGGATCAGGTATTCATATTGATAAATTACTGGATCAAAATCCAGAAAAAGTAGCATTAATTATCCAGAAATCTAATCTGCCAAAAAACATTCAGCAGTTGAATAATCTACCTCTAAATGTACCCATAATTATTCAGGGTAAACAGGGCAGACTGTTTACATATCATCGAGGAGAATCTGCCACGATTACCTATAAAAATGTGCAGTTACGGGTAACAACCATGGACGAATTAAAAGATGCATTGTGGCTTCTTCAACGTCCACCTGTTAGCAGAACTCCACGTTTATTACAGATAGATGAAACAGCAAGTAAATCTCTAGCGAGCAATATTCCAAATTCCAGTTTGAGTGTTGAAACAATATCACCTGACTCACTGATTGAATCAATGCATTCATTTAAATATCAGACCCTGATACTTTCGGGAAAAGTTATAGATGGAAAACTATTTGGGAAAAGCCATAACTCTCAAGGAGTGTCATTACAAAAACTACAACAGGAAGCAGACAACAAAGATATCAACCTTGTCATACTTGAATCAGACAAACCGTCACTAGTATTAGAAAAAATGTCAAAGGCCATCAAAAAAGCCAATAAGAATCATATTCTTCCTTATGACACCACCGGTGACTTTTTTAACTTTCTTCGAGACTCTTCAAACTCTAAACCCATTATTTTACAAAGCAGTCAAAGTGGTGCAAGACAAGTTGCTATTCAATGGAAAGCAACCCGCAATACCCAGGCTGACAGTAAAGCAGAGCTTTCAGACGAAATCCTGAGCAGTATACCTCTCCATCTATTACTTCAGTCCGCTAAAATTCACTTTCCAGACAAACAGCGTAGCCAGGAACTCAATGAGCGGATTATTCCAGGCATACCATCATGGATTCAATTTTATGTAATTTTTTCTGTGATACTCGGTTTTATTACACCAGGTACAAGTTGGAGGTTATGGAAAAACATCTGGAGTTTGCAGCAAAGAAATGAGTATCAATACCTGCTGGTATTTCTATTACTCTGGATATTACACCGTCTGTTCTTCCTTATTTTATTTTTACCCTTGCTGGGTGGATTTAGTTTCATCTGGTTCCTGATGTTAACCACTTACCAGGTATTCAATTTTATTCTATTTCGCCCTTCACGCTGGATATATCGATATTTTGTTACAAAAAGATATGTTTCAGATTAGACCCTAAACGGGCTCTATTAGATTCGAATATCAGCTTCAATGACCACTATATTCATTTTTAATGTAATCTATAAACTGGATACGTTGCTGATTCATCTCCAGCTTACAGGCATTATATTCTGAATAAGACATTTTACTGCCAGCCGGATAGACATACACTGAAGACACCAACCAGCAGTGTGATTCAGCATAAAGGAGCCAATGCTGGTGCTCGATAGTCAATTTATCCGCTGTCCCTGCATTATGTTCAAGGCCAGCCGGATATTTACTATTTCTGATCAATAACAATAATTCTTGAAATTTATTATCCAGTATCACTTCACTAGCCAGGGTGGATTTTGCAAGTTCTTTTCTAGCATGGTCATGTCCGGTTGGCTTTTCATCAACACCTTGAGCATTTACGCTTAAGCCAAAAAATAAAATTAAAAATACAGTCTGACTTCTTAAAATTAAAAACAAATTATTATCATGCAAAATTTTTTTCTCCTCAGAAGCTTATTACTAGCATACTAATATATGCTAGTTTCATGTAGCAAATAAATAAATGTTACACTGTTAGCTGAAAATAACTAAAAAATATTTTGCGATATAAGCCATCCAGTTTGAGTTGCATAAAATCAACAACTTTAAATTACTTTCATGAAGAAGCTCTTTAAATATTTAGGCATAACTATCGTATTGATCATAATTTTAATCATTATCCTAGCTACTGTTGCCCACTTTAAAAAACAACAATCACTTCAAAGAAACAAGTCTTTCTGGAATTCTTCACAGCCCGAAACCAGCTCAAAAATTATAGCTATTAATGACAGCAACAAATTCAAATTGAGTTCTCAAAATAATAACCTTGTTCTATTTAGTATCAACAGCTCAGAGACTTTTGTTTTATTTCCAAACTATAAAAATAATTTTGAATCTATTAAGTTTTTTGTGAAAGATATAAATCAAATCGGTCCAAGAGAAATTATAGCCGTTGCATCTCATGAGTATTCAAGCGATCTTTATATCTTTTACTATCAGGATAAATCTGATTTCGGAAAACACATACTCAGAGAAGTCATCTGGGTAGGAGATAGTCTTCTTTTTGAGCAAGATGAAAGTTTATATATACAATCCTGTGGATCTCAATATTGTAATGACACTTACTATAGCTGGAATGGCAATAAACTAATATCCCTTGGGACTGACACCTATGAAAGCTGGTAGTTAAATATTTATTACAATGACGCTAAAACATAATTTCTTAAAAACCCTTACTATTTTATTCACATTTTTATATTGTGACATAGTGCTTTCAGATATTAAATCAACAGCTCAAACCACTCCTCCAGATAAACCAGTTTCTTTACCTCTTGAGTGCAGAAATATAGCCGGATTTAACGACCAGTTATGTTTCATTAGAACTGAGTCTATATTTGGTCCTTATGATGATGTTGTTTTCTACCGGATAAACTCAACAGGTCAGGTTATTTTTCTTGGTAGCGAAAGTAATGCAGTCACAACCTTTGGAGGATTAGAATTCTCCGAAGCAGGAAAATATATGTGGCTAAGCTGGGCTGAAGAAGGACATCCCCATTTTGAGTTTTACCTTACACGTGACTTTTTAGACAATGGAACTCATGCCAGGGTTTTAGAGGTTATTGGGGATTATTATTTTGGCCAGTTTGTAAAATTTTCAGATGAAGGCATCGTCACCTACTCACTGTCCGATGACTTTACTGAGTGCTGTGCTCAAACTAATAACAATCTAGGATTCACTAACAATGCTTCAACTAATGATAAGCAGTATTTAAAAACTATTAATCTGGATAACAAATAGAAAAAATATTAATTCCTGCTAAATGTATGCAGGAATGACGGTCTCTCTAAATTAACGAGGAGTAGCAGTTATCTTTTTAAATCATTCACTGAAAGCCCGTCGAATTAACAGGAACTTTCAGCTTAATTTCTGCACTGGCATAGACGGCATGACGATGCTGTTCCCAGAATAAATTTTTGAACCGATCTGCCGGATCTGCTTTTCGCTTTAATTCAAAGAATTTATTGGAAGCAGGATATGCCTTGTAAAGTTGCCTAGTCGAGTCATGAATAAGATAAGGCAATATATGGGTACCATTCGATTCAATTGAGGCTCTCACTAATTCACTAGTCCAGGCTTCCACCTGGCGCCTGGACTGTTTATTTTTCCCCTGCAGGTAAATCAGTTTAAACGAAAAAACCTGTGCAGATGCTCCTGCTAAAAGCCCATCATGATTCTGCGGCAGGTAAGATATTAAAATCTTAAAAATATCAGCCTGATGTCGGCTAAAAATATCACGCAGATTAAAAACAAAAATTTCAAATCTATTCACAGGAATCAGGTACTCCTGCATCACCATTGTAGATTCATCACTGTTAATAAACCCCGAATTACGCAAACTATAACTGGTTTCCAGGTTACGACTAACAACAACTTCGTCATTATACAGATAAGGATCGACAAGATTTTTTTGAAATCGATGCATCATTGAAGATTTTGCTTTCAGGGTTAATAAGACTGACTCCCACCAGGGTTCATCTTCATTTTCCTGTAAACGACGATTATCTGTTAAGGCTTTATCTGTTTTTCTCCAACTAACATCCCGTAAAGATTCAAAACTCGGGGGATACAATATAGCCTGATGCAAAACAACAGATTCATCGTTTAAAATATTCCCTTTAAAATAATTATTAAATTCATTAAAAGACAGGATGCGAGTAGAACGCTCAAGCGCTATGTTATCTACCAGTTCCAGAGTAGCCTGTACAATGACTCCTACCCCACCAAAACCACCTATTGCACCATAAAATAAAGTACTATTTTGCTCAGGGCTTGCATTATAAACCTGACCATCTGGCAGCACTATTCGTATTGATTTTACAGAATTAATAATCGAACCATCAGTCACAAAACGCCCATGAGCATTCACGCTGAGCGATCCTCCAACGGTATAATCATTATTATCCTGCATAACTTTTATCGACAGATTATGAGGATCAATGACTTGCTGAATTTGACTCCATTTAATCCCGGACTGAACTGTTATTAATTTTGCTTCGGTATCAAATTCTAAAACTTTATCAAAATCACTCATATCCAGAAACAGGCTATGCGCATAGGTAATTTGACCACCAAGACTATGATGAACACCACTAACAGTTACCGTCCCTGCTGTTGCTGCAATCAAATCAACTATTTCCTGCTCAGTTACAGGTTTTACTTTTGAGAGTGTTGCAACAGGCTCAGCTCTGGAAACTTCATTTTCAACGTAAGAGTCCAGGTCGACCGAGCTAAACTGTTGTTTTTGAGAAGAAAAATAGACAGCAACGACACTGACAACAATGACTGCTATTAATAAAAGCTGGAAAATAAGTTTGAAAAAACCCATTAAAAATACATCTTAAGTTTATAATTTTGGATTTGCTAACCCTGATATTTTAATTATTTATGTACACGTTCAGGATATAGATTTGATTTATTATAGCCTAAATTGAGTCTATTTTTATATTTAAAAATTATATTTACTCAAAGCAACGGTTTAATCAGATCGACTGATTCATTTCTAGATGAGTTAACCTGGGTGGAAACAGGATAAATTTCAAAATTCGGGTTTAATTGAGCAATACAGTCTATTGCCTGATCCGTCGATTCCGTGGCATGGTCTAGCCAGTCTGCATGCAAGTTTTCATCAATAACCACCGGCATGCGATGATGAATTGAACTCATCACACCCACAGCTTCTGTCGTTAATATCGAACATGACTGCAATTCATTACCTTCAGCATCCTGCCACAACTCCCAGATTCCGGCAAAACTGAAAAGGTTTTTATTGATATGGCAAAAATAGGGTTGTTTTATCCCATCTTCGACATGCCATTCATAAAATCCACTGGCTGGAATTAGGCAGCGTCTACGTTTAAAGGCATTTTTGAATGATGGCTTTTCAGACACAGTTTCTGCACGCGCATTAAACATACGATTTCCCATAGAAACATCTCTGGCCCAGGAAGGAACCAGGCCCCATCGAAAGAAGGACAGCCCAAATGCCGTTTTTGCCAACACGGGAGTCGTTGGGGCAATATTGTATCTGGATGCAAAAACTTCGGGTATTTCAGTATTCAGGTAATCAGCTATTGCCTTCGCTGAAGACTCAAGAACAAAACGACCACACATGTAAAACCTCGCTATTGAACAGCCATTAAATCACTGTATGATTCTGAAATCCATTCTACAAAATAGCTTCCATGAAAAACAGTTTGAACCTTCAAGCTGTTCTATTATTTATTCCATGCACTTTTATTAGCCAGACTGACCTGAGGCAGGATTAAATCCCCCTGACGCCGCCATCTACTCTATAATGCGCGGTTTTATCTGCACCAAACTGTTATGCCTATTGTCACCATTAAAAACCTGTACCACAGCTTCGGCAGTCACCCTATTTTAGACCACATCGATCTGGGCATTGATAAAGGAGAGCGCATCTGTCTGGTTGGCCGCAATGGCACAGGTAAATCAACCCTGCTTAAATTACTCTCTAAACAGAATAAACCGGACGAAGGCGAAATCAATTACAGTCAGGGTATTCGCGTCGGTGAATTACGTCAGGATGTTCCAGTATCAATTGATGGCAGTGTTTATGATGTTGTTGCAGAGGGTGTTGGTGAACTGGGCAAAGTCATCACAGAATGGCATCATTGCATACTAGCAATAGCCGAAGACCCATCTGCTTTAAAACAGATGGAAATTCTGCAACAAAAAATTGAAGCTCAAAATGGCTGGAATATTGAACAACGCATCAGCTCAACCATTTCACTGCTTAAATTACCCAGTGATGAAAAATTTGATGCCCTGTCAGGTGGGCTCAAACGACGCACATTACTGGCTCAGGCCCTGGTCTCCGAACCCGATCTGTTATTACTTGACGAACCCACCAACCACCTCGATATCGAGGCCATTTTGTGGCTGGAAGAGTTCCTCAAGTCTTTTAGCGGCGCTATATTATTTATCACTCATGATCGCTCTTTTTTACAAAATCTGGCCACACGCATTATCGATCTGGACAGGGGGCAACTGACCAGTTGGCCTGGCAGTTATGATAAATACCTGACGGCCAAACAACAGCAACTGGATGCTGAAGAAACATCCAACGCACTGTTTGACAAGAAACTGGCCGAAGAAGAAGTATGGATTCGTCAGGGCATCAAAGCACGTCGAACCCGCAACGAAGGTCGCGTAAGGTCACTGGAAAAAATGCGTGAACAACGCAGTCAACGCCGTGAACAGGTCAATAAGGCAGTACTGTCGACCCAGCAGGTTGAACGTTCAGGCAAGATTGTCATTGAAGCTGAAAATATTGATTTCAAATGGCAACAACAGGAAATAGTTAAAGGCTTCTCCTGCAAAATTCAGCGCGGAGATAAAATTGGCATCATCGGTCCGAATGGTTGCGGTAAGTCCACGCTCATTCAATTACTGCTGGAAGATATCAAACCAAATTCGGGCACAGTCAAAACAGGTACTAAACTTGAAGTCGCCTACTTCGATCAAAACAGAGATACCCTTGATCTGGAAAAATCTGTTCGAGACAATATTGCCGACGGTTCTGACAACGTCACAGTCAATGGCGTTCCTAAACACATCATCGGATATTTGAAAGACTTCCTGTTTAACCCGAGCCAGGTTAATACCCCCGTCAGCGCACTCTCTGGAGGAGAACGAAATCGTTTAATGCTGGCCAAACTGTTCACCCGTCCTTTTAATTTTTTGATCATGGATGAACCGACCAATGATCTGGATATAGACACACTGGAATTACTGGAAGAATTATTGATGGATTACCAGGGCAGCCTGTTACTGGTCAGTCATGACCGGGCATTCATCAATCACATCGTCGATAGCTGTTTTGTATTTGAGGGCAATGCAAAAGTGAAAGAATATGTGGGTGGATATGATGACTGGCTACGCCAGAAACCTGTCGAAGCTAAAACCTCAGTTGCAGCCAAAACTACCAACAATAAAGACCAGCAACTAAAGCCGAAAACCAGGGCTAAAGCTGAAAAAAAGAAACTCAATTTTAATGAGCAGAAAGAACTCAAGGCATTGCCCAGAAAAATAGACAAACTGGAGCAAGCCATAAATGAGATTCAACAACAGATGGCTGCCCCTGAATTCTATCAAAAATCCGCCGATACCATCACAGAGGCGCAGCAAGCACTGGCGAGTGAAGAGCTGGAACTGGAAAAATTATTT
>JABHSO010000167.1 GCA_018669845.1 Gammaproteobacteria bacterium | reverse complement strand
TCGTTTGTGGTAGCGAGGTTGTAGGGTAAAATATTCATGAGCCTTGGTTGTTCACCTATTGGGTGCTGGTCTTGTGTGGTGCAAACCATTATACAGCCAGGGCTTTATTCGTTTTTTAATTTTCTATGTGTGGATCAGGGATTTCATTTTTTGCTTTGCTGTTTACGTTTATATTAAGCAGGGGAATCAATGCAGTTATTATGAGTAAGATTGATAACTTTAAATTGGTGCTTGAAAAGATAAGAGAGGGAGATCTTACTACTCAATTTTCTTTGGGCCAGAATAGCAAGAATGAGATGGATCAGATTGGTAGTCAGTTCCAGTCATTAATAACCATTATGCAGGATTTAACCACACAGATAAGTACCTCTGTCCATTTTGCGGCTAAAGGTGATTTTAAATCCTGTGAATTAAAGGGAGAAGGTTTTTCAGGGGACTTTGCTACAGCTATCGAAAGTGTTCAGTCGGGAATCAGTGCCATGCAGGAATCGCATGATAAACAGGAATTAATAAGGTTTACCGGTCAGCTACGTAAAATTAATAACATAGGGGGCAGTATCTCATTTATTCAAAGTGAAATTTCAGCTTTGGTAGATGATCTGGCTGATGTGCTGAAAACTACAAATGAAACCAGTGACCAGTCTGAGGAAAGCCTTGTGGTAGTGGATGACATTCTAACCAAACTGCAAACTCTGGTGGTTAATATTAATGACTCTAATGTAACCATTGAAGGGCTGGATGAAAAAAGTAATGAAATTACTTCTGTGGTGGACTTAATAAAAACTATAGCAGAGCAAACGAACTTGTTGGCTCTAAATGCAGCCATTGAAGCGGCACGAGCCGGTGAACATGGAAGAGGTTTTTCAGTTGTAGCAGATGAAGTTAGAAACCTGGCTGAGCATACTCAAAAGGCTACCGATGAAATTGCCAGTTCTATCGGTGATATGAGAAAAGAAACATCATCGATAGTTGAAAAATCAGGGGCTATGACAGAGTTAGCGAATGCTGTATCGGCATCAGTTGAAAACTTTAAACAAACGATGAGTCACTTAAATAGTAATGCTAAAGACATGTCCGTTCTGGTTGAAGATATGGGTAATCAGTCTTTTATTGTGTTGGCAAAAATTGATCATATTATTTTTAAATCAAATGCTTATAACGCAATGATCGATGCTGATGAAAGTATACAGTTTGCTGATCATCACAATTGCAGGTTAGGTAAATGGTACAGCACAACGGCCAAAGAAAAATTTTCCGGGCTTGATAGTTATGCAAAAATAAATACTCCTCATAGTAAGGTTCACGATGTTGTGCAGGCGAATAAGAAATTTATTGTGGGTGATGATGCTCGGTTGCAAAATGAGGCTTTAATAGTTGAGAATTATCAGCAAATGGAACAGGCCAGTGATGAATTATTTTTATTGCTGGACCAGCTGAGAGAAGAGTCGAGTAATCGCAATTAAAGTAGTGGTGCGCATGGCGCATTCTACGTCCAGATTTACATATATAATTTTTACCTTTCTAGCCCGGTAGGGTGCGCCGTGCGCACCATTTCTATTATCAAGCTGAAATTAACCTTTTGATACTATACTGTTTACGGCTTTATAAGCAGTGGCAATAGCAAGTCCTGCTCCACAGCGCTGCCGTATCCAGTCCTGATGGGCTAACAGAATACCAGCTGCATACATTCGTTTGTCGATTACATTACCCTGATGATCCAGTGGCTGAAAATTTTCATTAACCATAACACCTGATCGATTGACTGAGTGCCCTGCGGGATCAAAATAGGATTCACTAAACCAGTTTTCTCGTCCATCAGGTTGGTGAATGGGTAAATCTATCAGTGCTTCTTTTACTTCATGCTGCCCCGCTTTTAAGCCACCGGATAAAAATCTGCCACTGGCCAGAATAAGTTTTTCAGCTTCAATTTCTACCGGACCGTAGCTGTCCTCCAGTAATAACCGAATTATCTTATCTTCAAATTTAATGTGCTGTACTTTTTTTTGTGAGATAACGGTTGCCCCGAGCTTGGGTAGTTGTAACTCAAATAATTCTCGCAGGCGAATACCTGCTACAGCTGGAGGAATGGTTGGGATTTCGAAAATAGGAATTCCCACCAGTTCTTCCATTTCACGCTGAATAAAGTCTGGACGGTGAATGCCCAGAATAGCAGGCATCGCGATATATTCAGAATCTCCAATAATATCCTTTAATCGTCTGGCAAACTCTTTACGGGTGGCTGGAACCTCAAGGGCGCGAGCCATGACTTCGGGAAATATCTGAGCGCCGGTTTCCATTTCTGGAAAAGTCATACGTTTAGCACTTAATTGGGGCCACTGTGATTTTAGGTTTGCGACTATCTCCATGGCGCTAAAACCCTGCAAGCCAATAAAATCAATGACCAGCACTCTGGCTTTATCTGACATAGCCTGTGCTCCTTTGATCATGGTGTTTGGTAAGCAAAAAGTCGGCTTGCATGCTCCCGCTGGTAACATGGCCAGGTGGTTATTTACTCCGGGGGAGCTATAGCCTAAGCCCATCTTATCCAGAGTATTTATAAATTCCTCAAACGAATTAAATAGATCCTGATCAGTTAGTTTGCAGTAGGGGTGATCAGGTTCGCTTTTGCGCAGTTGTTTCAATCCTTCCCAGGGTTTTTTGAGGTAGTGGGTAGTATCTGCACCGAGTAAATCAAAATACCCTGAGGTATAAGCAAGAGCACCACTATTGCCAATTTGAGTTGTGTTTAATCCCCTGGCCTGAGCAAAAACTGTGGCAGCACAACCGGCAATGCCCGATCCAATCACGGCAAGCTGAGATTTATATTGACGTGTTTTTTTGATCATGGCTTGTGCTCCGTAGAGTCAACTTGTTGCTTTGTGCCATCTTCAAAAAGATCAAGCCCCATTAAGCCGCAGTGCATGGTTTCTGCCAGTTCAAATTGAGGCATTTGCTCGCCCCATAAAATGGGCTTAATACCCTTGTAGCGTCCACCGACAAAGTCACGCATATGTCGCAGGCCGTTCCTGTTATTGTAAATATGTTGATCGTAAAGATGTGATGTTACGCGCATACTGCAAAAAGCACCCTGACAGGTACCTTTCCCGACTCTACTGCGTAAACCAATAGCCTGAACGGTCATTTCATCTTCAGCACCGGGAGCTAGTTTGATGACTTCATCAATAGCTGACTGCGGAACCATTTCGCATTCACACAAAATCAAATCGCTGGCATCACTATGTTTAAACCAGTGTCGGGCGGAATATCCGGGTTCTGTCCAGCGGACTCCTTCATCTGTGGGTAATGCAATTTCAGCTGATCGGCAAGGGTTTTTATTGCCCATCCGACTGGCAACCAGATCACCTGTTTTTTCTGCCATCAGTCGGTAGGTGGTCAGTTTACCTCCAGCGATAGTGGCAAAATTTGAGAGCCCCTGTTGTTGATGATCATACAGAGTGAAACCACGGCTTGCCTTGCGTCCATCTTCTGCTGCATCAGATGACATCAGTAATGGTCTGACTCCTGCAAAAGTCCGAATGAAACGGGTTGTTTCAAGGCTGGGGATTAGGTCTGATCCTTCTTTAAGTATTCGATCTACTTCAGAAACAGTGGGTAGAATTTTGTCCAGATTATCGATGCTGTCTGAAGTGGTACCGAGTAAAGAAACGGTTCCCCCTGGAACCAGAATATCACCATCACCCGGAGGTCGCAGTCGATTAATAACGCCGTGGGCAATGCGAGTATTACTAATAATTAAGGTGCCTTTTGAATACAGCAGGTTTACATCATTGCAACCTGCTAATTCTGCGACCATTTTCGACCAGGCCCCAGTGGCATTGACAAATTGCTTGGCTCTAATTTTTACATCTATTTCGGCCCGGTGATCTCGACAGGTAGCTCTAATAATTTTACTGTCATTTTTTTCAAAACTAATGACTTGCATGTGGGGTAAGTAATTACTATCGTTTAACAGCCTGGCATGCTCAACATTTGCGAGGGTAAGTTTAAAGGGGTCAATGCTTGCATCAGAAACCCGATAGGCTGCAATAACTCTATTGCTTAATGCGGGTTCCAGTTGCCTGGCTTCTGTAGCTGTTAACTCGGTACAGGGAATACCTGCTCGTGCACAGTGCTGGGGAAAATCAGCGGCAAATTCAGGGTTATCTCCTTCAACGGCTACAAACATTCCACCACAGGGATCTACTGCATCAGCTGCAATATTCTTGAGAATATCACCTTCTATGCGGCATTCAGCGGCGGTTTCATAATCTGATGTGGCATAACGTCCACCGCTGTGTAAAAGCCCATGATTGCCGCCAGATGCACCTGCATTTAAATCTTTGCGGTCAATCAACAGGCAGGATATTCCGCGAAGAGCGAGGTCTCGCATGACACCTGGGCCCGTGACTCCGCCACCAATAATTAAAACTTCTGTTTCAAGTTCTCGATAGCCTGCTTTTTTTGACATTATTTGTTATCTCCAGCTAAGCCAATAGTTGCCAGATCCGGCCCAAGATATTTTCGTTCATTTTCACCTAAAATCCCAAGAGACAGACAAATCAGTGTCCACATATGCACAACCCGATAGCTTCCCCCAAAGTGATCTCCAATATCTTCAATTTGAGAATGGCAGTTATGGCAGGGTGTTAATACATAATCTGCTTCGGTGGTTTGTATCTGATCAAATTTTCGTTTGCCATACCTCCGGCGTTGCTCATTCATGCCGGCCTGTAAAAAGCCACCGCCACCGCCGCAGCAATAATTGGCACTTCTACAGGGCTGCATGTCAATAAAGTTTTCTTCACCGACCAGCATTTTAGTGACATACCGCAGATCATCGGCTGCCGGATCACCAATTGATTTTCGGATCAACTGGCAAGGGTCCTGTAAAGTAAATTTAATACCGTTGATGTTCCAGTCAGAGTTGACGGGCAGCTTGCCCTCTCTGATCCATTTAGCGTAGTAGGTGACCAGACTATCAGGTTCAAAATTGGCCTGTAGGTTAAAACGTTCGACTCCTTTCCATAGCGTGTAAAAAGAATGGCCACACTCGGTATTTAACCAGACATCACAACCGAGTTCATTCACCGCATCAACACGCTGTTTTACCATTTTCTTCCAGGCTTCATCATCGCCTGTAAACATGCAAAAATTTTCAGCTGCCCAGCCTTTAGATGCATAGGTCCAGTCGGCTCCTACGTAATCGAAGATTTTCCATAATGGACCTAGTTCTTCTGGTTCGGCAGCGGGTTCCCGAGAGTTCTGATTAACAAAGAAGTGTGCTCCCTTCTTGTTCATAGGAGCTTTTAGGTTTTTGAACTGTGGGGATTCCTCGCGGATTTCTTCGGCTGTTTCCTCAATAATTTCTACGAAGTCTTCGGTTTGCAGTCCCATTGCACTGGTGCCTTCAAAGCGCATCTGGGCTTCACAGGAACGTACGATTCCTTTTGGTTTTTTTTCGGTGGGCCAGATGCTACGGGCAACGCCGACCAGAACAGAAACATCGATATTCATCGGGCATACATGGGCGCATCGCTGACATTGGGTGCAGGTCCATACCCAGGGCGTGGTGCTAAGTTCTTCGTTCATGCCGAGCATGGCCATGCGAATAAAGCGACGAGGGTCCATGCCGTCAAAGCCCGATGCCGGGCAACCGGAGGCGCAAAGCCCGCAAGCCAGACAGGCATCGTAGCTTGACCCTTCCGGCAATAACTCTTCAGCTTTGGCTTTGAAATCTGTGATGTTCATTACGGCTCTAAATCTATTGAAACAGGTTTTGTAATTTTCCACATGAGCAAAATTTATACCTATTCACATATGTTGGGTAGTAGATATTCCAATATTGCGCTTAATGTTCAAATAGATCAAATATATGTTCGTATGAATAAAATAACTATTGCAAGTGAATTTAAAGGGAGTAGTATTTTCGACCCCAAACCATAATTAATCAGGAGGAATACGTGATGAAACGACGATTACCACTTGTTATAGCCGTCGCATGTTTATCATTTCAACCCATAGCCTTTGCTGATATGTCTGCAGCAAATAAGTGGATCAATAGCGAATTTCAACCTTCGGCTTTATCAAAGTCAGATCAGCAAAAAGAAATGGAGTGGTTTGTTAAAGCTGCTGCACCTTTTAAAGGTATGGAAATTAACGTGCTGTCGGAAACAATTCCTACGCATGAATATGAATCGAAAACACTGACCAAAGCATTTGAAGAAATAACCGGTATTAAGGTTAATCACCAGTTATTGGGTGAAGGTGAAGTGGTTCAGGCAGTACAGACTCAGATGCAGACCAAACGAAATCTGTACGATGCTTATATCAATGACTCTGACTTGATTGGAACACACTCAAGACTTCAGCTGGCAGTCAACCTGTCTGACTGGATGGCTGGTGAAGGTAGTGATGTGACCAATCCGATGCTTGATATTGATGATTTTATCGGTGCTTCATTTACCACGGGCCCTGATGGAAAGCTTTATCAGTTACCTGACCAGCAATTTGCCAACCTCTACTGGTTTCGTAAAGACTGGTTCGACCGTGCTGATTTACAGAAAAAATTCAAAGGTATTTACGGTTATAAGTTAGGTGTACCAGTCAACTGGTCAGCTTATGAAGATATTGCAGAATTTTTCAGTGTTCATGTGAAAGAAATTGATGGTACAAAAATCTATGGACATATGGACTACGGTAAACGTGCTCCTGACCTGGGCTGGCGTATGACTGATGCCTGGTTATCCATGGCGGGCGCCGGCAGTAAAGGGTTGCCAAATGGTGTGCCTGTCGATGAATGGGGTATTCGTATGGAGCAGGGCAGCTGTAATCCTGTGGGAGCTTCAGTTACTCGTGGTGGTGCTACCAATGCACCTGCTGCAGTCTATGCGATCCGTAAGTGGGACGAATGGTTACGTAAATATGCACCTCCGGGCGCAGCCAGTTACGATTTCTACCAATCTCTTCCTGCTTTATCCCAGGGAAATGTGGCACAGCAGATTTTCTGGTATACAGCGTTTACTTCTTCAATGGTCGAATCTAAGGCAAAGGGAAATAATACCGTTGATGATGCCGGTAAACCACTCTGGCGCATGGCTCCATCTCCTCATGGGCCTTACTGGAAAGAAGGCCAGAAACTGGGTTATCAGGATGCAGGTTCATGGACATTGTTCAAGTCTACTCCTGTCGATCGTCGTAAGGCGGCCTGGTTATATGCACAGTTTGTTGTTTCCAAGACTCTCGATGTTAAAAAGAGCCATGTTGGTTTGACCTTCATTCGTGAAAGTACAATCAATGACAAGTCCTTCACAAAGCGTGCGCCTGACCTCGGTGGCCTGGTTGAGTTCTACCGTTCACCTGATCGTGTTCGCTGGTCTCCTACCGGTGTTAATGTTCCGGATTATCCAAAACTGGCTCAAATCTGGTGGCAGCAAATTGGTGATGTGAACTCTGGAGTATTTACACCTCAACAGGCTATGGATCGTCTGGCTTCAGAAATGGATCAGGTTATGGCCCGTATGCAAAGTGCTGATGAAAAAGCCAAGGTATATGGTGGTTGTGGCCCACGGTTGAATAAACCCCGAGAAGCTTCTTACTGGTTAAACAAAGCCGGTTCACCTAAAGCTAAACTGTCTAATGAAAAGCCAAAGGGTGAAACCATTGACTATGATGAGCTGGTCAAGCGATGGAGTAAAAGTTAAGTCGTAGTGTTGATACGGGGGCACAGAGGATGTGCCTCCGCATTTTTAGTTTATGCTGATTACCTGTTTTAAAGGTGTACATAAATAACATGAGAGAGCTTCCAAAAAATCCAAATTTAACCTTACGTCAGCAAACCATCCTTGATATAGCAAGGCGGGAAGGACGAGTTCTGGTTGAGCCTATTGCTGAAGAGATTCAGGTTACGCCACAAACTATTCGCCGGGATTTGAGTGAGTTATGCAGAATGCGTTTGTTGCAACGTGTTCATGGTGGTGCCATTGCTTTTGATGGTATTGAAAATTTGGGTTATGAAGCGCGAACAAAAATGGCTGCTGCAAGTAAATTGGCCATTGGAAAAGTAACTGCTGAATTGATATCAGATGATTCTTCTCTGTTTATCAATATAGGAACAACAACAGAACAGGTTGCCTTGCATTTGATGGGACATCTGGGCTTATTGGTCGTGACCAATAACTTGAATGTGGTCAATATTTTACGCAGAAATGAAAGTATAAATGTGATGACAGCAGGTGGAACGGTTAGAAGTGAAGATGGTGGAATTGTTGGAGAGTCTGCTACTCGTTTTATCAACCGGTTCAAGCTTGATTACGCAGTTATAGGAGTGTCGGCTATTGAAGAGGACGGCACAATACTAGATTTTGATAGTCGAGAAGTCTGTGTCACTCAGGCTATTATTAGAAATTCCCGGTCAGTGATTCTGGTTGCGGATGAATTGAAATTTCAACGTAAAGCACCGGTACGTGTGTGTAATGTCTCTGAAATTGACTACTTTATTACGGATCAAAAACCACCCGATAAATTTATCAGTGTTTGCAGTGAGCATAGTGTAGTCATCAAAACAACAGCTGTAAGTTGAGAAAGCAAAATGAGTATAGAGTTAAAAGGGGTCGTTAAGATAAAAGATGCTGAAACTCACATCTATGAAACTGATTTAAAACTATCCAAAGGAGGTTTTAACGTACTGCTAGGAACGACTTTGTCGGGTAAAACCACGTTGATGCGTTTGATGGCCGGGCTGGAAAAACCGTCCCAGGGTGAAATCTGGTTTAACGGTGAAAATGTAACTGGCATGGCTGTGCAAAAGCGCAGTGTAGCGATGGTTTATCAAGCTTTCGTAAACTATCCCAGTCACACGGTGTATGACAATATTGCTTCACCACTAAAAGTTGCAGGCGTTGCTAAAGCTGAAATTAAATCGCGTGTTGAATCAATTGCTGAATTATTAAAGCTTGGCCCAATGTTAAACCGCATGCCTTCAGAATTATCCGGAGGTCAGCAGCAGCGTACCGCTCTGGCACGTGCGCTGGTTAAAAATGCAGAGCTGGTTTTGCTGGATGAACCATTGGCAAACCTGGACTACAAGTTACGTGAAGAGTTACGTGACGAATTACCAAAACTGTTTGCGGGCTCTGGAGCTACCGTCGTATATGCGACCAGTGAGCCGATGGAAGCACTGTTACTTGGAGGTCATACAGCAACGTTACATGAAGGAAGAGTCATGCAATATGGTGTAACAGCTGATATTTATCGAGAGCCCAATAATCTAATAAGTGCTGCAGTATTTTCTCACCCTCCCATAAATACAACCAAAGTAGTCAAAAAAGGTGATGAATTATTTATTCAGGATATAGCCTGTTGTCAAATTGATGATCGCTTTAAAGGGCTCGCCGATGGCAGTTATATACTGGGTGTTCGTCCACATCATTTGACACCTTTCAGTACCGATGAAAATTCCGTAAAAGTTCAAGGGGTTGTTAAGGTGACAGAAATTAGTGGTTCAGATTCTGTTATTCATATCTTCTTTGGAGACAGTAGCTGGGTTTCTGAATCACATGGAATTCATCCTTATAAAGTGGGAGATTCTATCGATTTGTATATGAATATAAAACAATGCCTGCTTTTTGATGAGCAGGGTGATTTAATTTCAGCATGAATATTTGATTTGCCTATTATTTATTAATAGAACGTTAATTATAGAAACTATTACTATGGCACGAATAAATCTACAACAGTTAAAACATAGCTACGGTTCTACTTCCGGTGGAGAGCCCGATTATGCATTAAAAGAAATCAATGCAGTATGGGAAGATGGTGGTTCTTATGCTTTGCTGGGGCCGTCGGGTTGTGGAAAAACGACATTGCTTAATATCGTTTCTGGTTTGCTTGTCCCTTCAGAAGGTAAAGTGATATTTGATGATGTCGATGTAACCAATATGCCAACTAGTGAGAGAAACATTGCTCAGGTTTTTCAGTTTCCAGTGGTTTACGACACCATGACAGTATTTGATAATCTGGCTTTTCCTTTACGCAACAGGGGCTTTGCTGAATCTGAAGTTATTCCGCGTGTAAATGAAATAGCTAAAATGCTTGAGCTTGAAGATTCTTTAAAGAAACGAGCGGCTCGATTAACGGCTGATGGTAAACAGAAAATTTCTCTGGGCCGGGGCCTGGTCAGAAAAGATGTTAGCGCAATTATGTTTGATGAACCATTGACCGTAATAGACCCGCATCTTAAATGGAAGTTACGTTCAAAGTTAAAAGAATTGCATCAACGTCTTGGAATAACCATGATCTATGTAACGCACGATCAAACGGAAGCTTTAACCTTTGCAGAGCAAGTGGTGGTTATGCATGATGGACTTGTGGTACAGACGGGCACACCGGTTGAATTATTTGAATATCCAAAACATACCTTTGTGGGTAATTTTATCGGTTCCCCCGGTATGAATATTTTACCCGCAGAAAATATAAACGGTGAAATTGGATTTGAAGGCTGTTTGATAAAAACATCTTCAAAAGCAGATCTACAAACTCTTCAGGGTAAGCTTGAAATTGGCATCAGACCGGAATTTATAAGTTTTGTAGATGAGTGTTCTGACTCAAATAATTCTTCGGCTATTCCTGTAGAAATAATTAGAGTCAATGATCTTGGTAAATTTAAAATTGTTGAAGTTAAACATGAGCAGCATTTAATAAAGCTGATTTCACCTGAGCAGTACAGTATTCCGTCATTAAGTCCCAGAATAATTTTTGATCCAGATAAAACCAGACTGTATGCCGATAGCTGGGTGGTAGATTGAGATGATTAACCTTGAGGTGCGATAGATGATTAATAAAACTACCAATCAAAAAGCCTGGTTTTTCGTTATTCCGGTCATCATATTGGTTGCTTTTAATGCACTGATTCCGTTGATGACGGTAGTGAATTATTCGGTTCAGGATACTTTTGGTAATAACCTGTTTTTCTGGGAGGGCGTGAAATGGTTTGAAGATGTGCTCAACTCTCCTAGATTCCATGATTCCTTTCTGCGTCAAATGGCTTTTACTGGAACGATACTGCTGATAGAAATACCGCTGGGTATTGCAGTTGCTTTAGCTATGCCAAGAAAAGGACCGTGGGTTTCAGTATGTTTGATTTTAATGGCTCTGCCACTTTTAATCCCCTGGAATGTTGTAGGTGCTATGTGGAATATTTTTGCATTGCCTGATATCGGGTTGCTGGGTTATAGCCTTAATGCTTTAGGTATCGATTATAATTTTACACAGGGTCCCATTGCGGCGTGGATAACGACTGTGTTGATGGATGTCTGGCACTGGACATCACTGGTTGTGCTGCTGGCATATGCAGGCCTGGTCTCTATTCCCGATGCTTATTACCAGGCTGCAAAAATTGATGGTGCAAGTAACTGGGCAGTTTTCTGGCGAATACAGCTGCCCAAAATGAAACGGGTGCTGACTATAGCCATACTGCTTCGGTTTATGGATAGCTTTAATATTTATACCGAACCGTTTGTGCTAACGGGTGGTGGTCCTGGAAATACGACGACTTTCCTGTCTATCGATCTGGTGAAAATTGCTCTGGGTCAATTTGACCTGGGGCATGCCGGCGCAATGTCGCTAATATACTTTTTTATCGTGCTTTTAGTTAGCTGGGTTTTTTACACCCTGATGATGCGAAATGAGACGTAATCATGATTAAATATAAATCGCTTTTACCCATTATATATATCATATTTTTGATGCTACCCATTTACTGGCTCATCAATATGTCCTTTAAAACGACTAATGAAATACTGGGTGTGTTTTCACTCTGGCCGCTTGAGTTTACGCTGGAAAATTACCGTACAATCTTTACCGATCCAACCTGGTATAACGGTTACTTTAATTCGATAATTTATGTAGTGATGAATACGGTAATCTCCGTTACAGTTGCTTTGCCTGCTGCTTATGCTTTTTCACGGTATAATTTTTTGGGTGATAAACATTTATTTTTCTGGTTATTGACCAATCGCATGGCTCCGGCTGCTGTGTTTGCACTGCCATTCTTCCAGTTGTATTCATCTGTTGGCCTCTTTGATACGCATATTGCAGTAGCGCTGGCACATTGTCTGTTTAATATTCCACTTGCGGTGTGGATACTTGAAGGTTTTATGTCGGGTGTGCCGAAAGAGCTGGATGAAACTGCATTTCTGGATGGTTATTCTTTTTCAAGATTTTTTGGGAAAATATTTATCCCCACAATTGCTTCAGGTATTGGTGTAACCATGTTTTTTACATTTATGTATTCATGGGTTGAGTTACTTCTTGCAAAAACCTTAACGTCGGTTGCTGCAAAACCAATTGCAGCAACGATGACTCGTACGGCCAGTGCTTCCGGTTATGAACTTGGCTTGCTGGCAGCTGCTGGTGCACTGACTATTATTCCAGGTGCTTTAGTTATTTATTTTGTACGAAATCATATTGCCAAGGGTTTTGCCCTGGGTCGAGTTTAAGGGGGTGGTGTTGTGATTGATTTATCGTGGATGGCATGGACCTGGCCTACAGCAGCTTTTTTTCTATTTATTTTATTTTGTTTGTTTGTTATGGGAGTGTGGGAGCATTACTCTCCAGGTGGAAACCCTCGGAATGGCGTTCTTGGTCTTGATACTACCAGAGGGGATCGCTTGTTTATTTCTATTCTAGGCAGTATTTTTATCACTCTCGGCTGGTTGGCATTTTTTAGTACACCACTTTGGGGTGCGATGGGTATTTCAATTTTTTATACAGTTTCAGTTTTTAAGTGGGTTTAATGATTAAATTCTGATGCCGCAAAATAAAGACATAAAAGACAATGAAAAAGTTGACCTGCTCGTCATAGGAGGGGGAATAAATGGATGTGGAATTGCAAGAGATGCAGCCGGTCGTGGACTGAAAGTCCTGCTGTGTGAAAAAGATGATTTAGCCTCACATACTTCGTCGGCTAGTACCAAGTTAATTCATGGTGGTTTACGTTACCTGGAAAATTATGATTTTTTGCTGGTTCGCCATGCATTAAAAGAGCGAGAGATTCTACTAAACAGTGCACCTCATATCATCTGGCCTTTGCGATTTATTTTGCCACACCATGAAGGTCTACGCCCTCGCTGGTTATTACGCCTGGGATTATTTTTGTATGATTATATTGGTGGGCGAAAACGGCTGCCTGCATCAACAGGCATAAATCTTAAAAAACATATTGCAGGTAAATTTCTGAAACAAAAGTTTACCCATGCCTTTGAATATTCGGATTGTGGTGTACAGGATGCTCGACTGGTTGTTATGAATGCGCGTGATGCTGCCAGGTTAGGTGCAAATATTATGACGCACACGGCTTGCACTGGACTCACAAGACATGAAGATTACTGGAGTGCAACAATTGAAGAAAGTAAGTCTGGACAAAAGAAAACTATCATTGCTAAGGCTGTTGTTAATGCTTCTGGCCCCTGGGTTGAAAATACACTGGGTTTGGTGAGTAAAACAATATCAAGTCGTTCAGTACGTCTGGTTAAAGGCAGCCATATCATCGTCAAGAAAATATTTGATCATGATTACCCTTATATCTTCCAGCATGATGATGGGAGAATTCTTTTTGCTATACCTTTCGAGAATGATTTTACATTGCTGGGAACCACTGACCATGATTATCATGGTGATGTTGATAAAGTAAAAATAGATCAGCAGGAAATTGATTATATTTGCGAGGCTATCAGTCATTATGCTGAAACTCCAGTTACTCCTGATCAGGTTATCTGGAGTTACTCCGGGGTTCGACCTTTATTTGGTGATGAATCAGGCAATGCCAGTAAAGTTTCCAGAGACTATGAGTTAGAACTCGATCATAAAGCCGCACCCATTGTGTCGGTTTATGGAGGTAAGGTAACAACTTTTCGTATTCTTTCTGAACAGGCTATTGATTTGCTACAGGAGCCGTTAAATATTAAAAAAAGTGCCTGGACTGAAAATAGTTATATGCCGGGCGGCAACATTCAAAGGGCTGATTTTGATAAATTTGTGTCTGACTGTCAGTTGAAATATTCCTGGCTGGATAAAGCTGTAGTACGGGATTATTGCCGGAGCTATGGGACTGACATAGATAATATTCTGCAGGGTTTGAATCAAGCAGATGACTTAGGAATATACTTTGGTGGTGGTTTGTATGAAAAAGAAGTTATCTATTTAATTGAGAATGAATGGGCGCAAAGCAGTGAAGATATTCTCTGGCGTCGTAGTAAAAAAGGTTTAAGATTAAATACTGAAGAAGTGAAAAAATTACAACAATGGATGTCAGGTTCTCAAGTGAAGAATCTAAATTCAGCAGCCTAATTTATAAGATGAGAAAGTCATGAGCGATTTAATACTCAGCATTGATCAGGGAACAACCAGTTCAAGAGCTATCATATTTGATACTAAGGGGAATCCTTTAAAAATAGCACAGATGGAGTTTGAACAATTTTTCCCGGATTCAGGATGGGTTGAACACGACCCGGAAGAGATTTGGTCAACAACTCAAAAGGTGGTTAAAAAAGTACTGTCTCAAGTTGGGCCTGTTACTGCAATTGGCATTACCAATCAACGCGAAACAACAGTGGTGTGGAATAGAGAAACTGGAGAGTCTCTTTATAAAGCAATTGTCTGGCAAGATGGCAGAACGGCTGAGCACTGTGTTAAACTTAAAAACCAGGGACATGAGCAAACAATAAAAGGTAAAACGGGTTTGATACTTGATCCATATTTTTCAGCCACAAAAATTGGCTGGATTCTGGATCATGTTAATGGAGCCAGAGATCTGGCTGAACAGGGAAAACTGGCTTTTGGAACTATAGACAGTTTCTTGATGTGGAGACTCACGGATGGAAAGGTTCATGCTACCGATGCAACCAATGCTTCAAGAACTTCATTGTTTAATATTCATACTCAAGACTGGGATGAAGAGCTTTTAAAAATATTTAATGTTCCAAAAAATATGTTACCGGATGTCCTCGATTCTGCTGCAGATTTTGGTGTAACGACAGAGCAAGCTATAGGTGTTGAAATACCTATCTGCGGTGTAGCGGGTGATCAGCAAGCGGCGAGTATAGGTCAGTGTTGCTTTGAACCGGGCATGACAAAAAGTACCTATGGAACGGGTGGTTTTGCAATGATGAATACTGGCGATACACCGATTGTTTCTACCAGTGGCTTGCTAACAACAGTTGGCTACAGGTTAAATGGGAAAACTACTTATGCACTTGAAGGTTCAATATTTATTGCCGGAGCTGCAGTTCAATGGCTTAGAGATAAATTAAAAATTATAGAGACAGC
>JABHSO010000166.1 GCA_018669845.1 Gammaproteobacteria bacterium | reverse complement strand
TGGGATTCGGAGGCATCATCTTTTTGATGATAGATTCTTTAAATTCTGTTGAATATCTGTGTTGCATTTCTTCACCTTTAGGCGCCCGCTTTACGATTAATAAATAATTTTAGAGGCGAAAGGTATCCTGACACAGGGGGCTTCGTGCCTTCGTGGTGAGAATCACTTAAGTTTGTGAGATTAAGTTAAATATTTTTACTGAGGTCTTTCCGTGGTGGTCAGGCTTAGATCAAGTGGTTCGCCATTTCTCAGTAAACTGATCGTTATTTTATCTCCCGGTTTATGTCCAGCAATATTCTCCAGTACATTTCTAACTCGAAAAACCTCCTTGTTATTTATTGCAGTGATAATGTCGCCTGTTTGAACTCCGGCTAAATCGGCCGGGCTATCAATAAAAACACCCACGACCAGTACACCACGAATACTTGGATTTCCTGATGCCATTGCTGCTTTTGCAGTGATTTCTGTGCCTTCTACGCCTAGCCATCCCCGGCTGACTCTTCCGGTGTCGATTATTTCCTGCATAATATTGACAGCAAGCGTTGCAGGAATAGCAAAGCCAATACCCTGAGACCCCCCTGATTGACTGAACATAGCCGTGTTAATACCGATTAAATCACCTTTGGCATTTATTAGTGCCCCCCCTGAATTACCGGGATTTATCGCTGCATCTGTTTGAATGAAATTTTCAAAGGTGTTTAAGCCGACCCGGTTTCGCCCTGTCGCACTGATGATACCCATGGTGACTGTTTGACCCACATTCAGAGGGTTACCGATGGCAAGTGCGATATCACCTACCTGCACGGTATCTTTGTTGTTGGCTATCTGAATATTTTGCAGGGATTTGAGGGGGATATGTAAAACAGCGATATCAGATTCCCTGTCCTGACCGATTAATTCAGCTTCGCTACTGCGACCATCGGGCAGAGAAATTAGTATTTCATCTGCTCCATCGATGACGTGTTGATTGGTCAGGATATACCCGGAATGTGTCATTATGACGCCTGATCCCAGGTTGGTTTCAGTTTTTTCGCGTTTTAATTTTTTTATTTGTTCGCCAAATAGCTGACTAAAGACGGGGTCTTCCAGCAGTGGATGAATCTTTTGTTTTACTTTTTTACTGGTGTAAATGGTCACGACTGAAGCCGATGATGACTTTACTGCATCAGCATAAGAAAAGGGGCCGTAATTTAATGTGCGTATGGGGGCGGTTTTAACTTTATCCTGAGTTTTAGGGATGTATGTGGCAATAATTTCCGGGTCAAAATCTGCCTGCCATAACATGTAGCCTGCGGCAACCAGTAGTCCTAAAAAGATGGACTGAATAATAAACAGGAATAATTTTAATGTTTTCATTGCTTTACTTTATCATGTTCAAATTAATCTGGCGCGGGAGATGATAATGCAATTAGATGAACTATGTCATTTTTGTGATGACTATCTTTCTATCAACGAATTTAGTGATTTTTGTCCAAATGGTTTACAGGTGGAGGGCAGGGCTAATATCAACCACCTGGTCACGGGCGTGACAGCAAGTTTGGAACTTATCGAGGCTGCTATTGAACAAAATGCAGATGCTATTCTGGTGCATCACGGTTATTTCTGGAAGGGGGAAGCTCAACCTCTGACAGGTTATAAAGGTAAACGGATCAAAACTTTAATGCAGCATGATATTAGTTTACTCGCTTATCATCTGCCGTTAGATTTCCATCCTACGGTTGGCAACAATGCTCAGCTGGGTTTACGCATGGGCTGGTTGCAAACTGAACAGCTTGACTCTCTATGGATAGGTGAAGTGTCAGCACCCTGCAGTGTTGATAACGTGCTGGATGAGCTTGGCGAAAAGATAGATAGCAATCCGTTGTTGATTGTTGGTGGAAGTAATCCTGTGCATCGAATAGCCTGGTGCACAGGGGCGGCACAGTCATATATTGAGCAGGCAGCTGAAGCTGGAGTTGATTTATTTATATCGGGTGAAATTTCTGAGCAGACCGTGCATATTGCTCGTGAATTGGGTATTCATTATATCGCTGCCGGGCATCATGCGACCGAACGATACGGTGTGCAGGCATTAGGTCAATTAATAGCAAACAGATTTAGTATTTCACATGAGTATCTAGAAATAGAAAATCCTGTTTAAACGATACCATCTCTTTTTAGAATACCCTATTAGGCAGGGGTACTTAGCAAACAACGGTGAAGTTGATTTAGATCCTGTTAAACACGATTAAACCTCGACTAAATAAGTAAATTAGGATATTCTTGCCGCCGTTTTTTTGTCGGTTTGCCTGATTTTTACTGAGTTTGGCAGGCTACTTTACTTTTTTTTAAGTTGGAGAGTGATTCAGATGTCATCTGATGGTATAGATAATTCTCGTCGACGTTTTCTCACAGCCGCGACAACTGTTGTGGGTGGAGCTGGCGTTGTAGCCGTCGCAGTCCCCTTCCTTGCTAGCTGGAATCCTAGTGCACGAGCAAAGTCTGCCGGAGCACCTGTGGAAGCTAATATCGGCAAGCTCGAAGCGGGTCAGCAAATTATAGTTAAATGGCAGGGCAAACCGGTATGGATTGTTCGTCGTGACGAAGAAGCTTTAGCTTCTTTGAAGAAGATAGAGCCTGAATTGAGCGATATTATGTCGGATGAAAGTATTCAGCCTGCATACGCTAAAAATGAGCACCGTTCAATCAAACCTGAATATCTGGTGGTTGTGGGTATTTGTACTCACCTGGGTTGTTCGCCAACTTATCGCCCGGAAATCACTGCTGACTGGATGGGAGGCTTTTTCTGCCCCTGTCATGGTTCCAAGTTTGATTTTGCAGGCCGTGTATTCAAGGGCGTACCTGCTCCTACTAACCTGGTCATTCCTCCGCACAAATTTGTAGCTGAGAATGTGGTTCTAATCGGTGAGGATGGAGAAGCATAATGAGCAAAGAAAATAATTTAATGGGCTGGATTGATGCCCGATTCCCACTCACCAAAATGTGGGAAGACCATCTTTCTAAATACTACGCACCAAAGAACTTCAATTTTTGGTACTTCTTTGGTTCGTTAGCGTTACTGGTACTGGTATTACAGATTGTTACCGGTATTTTCCTGACTATGCATTACAAGCCTGATGGCGCTATGGCGTTTGCTTCGGTTGAGTACATCATGCGTGATGTGGACTGGGGCTGGTTGCTGCGTTATATGCATTCTACCGGTGCTTCTGCATTTTTTGTCGTGGTTTATCTGCACATGTTTCGTGGTTTGATGTACGGCTCTTACCAGAAACCTCGTGAATTACTGTGGTTATTTGGCATGTTAATCTTCCTGGCACTGATGGCTGAAGCTTTCATGGGTTACCTGTTGCCATGGGGACAAATGTCTTACTGGGGTGCTCAGGTAATCATTTCACTGTTTGGTGCTATTCCCGTTATCGGTGATGATATTACACTGTGGATTCGTGGTGATTTCGTCATCTCAGATGCAACGTTGAATCGTTTCTTTGCTTTACACGTTATTGCAGTTCCTTTAATTCTCGTTATGCTGGTTGTTATGCATGTTCTTGCTTTGCATGAAGTTGGATCTAATAACCCTGACGGTGTTGAAATTAAAAAGAACAAAGATGAAAACGGTATACCTCTAGACGGCATTCCTTTCCATCCTTATTACTCGGTAAAAGATATTGTAGGTGTGGTTGTGTTCCTGATACTGTTCAGTGTTGTGGTGTTCTTTATGCCTGAAATGAATGGTTACTTCTTGGAGTATGCCAACTTTGAACCGGCTAACCCTTTCAAGACACCTGAGCATATTGCTCCCGTCTGGTACTTCACACCATTTTACGCAATTTTACGTGCGGTTCCTGATAAGCTGATGGGTGTTATCGGTATGTTCGGTGCGATTATCGTATTATTCCTGTTACCATGGTTTGATCGAGGTAAAGTACATTCGATTCGCTATCGTTCAAATGCATTTAAATATCTTTTAGTTATGTTTTGCATCAGTTTTGTTGCCCTGGGTTATCTTGGCGCAATACCGGCGACTGAAGCTCGTACCTGGGCTGCAAGATTATTTACATTGGGTTACTTTGGTTATTTCTTTGGCTTATGGTTCATCAGTAAGAATGAAAATACCAAACCTGTTCCAGAGAGGGTTACATCATGAAAAAGTCTTTAATATTGTTAGCAGGGTTACTGATCCCTGTAATGAGTTGGGCTTCTGGCGGAACAATTTTTCCAGATGATGATATCTCTATCGATTGGGATGACAAGCAATCCATGCAACGTGGTGCAGCACTGTTCACCAATTACTGTCTGAGTTGTCATTCAGCGGGCTATTCTCGTTACAATCGTGTTGGAGCAGATCTGGGTATTTCTGATGAGCTGATGAAGCAAAACCTGATTTTCACCACTGATAAATACGGTGAGCAAACCAAGGTTGGTTCATTAATGAAAACCACAATGACCGTTGAATATGCTGAAGCAGCATTTGGTACGGCTCCACCGGATTTGTCTCTGGTTGCACGTTCTCGTGGTACTCATTGGTTATATAATTACCTGCGTAGTTTCTATATTGACGAGAGTCGCCCAATGGGTGTGAATAACGGTGTATTCCCTGCCGTTGGTATGCCTCATGTTATGGCTGATATGGAAGGTCTGAAAAAGGCTAAGAAAGAAATGCAGGATGATGGCCATGGCGGACAACATGAAGTGATTGTTGGTTTTGAACAGGTGTCTGAAGGAAGCATGTCTACTGAAGAGTATGACCAGGCTGTAAAGGATCTGGTTGCTTTTCTTGATTATCTGGCCGAGCCTTATAAACAGACTCGTCAAAATGTAGGGACTGGTGTGTTAATATTCCTGTTTTTCTTCCTGATACTGACTTATCTGTTGAAGAAAGAATTCTGGAAAGATATTCACTAACCACCACTTTTAGGAACAAACCATTATGTCAGCTGTTGCAAACAGACGTTCGGTGATGACTTGCTTTTCATCACCGGTTGACCCGCAGTGCCACCGTAGTCGCATTGTATTAGCCGAAAAGGATATCACGGTAGAAATATACGATGTCGATATGGATGATTTGCCAGAAGATCTTCTGGATTTGAATCCATATGCCACGGTTCCTACCATGGTTGATCGTGACCTGGTTTTATATGATGCACGAGTATTGATTGAGTATCTGGATGAACGTTTTCCACATCCTCCATTAATGCCGGTTGATCCTGTATCAAGGGCAAAAAGTCGTCTTGGCCTGTTCCGTATTGAAAGTGACTGGTATAGCCTGTTACCTGATATTGAACACGGTTCTGAAACGAAGAAAGCTCAGGCAAAAAAAGCATTAACAGAAAGTCTGGTTAATTCGATCGATGTTTTTGCTGCTATGCCTTACTTTCTGTCGGATGACTTTAGTTTGCTAGATTGCAGTATCGCTCCAATTTTATGGCGTTTGCCATATTATGAAATCGAACTACCATCAGATGCTAAACCTATCACTGACTATATGAAACGTGTTTTTTCACGACCTTCATTTCAGAATAGCCTGTCCGAGCAGGAAAGGGATATGGTTGAATAGTTACAGCTAACTCCTGGTCAAAAAATTAAAAGCCGGTATCATTGATATCGGCTTTTTTTGTACATGGATGTACTTATGCTGGGAGGCCATGGACGGCAACGAGCAGTATTTTAAAAACAAATTTACCGCAGACTAGGGCAGGACGCCCGTAGGTAGAACAATGCAGGAGCAATTGTCGAGGACGCAAAGGTACGCAGAGAAAATATTATTGGAAATGAAAATTTGAATTATTCTCTAGGGGGCTCAGTATTAGTTAGTTACCGACCATAAATAGCTATTTTTCCTGGCCTGTGTGATTTTTCGTATTCAAATTTTCATATCCCAGCACAATAATTGAGTCGACTTTTTGAGTTTATCTGGCCAGGGTGAGAAAACAGCTTTTCTACTACCATTTA
>JABHSO010000165.1 GCA_018669845.1 Gammaproteobacteria bacterium | reverse complement strand
TTACGGTTATGCTCCACAATACGGTTACGCTCCACAGGTTCCTGTTGCTCCAGTAGCAGCTGCTCCTGCGGTTGAAGCAGCTAAGTAATTAGCTTGCTGGTTTCCTGAAGAGCCTATCTCTTCAGGGAACTAACTCAGGTCGCTCCGTTTTTACTCCTCCTTTAGGAGCGGCCTGATTTAGTTTTATCCTCTTGGTGATTTTGACGGGCTCTTTAGCCCGTCTTTTTTTTGGCCAGGGATGGCCTTATGCTGGGAGGCCATGGATGGCAACGAGCAGTATTCGAACAGATAACTTCTAATAAAAAGCTTAAAAGGAGTTAGAAGGGGTTGTACTGTTGGTGGTTACTTTAGTACCAATGGTGCGCGCGGCGCGCCCTACGTTACCTTATTGGTAGGGTGCGCCATGAGCACCAGAGAAAACTTAAATAACCCCGCCAATATTTCTTAGTACATCCTGATCGATGATCTTGATGTAACTCTCCTTAACCTCTATAACCTGTTTCTTACTGAGTTCATTAAGTAAGCGGGAAAAAGTTTCAGGCTGTAATGACAGCATACTAGCTATGGCATTTTTAGGAATTTCGAGTTTGAAATGCAATCCTTTGTTCATTGATTGATCCAGCAGGTAAGTCGCTACACGGTTTCGGCCGGTAAGTGAGCTGAGTTTGTCAATTTCATTGATCAGTTCATGCATGCGCCTGCTTAAATCGCCCATGATTAACAGGCAAGTATCCGATGACTTGTTTAAAATGTTTAAAAATTTACGTGTGCTGATGGCGACAACGGTAGAATTTTTCATGGCTGCAGCACTAACCGGGTAGTTAGTCTGTTCATAAAACATTAAAGCTTCAGCAAAAATTTGACCAGATTTTTCCAGTTCAAATATTTTTTCCTGGCCAGATGGTGATTGACGATAAAGTTTTATTAAACCATCAAAGACAAAGTAAAAGTTATAAGCTGTATCTCCATGGGTAAATAAAACCTCTCCCTCAGTTAACTTGACTATTTTTGAATAAGAACACATCTCATCCAGCTGTTGAGAATCGAGACGTCCAAATAGTGGATTCTGGCGTAATAACGATTCCATGTTGTTACAGGTTTTTCTGGTTTGAGTTCTTATGTCCACAGAATATTATTTTTATGATAATTTGAAAAAAGCTTTAATTCGTAAAGGTAAATTAAATCTCTCAAAACATTTGATCAAATTTCTACTTTTACCAATAAAACCATCAATTGATATTTATCAATTCTAACCTTTTGTTAATAATTTTTGAAGAGCTGATATAGATTAATATATTTAGTTATATTTACTAGCAGCATAAATGAGTTTTAACTGGAGTGTTGCAATATAAACTGAATATTTTAGATAATTTATTCATGTCTCTTTTTTATTCAAAATTTAACAATAAATCCCTCGGTGTCTGTTTACGACTTTGGCAGATTTGATGTAGGTCAATTGATATTTAGTTTATAGGCTTCAGCCGGCAGAACTTGATGATAGTCAATGCTTAAAAACAGGGTAAAGTCTAAGTTCCTACCCTGCTGTGCAATTTTACAAGCTAACGTAAACCTGAATACCCATGTTCTATTTTTCAGGTTAAATTTTCCCAGTTTTTATGTCGGAATAGATATCCTGACTATAGGTGAAGTAGGTAAATAGTAATGGGTAAAGGTATGGTTTATCTGGTGGGTTCTGGCCCTGGTGATCCAGATTTGTTAACAGTTAAAGCATTACGCTTAATTCAAAGTGCTGATGTGATTTTTTATGACCGCCTGGTTTCGGATGAAATATTAGCACTTATTCCCAAGGGTGTTAGCCGTTTCATGGTAGGTAAGGCATCTGGTCATCACTGTGTGCCTCAACAGGAAATTAACCAGTTACTGGTCAATGCGGCTGATAAAAATCGTACCATCATTCGTCTAAAAGGTGGTGATCCCTATATATTTGGTCGAGGCAGTGAAGAGGCTCTGGAGCTACATAAACACGGTATTAAATTTGAAGTTATTCCAGGTATTACGGCAGCCTCCGGTTGCAGTAGTTATGCTGGAATTCCGTTAACTCACCGAGGTTTGAGCCGAAGTGTTCAGTTTATTACAGGGCATTTTCGTGAAGATGAACCTCTTGAAATTAATTGGGAAAAACTGGTAGACCCTCAAACAACTCTGGTTTTTTATATGGGGCTCAGTAGCCTGGATTATATCTGTCAATCATTGATGAAAGCTGGCCTGGATGCTGATATAGCAGCTGCAGCAGTTCAAAATGGTACCACTCACCAACAAAATAGACTGATCTCTAATGTAAGTCATCTGGCCGATGCAGTGAAAGAAAGCGGTATGCAGGCTCCTGTAATGATTATCATCGGTGAAGTAGTGACATTAGCAGATGATTTAAACTGGTTTATTTCTTCTGCCGATGAAATACAGCTGGAACAAGAGGTTTATGAAAGTGGCATTGCCTAAGCCTGGACTGAAGTCAGTGCTGGTTGTTGTGTTAAATCTAATGTTTAATTCTTCGTTGTTTGCGCAAGCTTCGGCAGAGATTGACAGTGAAAGACAGGCTGAATTACTACACCTGTTAAAACAGGATTGTGGTTCATGTCATGGTCTGACTATGAAAGGAGGCCTGGGGCCGGCACTATTGCCTGAAAACTTAACAGGCAAACCGGTTTCATTTCTGACCTATACTATTTTAGAGGGCAGGCCGGGTACAGCGATGCCACCGTGGAAATTTTTACTTAAACCAGAAGAAGCTGAATGGCTGGCTGGTGTATTAGTTAGAGGAGAACTTCGTTGAAGTTTTTATTAGTTTTATTATTGATGATATCGAATGCTGTCTGGGCTCAGGGAACTGGCGACCTGGGCATTATTATTGAGCGCGCAACGGGTAGCGTCAAAGTCGTTGAAAATAGTGGGAACACTGTTCTGGATACGATTACCGGTCTGGGTGATCTGTCGCATGCTTCAGCTGTTTATTCTCGTGATGCACGTTATGCCTATGTGTTTGGACGGGATGGCGGATTGACAAAAATTGATGTGCTATCTAAAACGCTTGTTAAACGCATTATTCAATCTGGAAACAGTATTGGTGGCGCTATTTCTCAGGATGGAAAACTGGTCGCAGTATCCAACTATAAACCCGGTGGTGTAAAAATATTTGATGCTGAAACTCTGGATCTGGTGGCCGATATTCCTGCGATCTACGGGGAAGGCAATCTACTATCCAAGGTAATCGGGCTGGTCGATGCACCTGGTCAACGTTTTGTGTTCAGTTTATGGGATGCTGGAGAAACCTGGGTTGTGGATATGAAGGATGTAAAAAATCCAGTAATCACTAAATTCAAGGATATTGGTCAAAATCCCTACGATGCCCTGATTACACCTGATGGTCGATATTATATCGCCGGCCTGTTTGGCGAAGATGGCATGGCATTACTGGATTTATGGTATCTGGACAAGGGTATTAAGAGAATTCTTCCCGGTTATGGTAAAGGTAAGAAGAAGTTACCCGTTTATAAAATGCCACATCTTGAAGGCTGGGCAATAGCGGGGAACTATGCATTTGTTCCAGCCGTTGGATTACATGAAGTTCTGGTGATTAATACGCTGGACTGGACTGAGGCAGGGCGGATTCCCGTTCATGGCCAACCTGTTTTTGTAATGGCCCGACCCGATGGCCGTCATGTCTGGGTGAACTTTGCGGTGCCACATAATGATACGATTCAGATTATAGATTCTCAAAGCCTTAAACTGGTGAAACAGTTACAACCTGGAAAAGGTGTTTTGCACATGGAGTTCGAACCCAGAGGCGAAGAAGTGTGGTTATCTGTTAGAGATAAAAATAAAATTCAGGTTTACGATACAGCAGATTTTTCTGTAAAAGCAGAACTTTATGCCGATACGCCCAGTGGTATATTTTTTACTTATCGTGCACATCGGATAGGACTGTAAATAGTGAATTCAATCGTGCCTGAAACTACCGAGTCAAACTTCAGCGAACTGGAAAAGCATTTGCTGAATGATTTTCAGCACGATCTGCCGTTAACTGAAAACCCATTTTCAGACATTGCCCGCAAACTGGGTAGTGATGAAGAAACAGTCATTAATACGCTTAAAAGTTTAAAAGATCGCGGAGTTATCAGTCGTGTTGGACCTGTATTTCGTGCAAACCGTATTGGTGTAAGTACCCTTGCAGCTATGGCTGTACCTGAAGCAGAATTAGTACAGGTAGCAGAAAAAATCAGTGATTATGCTGAAGTCAATCATAATTATGAAAGATTACATCATTTTAATTTATGGTTTGTAGTGACTGCCCGTGATGATGCACACCTTGAGCAAGTGTTGCTGGAAATGGAAAAAAATTGCGGTTATGCAGTTATGAGTCTACCGATGCTGGAAGATTACTTTATTGATCTGGGGTTTGATTTGAAATGGACATGAAAGTGTTAAACCCCAACCTGGAACAGGCGCTTATTGCTGTCATTGAACAGGGTTTGCCACTGGTGCCCCGGCCTTACGCAGATCTTGCTCTGCAAATTGGCTGTAGCGAACAGGAAGTCATTGATGGGTTGCAAACACTCAAAAATCGGGGCGATATCAAGCGCTTCGGTGTTGTCGTACGTCATAGAAAACTGGGATATCGCGCAAATGGCATGGTGGTCTGGAATGTGCCCGATGAAGATGTGAAACGCCTGGGACACTGTATTGGTCAGTACTCCTTTGTAACATTGTGTTATCGACGACCTCGTCAATTACCCGAATGGGGTTATAATCTGTTTACCATGGTGCATGGCCGTAACAAGCAGGAAGTAGAAGAAAAAACTCAACTTCTTGTTGAGCAATGCGGGTTAGATGATATCAATCATGAGATCCTGTTTAGTTCTCGTTGCTTCAAACAGCGCGGAGCACGTTATATCAGTAATAACCCTCTTGCAGACATAAAAATTAGCCCTCCTTCTTCAAAAAAATAGGCTTCAATTATGGGCCTTGTCGATCCTTTAGAAATTGCTTTTATAAATAAGTACCAGGGTGGCTTTCCAGTTTGTGAAAAACCATTTCTAGCAGTGGCTTCTGAATTAGGGACTGACGAAACTACATTAATTTCAATCGTTGGTAATTTACTTAAAGATGGTTGGTTGAGTCGCTTTGGCCCCCTTTATGATGCCAGGCAAATGGGTGGTGGATTGACTCTGGCGGCTTTGTCTGTACCCGAAAATCAGTTTGAAAAAATAACCACTATAGTGAATGCTTTCGATGAAGTAGCTCATAATTATCGACGTGAACATAAATTGAATATGTGGTTTGTGCTAGCCACGGAAACTGAGACTGCAATACAGAACGTCATCAATGATATTGAGTCTCAGGCTGGTTTAAAAGTATATAACTGCCCTAAATTACAGGAATTTTATGTGGGGCTTAAACTGCATATCGACAGTGCGGGGCAGGTTGATACGGTTCCGATGGATATTGACCCTGATAATTCCAGCATAACACCGATCGCTCCAAATGAACTTGAACGAAAAATAATTGCTACTACTCAAGCCGGTTTACCGCTTGTCTCAGAACCTTATAAGTTGATTGCCAGGCAACTTGAAAGTGATGTTAAAAGCATTATGAATAGCTTTGATGCGCTTTTAAAAAACGGCACGATACGGCGTATTGGTGCGGTTCCAAACCATTATAAACTAGGCCTACGAGGCAACGGTATGACCGTGTGGGATGTGCCAGATGAACTGGTGAATGAAATAGGCAAGAAAATAGGCTGTATGGATTTTGTCAGCCATTGTTACCAACGACCACGGCATTTACCTGACTGGCCCTATAATCTGTTCGCTATGGTGCATGGTTCAGATAAAGATAAGGCATTTCAGAAGCTTGAAGAGATGGAAGCAGCGTTATTCCCCTATAACTTTCGTCATGATGTTTTATTCAGTAGTGCTATATTAAAAAAATCTGGCCTTAGAATTTTGCGTTGACAGAAAAAACGTTTACCACGAAGCTCACGAAGTACACGAAGATAAAAACACATTTAAATTTAAGTGTGAACGAAATATGTCTAGTGGAACTGTGTTAAGGATGATGAGTAAAGAAAAATGTGCGCTCTAATATATCCCTTCGTATTCTTCGTGAGCTTCGTGGTAGTATTTTGAGGTTTCCTGAAAAAATATAAGTTAAGATTATGTTTCGTTTAAGTAGATATTTACATGCATTAGAGAGTAACTCTGCGGTATCCCCGCAAACTCTTGAAAAACGTACTGCTCCTATTAGTAGTATGACGGGTCCGGTTGTTATCTGGAACTTGATTCGTCGTTGTAATTTAACCTGTAAACATTGTTATGCAACGTCTACAGATAAAGATTTTCCTGGTGAGTTAAGTACTCAGCAGGTTTATGATGTGATGGATGATCTGAAAGCGTTTGGCACTAAAGTGCTTATTCTATCGGGTGGCGAGCCAATGATGAGACCTGATATTTATGAGATATCTCATCGAGCAAAAGAGATGGGATTTTATGTAGGCTTGTCCACAAATGGTACTTTGATTGATGATAACAATATCAAAAAAATCAAACAGGTTGATTATGATTATGTCGGTATAAGTATTGATGGCATCAGGGCAACTCATGACAATTTTAGACGAAAAGTCGGGGCTTACGATGAAGCTTTGAGAGGTATACGTCTGTGTCGTGATGCAGGGTTGAAGATAGGCTTACGTTTTACGCTGACTCAGGACAATGCCGATGAATTATCTGATTTATTACAATTAATGGATGATGAAGATATTGATAAGTTTTATTTGTCGCATTTAAATTATGCAGGACGAGGCAATAAAAACCGGGGCAGTGATTTACACTACCAGATGACCCGTAAGGCAATGGATTTGCTGTTTTCAACTTGCTGGGCAGATGTGCAGTCCGGTAAGAAGCGAGAGTTTGTGACTGGTAATAATGATGCTGATGGGGTTTATATACTGTATTGGGCGCAACAACATATCCCTCAGCATGTAGAAGAACTGACAAAAAAATTATATCGCTGGGGAGGCAATTCTTCGGGTATAAATATATCAAATATCGATAACCTGGGTAAGGTACACCCCGACACCATGTGGTGGGATTACACCATTGGAAGTGTTAAAGAAAGACCGTTTTCAGAAATCTGGATGGATACTTCAGATCCTTTGATGGCAGGTTTAAAGCAGAAAAAAAGGCCGGTAGAAGGGCGTTGTGCAAGTTGTAAACATTTGCAGATATGTGGAGGAAATTCACGTACCAGAGCCTGGCAGCTAACCGGTAACCCGTGGGCAGAAGACCCGGGGTGCTATTTGACTGATGAAGAGATCGGTGTGAGTGACATGCCTGACAGAATCGAGATTAGTGCATATGATAAAAAGTCAGAAAAGAAGAAAAGTCTGTCTGATTAAACGTGGGGTGCGCTGTGCGCACCATTGAATTTCAGTACCAATATTGGTGGTGCGAATTGCACTCCTCTTACTTGACTCCTTTCTCATGCAGGTACGAGGTATACTGTTGATCTGTTCCGGCAATATGTTTGATTAACCAGGTCTTAAGATATTTGGTTAAATCGCAAATAGCGCCTTCGCTATTCTGTTCATACGCTTCCATAAATTCACCCACTTTTCCAATCATTACAGCATGAGTTTTTTTATGCGGTTCATAATCCGGGTAGTTAAATTCCAGCATCAGTTCTTCTTCGCGTTTAAAGTGGTAAATTGTGTAATCTACGACTTCTTTAAGCGCCTGACGTTCATAGGTTTCTCCAGAAGGATACATCACTGCAGTTTGCAAAGTATTGATCAAGCCTATTAGTTTCTTATGATCTTCATCGATTGATTCTATACCTACGCTGAGTTTGTCATCCCAGGCTAAATACTGTCGAGCTGAAATACGTTTATGTATATAAGGTAGAGCAGCCAGTACGGCTATCATAATCCACGGAATAGGGTTGTCGATTCCAAACATAAACCCTATACCGATGACGATAAACGCCAGAACGATAAATAGAGAAAGCCCGAAGGTTTGCAAACTACTATTATGCATAATTGATCTCAGCTATTGGTAATGATGTAAAATGTTTAAGATTTATAAAAAATAATTTTTATCTTTATTCAGTCTAGCATGCCTCCAAAAAATTCATAGATTTGAATTAAAATATTATGATTCGTGTGTTTTTCGGTTAAAAAATTGACGTGTGTCAAGTTGTCGCAGAGTTGTATGAATCCATTTGATAAGTATCAAGGAGGTGTAGTGAAATTAGGCGTCAAATCACCCCGCTAACCAATTTATGAGGTATTTCTCCAATGATGAAAAGTATAGGTTCACGTTTGCACTCTTTGAGTAAAGCAAGCGTGCTTTCTGCAGCAGTAGGAATCGTCCTGAGCAGTACAGCTATTTCTGTACAGGCTGCGGGTCCGACGCTGAGTGAAGCAGATTTTGAAAAAGGTAAGTCCATTTATTTCCAACGTTGTGCTGGTTGTCACGGTACATTACGGAAAGGCGCTACAGGTAAGAGCCTGGAGCCAGTCGTTAAAAAGAAAATGAAAGATGGTACGGTCAAGACGAGTGGTACACTCAAGCTTGGTCAATCACGTCTTGAAAAAATTATCACCTACGGTACAGAAGGTGGTATGAATAACTTCGATGATATCTTAACGAAGGCAGAAATCACTCTGATGGCGAAGTACATTCAGATGGAACCACCTGTTCCTCCAGAAATGTCACTTGCGTTGATGAAAGAGCGTTGGAAGACTTTTGTT
This sequence comes from Gammaproteobacteria bacterium, assembly GCA_018669845.1. Classification (GTDB taxonomy): domain Bacteria; phylum Pseudomonadota; class Gammaproteobacteria; genus JACNJF01. Next base: position 71,117 of record JABHSO010000165.1, on the reverse strand, counting down.
GCTCCTAAAGATTATCCAACCAAGCCAATGCATGGCCGTAACTGGCAGAACTTTTTCCTCGTTATCGAGCGTGATGTAGGTAAAGTTGCAATCATCGATGGTGACAAGAAAGAAATTGTTGCTCATATCCCAACAGGTTACGCAGTACATGTACTGAAAGCTGTTGAACATCATGAAACTCTTCATGTTAAAAATGCTGGTCGCTTCTGGTACATCATGGGTCGTGATGGAATGATGACAAAGGTTGATTTGTGGGCTATGCCTGACAAGATGAAAGTTGCTCAGGTGCAGGTTGCTTATGATGCTCGTGACGTAGCGGTTTCCGGTGATGGAAAATACGTTATTGGTGGTGGTTACTGGCCTCCTCATTTCGTAATTGCTGATGCTAAAACGATGGAGCCTCTGAAAGTGGTTTCAACTCGTGGTGTAAATGTTGACGGTGAGTATGTTAACGAATCACGTGTTGCAGCGGTTTATGATACACCTAAGGCAACTAGCTGGTTAGTTTCTGCAAAGGAACTTGGTCAGATGTGGCAGGTTGATTACTCAGACCTTGATAATCTGAAGATCGTCAAAATGGATACTGCAAAGTACCTGCATGATGGTTTCTATGACCCTACCAATCGTTACTTCCAGATCGCTGCGAATGCATCTAACAAAATGGTTGTTGTTGATACAGTGGATCAGAAGCTTGAAGCTATGATTGATGTTGATTCCAAACCACATCCTGGTCCTGGTGCAAACTGGATCGATCCAAAATGTGGCCCTGTTGGCGGAACAACTCACCTAGGTGTTGGTAAAGTGACTGCCTGGGGTAATGATCCTGTTGGTCATCCAAAGCAAGCCTGGAAAATCTGTTACGAAGTTGAAACTGACGGTGCTGGCGTATTCTTACGTACACATCCAAAGTCTGACTACGTATGGGCTGACCAGACTAAACACCCTGAGCCTGAAGTTCAGCAGTCTGTACAGGTTATCTCCAAGAAGACTCGTGAGATTGTTAAGACTATCCAGCTGACTACCAAGAAAGGTTATGCTGCGGTTCATTTCGAGTTCAATAAAGATGGTTCAGAAGTTTGGGCATCTGTATGGAATCGTGCTGACAGTAAAAAGCCTAACGGTGAAATCATTATCTTTGATGCGAAAACTCTGAAAGAGATAGGTCGTATTAAAGGTCTGTATGCACCAACTGGTAAGTTCAATGTTTACAATCGCGTAAACCACGTAACATAGATGGAAATTTAAGCAAATACGGAAATAATCAAGCGGGTATGGATTCATCTCCATACCCGTTTTTTTTTGCAAACAAAATTTATTAAGTTATGTTTGCAAAAATCATAACCCCCTAGTTGAGAGATTGTTATGCAACAACATCAGTCGTTATTTAAGAGCCTTGCCACAAGAAAGGTGATTTTTGGTGCTACTTTAGGCAGTGCTGTTATATTTATGGTGATTGGTGTCATCCTTTGGGGTGGTTTTAACTGGGGTATGGCAATCACTAATACGGAGCAATTTTGTATTACCTGTCATGAAATGGAAGAAAATGTTTTTGTTGAATACACCGGAACTGCACATGATGCCAATAGAAGTGGTGTAAAAGCCAGTTGCCCGGACTGCCATGTACCCAGACCCTGGATTCATAAAGTCATCCGAAAAATACAGGCCAGTAATGAAATCTATCATAAAATTCTGGGCACAGTAGATACCCCTGAAAAATTTGATGAACACCGCCTGACCATGGCTCGTAGAGTATGGAAAGCGATGAAAACAACCGATTCACGTGAATGTAGAAACTGCCATGACTGGGATACTATGAATCCGGAAAAGCAACAACCGCGTGCACGAAATCAACATTTATTTGCGATGGAAAATGGCAATACCTGTATTGACTGTCATAAAGGTATTGCTCATAAAGCAGTGCATAAAGATATTGAAGAAGATGAATTGAACAAATGGGCTGAACCTATTGATGCCTATAAAACCGAAATTCCAGAGTCATTCAAAAAAGGCCTGGATCGCGCTAAAGCGAAAGAAGCTGAAGAAACAGCAAAGCAACAGGAAATAACCAAAAAAGCACGCGCAAAACGTAAAGCTGAAGCTGTTGCTCAACAACAGAAGCTTGAAGAAGCTGTTAACAATGCTATAGAAGCTTACAAAGCACAACAGGGTGCATCAGCAGGAGCGCTAGCTGTACCAGCCACTACAAGTACAGCTCAGGGATTTGGTGTTGACTGGTCTGCGGTTCCCGAAAGACTCATTACCCTGTTTTATCCTGGGCAAACTTCGATGGAGTGGGCACTTGTCGGTAAATATCATGGTGGTGTGCGACCTTTCAAAGCGGGTGATCGTTGCATGACCTGTCATGACAAGGAAACTGCTGACATGGGAGATAAAATGGTAATCGGTGAGAAGGCTGAACCAACACCGATTAAAGGTAAACCAGGGTCAATTCCTGTGACTGTTCAGGCTGCACATGATGACAATGATTTGTACCTGCGCTTTCAGTGGGAAGATACCGTACATGCTCCTGTTCCTTTTGTGGAAGGTGGCAAAATGGATCCTGAAAATCAGGTGAAACTGGCCATCATGTTTGCAACAGATAAAGTTAAATATGCATCTCAGGCTGGTTGCTGGGGTACCTGTCACCACGATACACGAACTATGCCGAATAATCCGGAAGACCCTGCATCTTCGGGTCTTGAGCTGGATTTCGAAAAAGGCGTCACTAAATATATCGCGGCATCTCGTACTAAAATTGAAGAGAAAGGTCGTCGTGGTAAGAAACTGGGTGGCTGGGACAAACTGAAAGAAAAAGCCGAGATTGATGCAGCTCTAGCAGATGGTCAATTTATGGACTTACTGCGCTGGAATAGTAGTGGAAAAGTTGAAAATGGTCATATTCTGGAACAACGTTATATGATGGGTGGTGAAGCCATTGAAGCACAGGGCTGGAAAGAAGCCGGGCTTTGGACTGTTGTTTTCAAACGCCCACTGAAAACTGATAAAGCCGGTGATGTCAGTATCGACCCAGACGTTTTATACAACTTTGGATTTGCCATCCATGATGATTTTAGTGATGCTCGTTTTCATCATGTTTCACTGGGTTATAAAATTGGTCTTGATAATGAAGCAGCCGAAGTTAATGCTGTTAAAACTACGGTTTCAGCCGTTGCTCAAGCTCCTGCTGCGACAGCGCAAGCTGCTGCAAAAGCTGATACCGGATCAGCTGTAGATGCCGGCATTGACTGGTCTAAAGCCGGTGAACGTGAAATAACTCTTTTTTATCCAGGGCAAACGTCAATGGAGTGGTCTTTAGTGGGTAAGTATCATGGTGGTGCACGTCCATTCATGATTGCGAAAGATCGTTGCGTGACCTGTCACGATAAGGAAGCTGCAGATATGGGGCAGAAAATGGTGACCGGTGAAAAAGCAGAGCCAACTCCTATAGCCGGTAAACGTGGTTCGATTCCTGTGTCTGTTCAGTCTACTCACGATGCTGAAAATCTTTACCTGAAATTCCAGTGGGAAGGTGTTGATCACAACCCGGTATCTTTCGTAGATGGCGGTAAAATGGATCCGGCTAATAAAGTTAAGCTAGCCATGATGTTTGCGACCGATGAAGTGAAATATGCATCACAGGCTGGTTGCTGGGGCACCTGTCATCATGATGCGAATAGCATGCCTAATGCACCTGAAGATCCTGCTGCTGCAGGACTCTCTATAGATTTTTCAAAAGGCGTTACTAAATATATTGCAGCTTCACGAACTAAAATAGAAGAAAAAGGACGCCGTGGTAAAAAACTGGGTGGCTGGGATAAGTTGAAAGAAACTGCCGATATTCAGGCTGAAATGGACGCTAATCACTCTATGGATCTGCTTCGCATAAACAGTGGCGATGGTTCTAACGAAGATGGTCACATACTTGCTGATAGAGTGATGAGCGGTGGTCAGGGTTTTGAATCCACGATTACTGAAGAAGGTGGTTTCTGGACTGTAGTGATGAAACGTAAACTGAAGTCAGACAAGTCGGGTGATGTAAATTTGAATTCAGGAAAAATGATCAACTTTGGATTTGCCATTCATGACGATTATACAAATGAACGCTTCCATCATGTATCATTGGGTTATAAATTAGCTTTAGATAACCCAGAGGCCGAGGTGAATGCAATTAGCCAGTAATTGTAATAAATATTTAATTAAACTACTTTTAACGCCTGTCCTGTCATTAATATTGACAGGACAGGTCGTTGCTGAAGGGAAAACACTTTCGCAGTTTAAACCGCAACTCAGTGATGAATTTAAAGCCCAACTAAGCACAGCAACCCCTGATCAGGGTGAAATTATTTTCATGCGAAAATGTTCATCCTGCCATGATCATGAAAAATTAGGTGGGCATGGGAAAGGACCTCATTTGTGGAATTTAATGGGGCGAAAAGCCGGTTCTTCACCGGGTTTTTATTATTCCGAAGCTATGAAACAATCCGGCCATAGCTGGAATTTTTCTACAATAAATTACTATCTGACCAATACTGAGCAGGCAGTTCCAGGCAGAATTATGGAATTTCGTGGTATTAGACGAGATAAAGTAAGGGCACGTTTACTAGCCTTTCTGCGAACACTCAATGACAATATTCCACCCCTACCTTAAAAAACCATGATCCGATCACATCTGTGGATAGCACTGCTATCAATATCATTTTTTATTCCACAAAGCCAGGCTATTGAACTGGATGGGACGCTTCCTGATTCGCTGAGTAAGTGGTACAAGCCGGAAAATAAACGCCAGGTCTGGTTACACACCATGTTTGGTATGCGGCGAGAGTTACAGGCCGTTGAAGAGTATGTTGATCAGAAAGATGTAAGCGGAATCAATAAATGGTCAGAGCGGTTAATCTCTCATTATCGTAAACTTCCTGTAATGGTGCCAGAATGGGAAGAATATGTTGATCTCGATGCTGTTGATGCACTTGAACAAGCCGTAAAAAGCAGTGAATTTAAAAGTATTCGTTTTAACTTACGACAGTTACAAAAAACATGTCGATCCTGTCATAAGGAAAACCGTATTCTGGCAACATTACAATACAGGTCTCCTGATTTCAGTTCGATGGTCGTTACTAGTGAAGGTAAGGAGCGTAAATATCCGCGTTTCATGAAAACAATTAGTCGTACCCTGAATCGTGTACGAATTGCAGCAGAAGATGAGCACTGGTCTACCGCCTCAGATGCCAGCGCACAATTTCAACAGGAATTGAAAACGCTGGCTAAAAATTGTGCGAGTTGTCATAAAGATGATGAACCAGTCGAAAGAATTCTTGGGGAATCCACGAAACATTCAATTGATCAGATGGATGCAGCTATAGCTGAAAAAAATATCCGTTCAGTCAAAATGAGTTTGGGTGAAACAGCTGTAAAAGTGTGTGCTCGATGTCATGGTGTACATCGTACTGCATCAGATATTCGCGGGCAGTTGTTTGTTCAGGATTAAACAGGAAATATTTCAGTTAAAAATTTAAAACTATCTTGACATCTACAAACAGGAATCTTAGTCTCTAAGCCTCACTAATTCTATTACGCGCTTCCCGCTTTAGGAGGGATACCAGCATGAGCAATTATCATATTTAGTTATAAATAAATTGTTTTGGCATTGTCGTAAATATTTCAATGTCGATGTTTTTAAGCCGGTTTGATCTGACAAAGGCACGGCTTCTGGTATTTGAACAAGGAAAAAGGAGCGGAGCGCGTGAACTCCAATATTTCAAATTATGCGTTGATCTGGCGAGTAACTCGCGGACAACGAAAAACGTATATTCTTGCTATTCTGGCGCTGCTTGCAGCATCCGTTTTTATGTATCTGGCACCATTGATTCCCCAGATGGTACTGGATGGAATTATTGGTCCGAACCCTGATAAAGCAACTTCAATATCACTCTGGCTTATCGAGTTTTTGGGTGGTCGTGATTTTTTGTCGAAGCAAAATTGGACCCCAGCATTATTGATAGTCGTTTTAACGGCATTGGCTGGTGTATTTACCTATCTACGAGGTCGCTGGACTGCTTTGGCTAGTGAAGCCACTGTGTGTAAGGTTCGTGATCAGTTACTCGATAAACTCATGCACCTGCCGGTCAGTTTTTATGACAAGGCTCAAACAGGTGATCTGGTTCAACGTTGTACTTCTGATGTTGATACTCTGCGTTTGTTCCTGGAAGAGCATGTCGTCGAAATTGGTCGAGCTTGTGTGATGCTGATTGCACCAATTCCTTTATTGTTATCAATGGATGTAGGTCTGACTCTGGCTTCAATGGTGCTAATACCACCGCTGGTGGCATTTTCATATTTTTACTTCAAGAGTGTTAAACGTTTCTTTAAAGATGCTGATGAAGCCGAAGGCAGGATGACTGCAGTGGTACAGGAAAATCTAACCGGTATTCGTGTGGTCAGAGCTTTTGCTCGTCAGGATTTTGAAAATAAGAAGTTTCATGATGCCAGTGAGCAATATCGCTCTCTCGATCTCAGGATGTATCGATTGATGGCAAATTACTGGGCGGTCAGTGATTTGATCTGTCTGGCACAAATAGCCATTGTGGTTATTCTCGGGGGCTACTGGCTGATGCAGGGTAGCCTTTCGGTAGGTGTGTTTTATTTTTTTCTGTCAGCTGTAAGCCTGTTCATCTGGCCGATGCGTATGTTGGGAAGGATATTGACTCAGTTAGGTAAAGCCACTGTTGCTATTGGACGTCTGGAAGAAATACTCGGTCATCCGGAAGAATCAGATCCTGACATGGATGAAAATCAACTTGATGGACAGGTTTCACTAAAGTTTGATAATGTCGTATTCAGCCATAATGAAGATAAAGCTGCACTGGATGGAGTGAGTTTTGAGCTGAAAGCAGGACAGACAATTGCTTTGCTAGGGTCTTCCGGTTCAGGAAAATCAACTATCGTAAACTTGTTGTTGCGATTCTATGACCCGAATTCAGGTAAAATTTTACTAGATGGGCAAGATGTAACAACGATGGTTCGAAAGAGTGTCAGGGAAAAAATTGCCGTGGTTATGCAGGAACCTTTCCTGTATTCGAGAAATTTACTCGAAAATATTCGACTTGGCAGACCACAGGCAACAGAGAGTGAGATTGTTGATGTCGCGACGACCGCCTGTGTGCATCATACGATTGAATCTTTTGACTTGGGTTATAAAACTGAAATTGGTGAGCGGGGTATTACCCTGTCAGGTGGTCAGCGGCAACGTGTTGCGTTAGCCAGAGCACTGCTGGAGAAACCGTCACTGCTCATTCTGGATGATGCATTAAGTGCTGTTGATACCGATACAGAAAGGCTTATATTAAATGCTCTGCGTGAAGGCAAAAATCGGCAAAGCACTATCGTGATTGCACATCGTCTATCTACTTTGATGCATGCAGATATTATTCTGGTGTTAAAAGAGGGCAGGGTTGAGCAACAGGGGACACATGAGTCTTTGAGTCAGCAAGCCGGTATTTACCGTGACCTGTGGCATATTCAGTCAGACCTTGAAGCAAACTTTAAGACAGAGAAAGTTTTAGTGGGAGCTTCACATGAGTGAAAGTAACATTGAAGAGGATGAAGTTATTCGTCCACTGGATATGGACGCCTGGAAAAAACTGGGCGCACATGCTTACCCACAACGATTTGCATTGATGGGAATGATGGGTGCAGGATTGATTCTGGCAGGGACTGAATCGGTTTTACCAATGCTGACAGGCTGGATAGTCGATGATGCATTAGCGGGTAAAGATGACTCATTGTTATCAACTTCTGTGATATACCTGATATTAATCACCTTTAACTCGATGCTGGTCTGGTTTTTCATTCGTTCGGCAGGGGTAGCAGCAACCGGAGTGGCTAATAACATTCGCCAGGCTGCTTTTGGACAATTACAAAAGTTACCTTTCTCGTTTTATGACCAGCGTCCGGTGGGCTGGTTGATGGCCAGGTTAACTTCTGATACCAGTAAACTTGCCTCCATCATTCCGTGGTTTTTACTGGATATGGTCTGGGGTTTCACTTTTATTATCGCTATCTCTATTATGATGTTGTTAATTAACTGGAAACTGGCATTGATGGTGATGATTACGGTTCCATTACTGATACAGATTACACGAATTTTTCAACGTAAATTGTTGCATAGTCAACGAGCTGTACGTCAGGTGAATTCACAAATAACCGCTGCTTTTAATGAGAATATTATGGGAGTGAGAACCTCCAAAGCGCTGGTTCGAGAGAGTGAAGATTTGCTGGAGTTTCAGCAGTTGTCTTCCTCACTGTATATTCATTCTGTACTCAACAGGTTACAGGCCTCTGTTTTTCTTCCGCTGATGTTGTCAATCGGCAGTATTGGTGTTGCTATCACCATTTGGTACGGTGGGGTCAGCACTCAGGGTGCCTTATCTCCTGGCGATCTGGTTGCATTTATGCAGTATGCGGCCCTGTTTTACATTCCAATTCAGGAAATGTCTGAAACTTTCACTCAATTCCAGTCGGCACAGGCTTCTGCAGAACGTGTACAGGATCTGCTCGATACGGAACCAGAGATCAGTGATAGTTCTGAAGGTTATGCTTATCTGGAAACCTTACCTGGCAGAATTGAAACTATCGAGTTCAGCGATGTGGATTTTTATTATAAGGCTAAAGATCCTGTTCTACAGGGTTTCAACCTGAAGGTAAAAAGCGGCGATACGATTGCACTGGTCGGAGCGACAGGTAGTGGTAAGACGACAATCGTCAATCTGGTTGCACGTTTTTACCAACCCGGTAGTGGAGCAATAGTTATGAATGGCACTGATTATCGGCGCTTTCCTTTACTTGAGTTGCAAAGCAGGTTCGGCATTGTGTCGCAAACTCCCCAGTTGTTTAGCGGTACTATTTTAGAAAATATACGTTATGGGCGGTTGCAGGCATCAGATGACGAAGTGATGGCAGTTGCTGAACAGGTCAATGCAACCCACTTTATTCGGGATCTAAAAGATGGATTCAATACGCTTATCGGTGAGGGTGGCAGTCGGTTATCAACTGGGCAGAAGCAACTTATTTCGCTTGCACGAGCATTGTTGTCTGATCCCGATGTATTTATTCTGGATGAAGCAACTTCATCGATCGATACAGAAACTGAGCAGTTGATTCAGAGTGCAATCGAACAGGCGTTTCATGGACGTATCAGTTTTGTTGTTGCACACAGGTTATCGACCATTCGATCGGCCAGTCAGATATTAGTCATTGATGAGGGTGAGATTATCGAACAGGGTAATCATGCCGAATTACTGGCGAAAAATGGGCGCTACTATCGGCTTTATCATAACCAGTTCAAAACCGAGCTGGATTCACGTATGCGTGAAGAGATCGATAATTTAAGTGGCAGATAATTTTTTATGAATTCTAATTAATAAAAAAATTTTTACCACAAACTAGGGCAAGACGCCCGATGTATGGACTCCACCACCCTAACTGATAGGCTGGTGTTAACCAAAACAAAAGGAGTCCATACAATGATCAAGCGTAACTTAATTGCCATCGATTTTCACTTCCCCCCACAAAGCTTTAGAAAATTGTTTAGCATAAGTGCGAGTCGACACCGCAGCTAGAGTCGAGCTAATGTTTGTTCCGGTGGACAAACCAGGTAAACTAAAACACCCACTCAGATCAATATTAGTCACAGGGTCTGAATGGGGATACAGATATTTGTGCAGAAGAGTTACTGGATCATGATTTTCCCCATCCAGGTATCCTGCTGGGTAAACCTGGCCGTATGCGGATCGTAGTATCGTGCCCTGAGGTAAACTAAACACGCCTACACTAAATCATACTTTCCTTTAGTAAATCCTTTTTAATCAGTATCTTATTGGCTTTTCTCCGTGGACGATTATATCGGGGAAAAAATCCTTAGTGTTCATCTGTATAATTTACTTACTGATCAACCCCAGTAAACTCAAACAAAGATGTATAATCTCCCGCATCGGCTGCTCTAAGAGCATGGATATACTGCTGCCGCCGTTCATTCATTTGTTGTAAATCATATCCCCCGGACCAATCTATCCGATCTACACTGTATAATTTTTCAAGTAAGGCATCAGCATAAAACCGGGCATGACGACCATTACCATTTGGAAATGGATGGATATAGACAAGTTGATGGTGAAATCGGGTAGCCGTTTCTTTAGGATTAAAGGTATCTTGGTCTACCCAATACTGAACATTATCTAGCAGCTCCCTGAGTTTGACACTGATGTAAAGTGGATCAACACCAATGTTCTTTTCTGTAAGACGATATTGTCCTGCCCAGGACCAAACCTCACCAAATAGCTGTAAATGAAGCTTGCGAGCAAACTGGTCATTTAAAATATCTCTATTTTTTAGTCGGGCCAACCAGCGTAGTCCATTTTGTATATTTGCCTGTTCCAGATGGTCAAGCTCTCCCCGAGTAGTGATATGACTGAACTTCAAACCTGCCAGTTCATCCAGATCTAATGGAGTAGCGCCTTCAGGATAATCAATCATTTTATACTCTATTACTTTCCATCATCCCACAGGTCAGAGGGCATCTCTCTTAACAGTTCATACTGTAATCGTTCCACCTCAAATTTAAGTCGCTCGTTGGATAGAGTCTGATCTTCCAATGCCATCTGGTTACTAGCCTGAGCCACTATCGCCTCTGCTTTCTTTTTCGCCTGCTCTAATAAAATCTCATTAACCGGTTTTTCCGGCACTATAAAATAAACAAATTTGCAGCCCATCCCTTCAGCCATATGCTCCATTTTCTTGATAGTGATTCTGCCTTCTAACTCCGCCTTTTCTGCATTGGATACTGATGCTTTTGTAACCCTCAATCGCCTAGCCAACTGTACTCCAGACATATTAAGCGCCTTTCTAACGGTTCTGAGCCATCCTTCTTTTGGTACAAAGTAATCCCTCGTGCTCTCTCGAGCCCGATTCACGATATCTTGATACTGGACTTGTACGATAGTTTTAATCGACATGGTTTATCAATAAATTTACTAGTGCAGGCTAATAGTTAATCTATAAATATACCAATATCTATTTATAGTCAAGCAATAGATATATTTAAATGAGGTTAATCATCGTTAACACTGTAGTGTCAACCCAACGGCTGATCGAGTTTATCCGTTCTTTACCAATCCAGCTGGCTTTACGGATCAACTGACCCAGTGCATCTTTATGCTGCGCTTCTTTAACGGCGAAAGCATTCACATCCAGCCCTTTGGGTATTTCAATGCGGTAACCCTCAATCCCGGTCGATGACAAAGCTTCCATGACAGAATCAGCAGCTTCATTACCACGAGTTGTTAATTCATAAACAATTAATAGCCGTTTGGGCACGTAAGCTTTTAGTACTGATTGCTGCTCTTCAGTCAGTCCCTCCAGATCGTAAGTGCAGGTGACATTCCGGTATGCGGATCGTAGTATCGTGCCCTGAGGTACACGAAGATGAATCAATATGTAATAATAAATAATGGCTATGTAGAAAAACCACGTAGCAGTATTGAATCCGTTATTCCGATAATGTTACCCAGTAAAGCTGGGCACAAGCTTTAGCAGGAATCATCTCTGGGAAAAATGTTTTGCTAAACATTGCTGTTAAATTAGAGAAATTCCGGCTAAAACATTACCTGAATGACGTGTTCTCTGGTATTTAATAGAACTACATGATTTTCATACACTGCCATTTAAAAAGTTTGTTCAAAATCATGACTAATGCTCAGTTTATTCAGACTTTAATAAATGTGTATTTGTTTTCCTTCGTGAGCTTCGTGTCTCTGTGGTGATCATTTTTTTCTTTTAATTATGTTGAATAGTTACTCAAGCTTTTAGTTTTTACAAAATATGTATAACTTAAAATCACCCTGGCGTGCCGTTGCATCTATGTTCATGCTTAATGGCGCATTGTTTGGTGTCTGGGCATCGCGTATTCCTGCGGTTTCATCAGCGCATGAACTGACACAAAGTTCACTCGGCTTATTATTACTGTGCATGGCTGCAGGTGCTATTCTGGCTTTCCCTCTGGCGGGTCATGCATCAGATAGATTAGGTTGTGCTGTGGTGACCAGGAGAGTTGCATTTTTTTATGCCATTACACTGGTGTTAATAGGGTTGAGCCCTAACGTGTGGATGCTTGCTCTGGCTCTTTTTGCATTTGGGGCAGCTCATGGTGCAATGGATGTTGCGATGAATGCATGGGCTGCGGAAGTTGAACGAAAGGCTGAACGTCCTATGATGTCATCTTTTCATGCGATGTTTAGCGTGGGTGCTGGAATGGGGGCTGTTACCGGGTTTGTGGCTGCTTCCTATTATTTAACGGTATCTTTTCATTTTACACTGGTTGCCATTTTGTTAACTGCACTGGCACTTTTTATTGCCCAGATTCCGTGGAATTCTGTAAAGGTAGCGGGGCATCAGGCTGGCCTAAAATTTTCTTTCCCAAAGGGTCGTTTACTTGCAGTAGGTTTTGTCGCGTTTTGTGCTTCTCTTGGTGAAGGTGGAGTAGCAGACTGGAGTGCTCTATTTTTAGTGTCAGTTGCTGCTGTTAGTGAGTCAAAAGCTGCTTTAGGGTATGCTGTTTTTTCACTGGCTATGGTGACAATGCGACTCATTGGTGACCGAATAGTGGCTAAACTGGGTCCACTCTTTACCGCTAGATTTGGTGGTGCTGTTGCTATGGCCGGTTCTTTGATGGCCATCATTTGGGGGACATACCCGATGAGCCTGTTGGGCTTTGCGCTGATGGGTATAGGCTACTCTGTCATCATGCCGTTAGCTTTCAGCCGTGCAGCGAATGATGAAACTATGTCACCAGGTGCCGCGATCGCCAGTGTGTCAACGCTCGGTTATGGAGGGATTTTGTTAGGGCCTCCGCTCATTGGCTTTGTAGCTGATGCAAGTTCGTTATCTGCGGCCTTTCTGATTATTTCAATATTGGCAGGTTTTATTGCGATTTTAGCCGGTGTTTTGTCGGTCAAAGGTCAAACTGGTTAATATGATTGATTGGTCTCAGGACGCTAGTTAAAACTATGCACTTATAGTGCAAGGCTTTAGCTGCTACACATTATCTGGAAATGTGTAGCAAGTATGGTTAAGTTACTGGTAGGGTGTGCCGTGCGCACCATGGGCGCTGGCAACGGAATGCTATGGTGCGCTCGGCGCACCCTACAAAGTGCTAATCAATTAAAAATGTTTTTCAGGGGACGACTTTGTTCAATACTTTAAATTCTAATGAATATTAAAAATATAGTATTTGATTTTGGTGGAGTGTTGGTGGATTGGAGTCCTCGATATTTGTATGAGGGTATTTTTGAAGATCATTCAGAGATGGAGTATTTTCTGAGTACCGTTTGTAATGATGAGTGGAATCTGCAACAGGATAAAGGAAGACCTCTTTCTGAAGCTACGGCCACTACCCAGCAAAAATTTCCTGACCATCATGCCTTGATTCAGCTTTATTATGATGAATGGGAAACAATGCTTAAAAAGGATATACCTGAAAACGTAAAGTTGCTTTTTCGGTTAAATAAGAATTATAAACTTTATGGTTTAACCAACTGGTCAGCAGAAACATTTCCTATTGCACTTAAAAGATACTCATTTTTCCAGCAATTTGAAGGTATTGTTGTTTCAGGGGAAGAGAAGATGATCAAACCTGATAAGGAAATTTTTTATGTTTTGTTAGACAGGTATAAGCTGGATGCGAATCAGACAGTTTTTATAGATGATAATATTAATAATATTCGTTCAGCGAAAGAAATAGGTTTTCATGTTGTTCATCAGGGTAAAGGTGTAAACCTTGAAAATGAACTGACAAAAATGAATTTATTGTAGAGCCAATATTGTCATTAAACGTAGTTTACGTTTTAGTCAGTTACTTCGCTTCAATGCCTGCCCATAGGCGGCTTTCTCTGGCGTATAGTCCCCATAAGCCCTGATTCTCATCGATAGATTTCTGTTGTAATGGTTTTAATCGTTTAACCAACTCTGGATCGGTTGATCGGATAGTGACTACCGCGTAGCCATTATTGATCATTAATGCTGAAATGGATTGACCCTTAGAGTTTACAATATCTCCAGGGATACGGGCATAACGGTCACGTTTATTGGGGTTGAAGTGCAAAATAAAAGGAGCGTTAGTTTTAATTAAATAGCGTAATTGTTCGGTGGCTATAGTTCCCATGGCTAATAACTTATCTTTGTCGAGTTTAGTTCTGGACTGGTCGACTTTTAATTTGGGATTTTCAACATCTTCTGGAGTATCAATCCCTGTAAGCTGAATTCGCTGTGTTTTGCCCTCGATATTTAAAATTAAGGTATCACCATCTTCCACCTGAATGTCTCTTAGAGGTAGCAGTCTTTCATCAGCAGAGCTGTTCAGCGGAAAAGTTAAAAAAACCAGTGAAAGCAAAGCAGGGTTAAAAAATAAATATAATTTGTTCAATGGCTTGTTCCTGCAGAACGGGTTAGTTTGTTATGAACATTGTATTTTCCAGAAGGCTTTTTCATCGGAATACGTTTTACTTCTTCCAGTGTTTTTGCATCGTAAATGACTAATGCTCCGTCCATGTCCCAGATACTAACCAGCGCATAACGTCCATCTTTAGTGAATTCTACGTGTGCAGAAGTTTTGCCGGGAGCAGGGCGCAATGTTTTGACAATTTCAAGTGTCTGCTTATCGATGACGTGCATCAAATCTCTATTTTTACCAAAGAACACATCAACCCAGGCATAGGGACTGTTTTCATGGCTGCGCATAAAAAAGCCGGGTCCTTTTGTGGGTATCTGTTTGATGACGTTCCAGGTTTCGGTATCGACGATGGTTACCGTACTTTTTTTAATATTGGGTGTCGCAAGTACGGTTTTACCCTGATACTTCCAGCTGATGCCAGAACTTAAATGTGGCATACCGGGTAGTTCCAGTGCAGAGACTGCTCGTCCAAGATCAAGATCTACTATTTGCCCTAAACCTTCGCGTGAAGTGCCTGCGATCTGAGTGTAATCCTGGTTGATGAAAAAATCATCAAGATAGCCTTTAACTGATATTTTTCGAACTGGAAACAGTTTGTTGCTTCCTCCTTCGCCAGAGTCTTCTTTATAATCATGTATCCACTCGCCAAAACCTGTAGGGGGCGGATTTTCATAATTTATTTCCCAAACTTCTGCGATATCTTTAAGGGCTGCAATAAAACTGCCTCGTGGGTCAGCTGTGTATACAGCACTGACTCTAGAGCTTTTTCCTGATTCATCCTGTACCGGGATGACCTTAATCAGAGATAAATCCTCGGCATCAAGAATGACCAGCGTATTGGGTAAGTAGTTAGCTACAATTACATATTTACCATCATGAGAAACAGCTATGTTCCTGGCATTAATACCCGCTCGAATCTCGGCTACATAAGTAAGATTAAAAACATCGAATTTACTGATCCAGCCGTCACGTGAGGCAAAGTATACATAACGTCCTCCCTTTGCATATTTGGGTCCGCCATGCAGAGCAAAACGCGTAGGAAACCGGTGAATACGTTCGAATGTATCTCCATTTAGCAAGCTAGCGTGATGGTCTCCTAACTCTACTACGATAAACAGGTTGTCGATATCTGCATCAAACTTAGGTTTGTCAGGCAGAGAACCCGGTTCATTATGAATAATGTGACTCGTCTTGATTTGTTCTACTCCCCACACTGGCTTCTGTTTTAAAGGGGTATAAATATATTTGACTAGAGATTGAATTTGTTGTGGATTTAACAGGGTTTCAAACGGCAGCATTTGTGTGGCAGGTCGACCTTTGGCAATGACAGTGACAGCCTTTTTTTGACGTAGTCGGTGTAAGTTCTCGGGTAATAAAGCGGGTCCCTGACCACCCAGGCGGTCTAAACCATGGCATACAGCACAATGTTTTATATATAACTCGCTAACGCTGTCAACATTTGCGAAAACGTTGCCTGTGTTTACCAGGAAAATCAAAAAAACAATAGAAAGTAATGACTGAACCTGATGGTTATCATTGGTCCTATTTATATATAAGTACGATATTGGCTTTTGTGGCAGCATTTTCATCGGATCATGTAAGTGTATTAATGCTGAAATGAATACCGTTATCCGGCTATTCCAGCTAATTGTCTCAGAGATTGTAAATCTAGAACTTTAATATGACTGTCACGTACGCTGATGGTTTCCTGATTGCAAAGTTCTTTTAGTAATCGGGAAAAAGTTTCCGGTTTTAACGACAGTATGCTGGCTATGGCATTCTTGGGAATGTCCAGCTGAAATTCATTGCCATGAGTTAATGCCTGATCAAGTAAAAACATGGATACCCGGTTACGCCCTGTTAACAGGCATAAATTATCAATTTCCTTAACCAGGGAATGTAAGCGATAACTTAAATCGGCCATGACTGACATGCAGGTCTCGGGAGACTTGAGTAATATGTTTCTGAAATGACTGGCATTCACTTTGAAAAGTACAGAATCCTGCATCGCCTTTGCCGTGACTGGATAGCTTGAATGTTCTCTGAACATGATGGCTTCTGCAAATGCGCGTCCTTTTCCTTCGAGTTCAATAATTTTTTCCTGACCCGAAGCTGAGTGGCGGTATAATTTGATTAATCCAGTTATCACAATGAAAAAGCTATGATATTCATCATCCTGGTTAAAAAGAATTTCACCCTGGTCCAATTTAATAGTAGAAATATGTTTACTAATTTCAGACATCTGAGCAGGGTCGAGACTGGATAACAGAGTGGTTTGACTGAGTAGTTTTTCTTTGCTTAGTTGGTTTTTCATAAAACTGATTTTACTATGGAAAGACCTTGGAAAAAAGAGTTCGCTAATTATTCACAGTTTGAATAGATGACAATTGATTTGTATCATATTTCCTTTATTCAGCTTGATAAATATTAAGGAAAGTCTGATCAATTGGCATTTTTCGACCCGATTTTCTATTCTCTCTCGAAATATTTTCAAAAGCTTGCGTCATCGACCTGGTAAATATTTCACTCTGAAATGTATGGCATGTGAATCATAAAGTGCTTTTCTGCAGCAAAATCAGATACTGTAAGTCAGTGTTGCAGGACAGTGGTGCTCTGCATTCTGTTATAGCCGATGAGTTTTACGGCCTAAGTCTTTGGATGGCTTGAGGCTAAAGTTTCACTTGTTGTTTTCAGAAGTACGATTTAGGTCCCTCAGATCCAATGAATTTATCATCAGGTTTTTAGCTAAAAATTGAGCTTGTTTTGCTTGATTATCAATTTTAACCAGCTGGTAAAAGATTCTGGCTGTCTTTTAAGACTTTGCAATAATGTATCAGTAGCAATCCATTGCCAGTCTATTGCTTCATCGGTGTTTACCACTGGATTACCGTCATATCGACCAAAAAAGATATGGTCAAACTCGTTTTCTGTGAGTCCATTATCCAGTTCGGCCCGGTAAGTTAGTGATGATTGCTCCTGAAGAGGGCAATCGAACCCCATCTCCTCTTGCAGGCGCCTATGTGCGGCATCAATCGTTAACTCACCCGGCATAGGGTGGCTACAGCATGTATTAGACCAAAGCCCACCAGAATGGTACTTGTCATGAGCTCTTTGCTGAAGCAAAAGCTCCCCGGTATGGTTAAAGATAAAAATAGAAAAAGCACGGTGTAGACGATTTTCTACATGGGCAGATAACTTATCCATTGTTCCAATTTGCTGATCATTTTTATCCACCAGGATTACTTTGTTATGCATTTTTATTGTCATTCAGTTTGGTTTTGATTCAAATGGTACCAGATGAATCGATAATTGGAAAATATCTATTGCAGGCTTTTCATTTGTTAATAAAGCAGTAATATTTTAATGAAATCTTAATTGTTTTCGGACCAAAATCTTATTGTTATTGGATAAAAATTAGTTTGAGCATTATGTTTAAATAACTGGCTTATTTATACTTTTTTTAACTATTAGACGTATAAATGTAAAAAGTTTGAGATTATCTTGATATAAATCAAATTCATGATCCTGAAATAAATAGTATTATTGCCTCGCTCAGAAAACTTAAAATATTAATGTATATTTACTTTAGTCTGATTCATGTGAAGGGGTGCGTGTAAGATTAAGGTGTTTTTCAGGCGTTAGGGTGATGTCAGAGATTTTGATTTTTCCTCACCACAAGTTAATAAATAAAAAAAGAGACCTTAATCATGACTGAAAACTCAAACCAGGATGAAGAACGCATACCTGCGATGCAATCTTTGCTCGATAATCCTTTTCTTTTACTTTTTATCGGGGTCGCAATGCCTACAGTTTTTTACATTGTCTGGGGCATCATGGAAATAGTAACTTTACCTGTTGCACCATAATAATTTCAACTTTAGGAGAATTAAGTTATGAGTTCATTTTTACCACCTGCTGAAAAAATCTGGTGGAAGGTTCCCGTTGGTAAACAGGAGATTGTCTGGATAGCCATTGCTTTAACATGGTGTCTGATTATGTTCTTGATGATGCCTATCTGGCATGTTTACGGTAAACAGAACCTTTCAACCGAAGCTTATCAAACTACACCAGCCAAATTTGGTGCAAAAGTCGAAGAAATGGTTGAAAAATATAAAGTTGGTGAAGAAGCAGGGATTCCAATCGTTCGTCCACCTGCTGGCAGTGATGTCTACTTGCTAGGCCGTTTATGGCAATGGTATCCCATTCTGGAACTGGAGAAGGACAAAGATTACCGCATCCACCTGTCATCGATGGATTGGCAGCATGGTTTCTCACTTCAACCGCTTAATATAAATCTGCAAATTGTACCAGGATACGAAATGGTCACTACTATGACCCCAGATACTTCTGGTGAGTTTGGCGTAATTTGTAATGAATATTGTGGAATTGGTCACCATACAATGGTGGGCAAGATCTACGTGAAGGAGAAATAGAGTATGTCATCTTTTCGTATTTGCCCCGATTCGGGATTTTATTTTAATAAACCTGCCGAGAGTTTGATGAAAGTCAACGCGGTTGCTGGAGTGGTTGCTCTACTGGTCGCAGGTATTCTTGGTCTTGGTGTAGTATTAACTCGTTGGCAGGAAGTACATCTGCTTCCTGCTGACCAGTTTTATCAGGCCTTAACAGGTCATGGTATTAATGCACTGATCTTCTGGATCATCTTTTTTGAAATGGCAATTTTGCATTTCGCTTCCACCACATTATTAAGATGTAGACTGGCTACGCCTCGTTGGGCCTGGTTTGGTTTCTTTTTGATGCTGATTGGAGCGGTGATGAATAATGTTGCTGTTTTGTCAGGTAACTCCAGTGTCATGATGACATCTTATGTACCGATGCAGGCTGAACCTCATTTTTATCTGGGGCTGATCCTGTTTGCTGTTGGTGCATTGATTCAGGTCTTTGTGTTTTTCGGAACACTGGTCATCGCGCAACAGGAAAATACTTATGATGGGTCAGTTCCACTTGTTACATTTGGTGCGATTACAGCAGCCATTATAGCGGTATTTACTATCGCTTCAGGCGCTATCATCCTTGTACCTACTTTCCTCTGGTCTGTTGGTTACATCAGCCATATCGATGCTGAAATGTATCGTGTTATCTGGTGGGGAATGGGTCACTCTTCTCAGCAAATTAATGTGGCAGCTCATGTATCAATCTGGTATTTACTGACAGGTGTGCTATTTGGTGCACGACCAATGTCTGAGAAAGTCAGTCGTTTTGCATTCCTGCTGTATATCCTGTTCCTACAACTGGCTAGTGCGCATCATATTTTAGTAGATCCAGGCATAGGTACAGAATGGAAAATCTTTAATACTTCTTATGCTATGTACCTGGCGGTGTTGGCCAGTATGATTCACGGTCTAACCGTACCGGGAGCTATGGAAGTCGCTCAACGCAGTAAAGGTTATACCAATGGTATGTTTGAATGGTTACGTAAAGCGCCATGGGGCAATCCTGTATTTTCCGGCATGTTTATTTCGCTGGTAACATTTGGATTCCTGGGTGGTATTACTGGTGTTGTAATGGGTACAGAGCAGATTAACCTGATTATCCATAATACTATTTATGTACCGGCTCATTTCCATGCAACAGTTGTTACTGGCACAACATTAGCGTTTATGGCTCTAACATATCTGCTTATTCCTGTACTGTTTAGACGTCAGATTTTCCTTCCAGGGTTGGCCAAGATACAGCCTTTTCTATTTGGTGGTGGTATGACTATCCTGATCCTGTTTATGTTAGGTGCAGGAACTCTGGGTGTTTCACGTCGTCACTGGGATATGGACTTTACAGGTGCGCTGTTGACATTTGAATACCCCGGTATGGCATACACCTTAATGGCTATTGGTGCTATTGGTGGTGTTCTCGGAGTGCTCGGTGGTGGTGCTTATCTGCTGGTTACTGTGGGTTCATTGCTGTTCGGTAAAAAGCTTGAACCTTCGGCTGGAATACTGCAATGCTTCGCGGGCTTACCGCTTGCCGCATCTGTGTATAACGTAGATAAGCCAGAGAAGCTTGAAAGAGCTGCACCTGCAGAAGAACATCATGGTAAAGGCTTTGAAGCCCCGGGTACTTTTGTACTAGCCCTGTTGTTACTGGTTTCTTTTGTGGTGTACTACTTTATCAACTGGAAATATCTATCTTCAGTCTGGCCAATGAGCTAGGGCGTATGTCAACAGAGCGAGGGTTTTATGACCCTCGCTCTGTTTCTAAATTTCCCCAATAGGATACTCTTAGGCTTACAATAGAGTACAATCCCTGTTTTTCATTAAATAGAACTATCACAATAAGATAATAATGATCAATCATCTCATCAATCTGTTCAAACTCCGTATTGGTGTCATTATGGCGATTACAGCGCTGGTTGCTCTTATCATTACCCCAGGGCAATCTGTCAACGTCTGGCAAGCGGCTCTGTTAGCAGTTACTGTGTTAATAGCGTCAGGTAGTGCAGGTGCTTTTAATCAGTATTATGAGCGCGATTATGACAAGCTCATGAAACGTACTGCAAACCGTCCCTTTGTAACCGGTCGTTTTTCCAGTGATAACCCTGTCTGGTTATTTATTATTTTTGGCATGCTGATTGTCAGTGTGGGTGCTGCTGGTTTCCTGCTTAATGGTTTGAGCGCATTATTTATTTTTCTGGGCGCCTTCTTTTATGCAATTGTTTATACAGTCTGGTTGAAACGTCGTAGCTGGACCAATATTATTATCGGTGGTGCTTCGGGTAGTTTTGCTGTTTTGGCCGGAGCAGCAGTGGTCGATCCGAGTTTAGGTCCTGTTCCGCTGATTTTCGCTATGGTGTTATTCCTGTGGACTCCTCCTCACTTCTGGAGTTTAGCAATAGCACAACACAAAGATTATGAAGCAGCAGGTGTTCCCATGTTACCGGTGGTGAAAGGTGACAAGGCGGCAGCAAGAGCTGTTATGTGGAATACCATGCTTCTGGTTTCTGTTTCAGTACTTCCATTTTTTTATGGTTTAGGTTTTCTTTATCTGCTAGGTGCTTTATCGGGTGGTGCATATTTTATTTATCGTAGTGTACTATTAGCGAGAGAGCCTAGCGCTAAGATGGCAATGAAAAGCTTCTTTGCTTCATTAATTCAATTAGTTTTATTACTGGTGTTTGCTGTACTTGATGTTTCTTTTTAAGGAAGCTCAATGAACACGAAAAACCCATCTGACTTTTATTTAAAACTTCCCCTGTCTCTGTTTGTTTTGCTGCTGTTTTTTGTTCATGGACTTCATGCTCAGAGCCAGACTGTTGATAGCCAACCGGGTAAAGTCATTCAGCAGTTTCAATACAAGTCAGCATTGCAGGCCAGTCAGGATGCAATTGATCGGGTATTAAGTAAACACCGTTTTACGGATGCGAATGGCAAGGGCATGACTATGCATGATTTCCTTGGTAAACCATTGATTATAAGCATGGTATATACCAGCTGTTATCAAATTTGTCCTATGACCATACGCCATCTTTCTCAGGTAGTGGATAAAGCTCGAGAAACATTGGGTGAAGACAGTTTTTCGGTTGTTGTCATTGGTTTTGATACACAGTTCGATACACCGCAAAAAATGAAATATTTTGCTGAGAAACAGGGTGTAGATAAAAAGGGCTGGCATGCTTTAAGTGTCGATTCTGATTCGGTTGCATCTTTATCAAAGGAACTGGGTTTTCAGTATTTCACATCACCAAATGGTTTTGATCACGTTGTCCAGGCAACTGTTGTTGATGAAAAAGGACAGATTTATCGTCAGGTATACGGTGAAACTTTTGATACTCAATTACTAGTTGAGCCTTTAATGGATCTTGTGCTGGATCGAGCTAAGAGCAATCAATCTTTTTTATCAAATATGGTTAATAAGGTACGTTTCTTTTGTACAACCTATGACCCCAGATCGGATTCATATCGCTTTGACTATTCATTATTTATTGGAATGATGATTGGAGGTTTAATTATTATTCTTACACTGCTGTTCATTATTAGTGAATTGCGTTATGCAAAACGCCATCGAAATGCTTGATGTGAATGCTTGATGTGTAACGGCAAAGGCTGTATATACAGAACAACAGACAACTTTAGAAACTAACTGTAATCCAGTGTTGAACCCCTGAACATTAACTAATAAGGTAATAAAATGAGTTTCATTAATCCAGTTAAGCGTGGTTATCTTGCGCTTGAAACCTGGTTCAATATTTCTTTCGGACATCAATGGAACCCGCTGTATAACCTGGGAACGTTAACATTTTTCTTCTTCTGGATTATTCTTGTTAGCGGTCTCTACCTGTTCATCTTTTTCGATTCGACTCTGATGGGGGCTTATAGTTCTGTAGAGTATATGACGAATGAGCAGTGGTATGCTGCAGGTGTCATGCGCAGCTTGCATAGATACGCATCAGATGCAGCAATAATTACTATTTTGTTGCACATGTTTAGAGAATTTGCGTTAGATCGTTATCGGGGTTTTCGCTGGTTTTCCTGGGTTACAGGTGTACCTACTTTATGGTTAGTTGTTACGCTTGGTATTACCGGTTACTGGTTAGTCTGGGATGAGCTAGCATTATATGTGGCGATTTTATCCTCGCAGCTAATGGATGGTTTGCCATTATTACCAGGAACTATGTCGCGAAATTTTTTAGCTGAGCAGATAAATGACCGTTTTTTCACTTTAATGGCATTCTTACACCTGTTAGGTCAACCTGTTATTCTTGTATTTGCTCTCTGGTTTCATGTTAAGCGTTTATCAGGGGTCTCTATAATGGCTCCAAGAGGTTTAGCAATAGGTACTTTTACTGCTCTGGTTATTCTTTCATTAATAGCTCCTGCAGTCAGTCATGATCCCGCCGATGTAACACAGACTCCTGCCATATTGAATATTGACTGGTTTTATCTGAATATTTATCCCTTGCTGGACTACTGGACAGCAGGGCAGGTATGGATGCTAACTATTGGCATCACTGTTTTCTTAATGTTAATGCCCTGGCTGCCAAAGAAAAAACAGGATGAAGTTGCCAGGGTATTCCTTGATCATTGTAACGGTTGTGAGCAGTGTGCCAAAGATTGTCCTTTCGATGCTATTACAGTTCAAAAAAGAACCGATGGTGCTCGCTGGGAAAATGAAGTCGTCGTGCATGATAATCTTTGTGCTTCCTGTGGCATCTGCGTCGGATCCTGCCCCTCATCAAACCCTTTTCGCCATAGCGAGAAGTCTTTAATAACTGGCATAGATATGCCCAATTCTCCTATTAATGATGTACGAGACCAGGTGGATGCTGAGATAGAGAGAGTCAATAAAAGCAGCTCAGACAGTGATATTAAGATTATTGTTTTTGGTTGTGATAACGCACTAGATTTTAAAGGGCTGGAGTCATCCAATACAGGTATTATTAAGTATTATTGCGTCGGCATGATCCCACCAACGATGGTTGAATATGCATTGAAAAAAGGTGCGGATGGTGTTTTTATAACCGGGTGTCGAACAGGTGATTGTTATTTCCGACATGGCAATCAGTGGATGGATGAACGTTTCGATGGGGATCGCAAACCCATTCTAAGAAAACGCGCTGAACGTGCCAGGATAAATGTATTCCGTGCAGTAGAAACAGAGTGTAAGGAACTTAGGGCTGAACTCGATCGTTTTCAGCAAAAGCTTTCCAGTATGCATAAAGAAACTGAATCAGTTGATAGTGATTTAGTAGAAAGTGATATTGTTGAAAGAAAAAATGGAGAGGTATAGATGAATAAAATAATTCGATATCCTCTACAGATCTTAAATTATTCGATATTTATGGGGCTGGTCTGGTATTTTTCTATTTTACCACCCTATCATCAGCTGGATGAAGGTGAGGCACTGATTACATATACTATGAGTCATGTAGGCAAACATGTGACTGAGTGTAAGAAAATGTCCTATGAAGAGCTTATGAAGTTAGCACCCAATATGCGTAAACCTATGGACTGTCCACGTGAGCGCTCCCCCGTGGTTATGGAATTAAAGTTAGATGATGAAGTGATTTTTAGCCATACTGCCCAACCACTCGGTTTATACAAAGATCAGGGTATTGATATATACCAGAATATAAAAGTACCAGCGGGTACGCATCATATGCAAACCTGGTTAAATGATGATGTGAAAGTCGAAGGTCCTATCTATCAGCGTGAACAGGATATTGTTATTAAACCTGAGCAGCATTTAATTATTCAATTTGATTCTGGAGAAGGTGGCTTTACAGTTAAATAATATGGAAATAGAATCATATGCAGGTTGATGGCCTGGGATACTCTTTTCCAGCTTTGTTCCTGAGGTAGCCTTAAGCATGTTGTTGGCTGTTGACAGAGCCAATATTTAAGCATAACTTCCCCGCAATTTTTAGCTTCTTTTCGATTTAGGAAAAAAACCATGAGTGACATTAACGAGACCGTTGAGGGATTTTCTCTAAACATTCCTCAAGATGAGTCAAATAGAAAAATCAGCATAGGCTGGTTATTACTAGCGGTTGGCTCTATGGTTGTGGCAGGTATTTTTACCATTCTGGTGGTCCTCTCTCGCGTACCCTATACCAAAGAATTTTTCCCCTGGACGGATTTCTTTCACACCGCATTGGTAGTACATGTCGATTTAACAGTCTTGACGTGGTTTCTGGGTTTTGCCGGTTTGTTCTGGAGTTTAAATAGTACTAAACGCTGTACCATATGTGGATGGGTTGGACTCTGGCTGGCAGTTGCAGGGACTTTGGTTTTTGCTGTATCCCCTTTCCTGGGGGCAGCAAACCCTTTCATGAATAACTATGTTCCGGTACTTCAGAACCCCGTCTTTTTTATCGGTCTGGGTGTTTTTGGTTTGGGATTTACTGTTCTGGTTATACGCGGTTTATTTTTCTCTAACCCGGTAGGTCAAAGTTCGAGTGGTGGCGGGGCTATTCGTTTTGGCTTATTTACGGCTTTGGTAGCGGCACTTGTTTCCCTTTTAGCCCTGGTAGCCTCCTGGTTTGGTATACCCGGACATGCACAAGGTGAATACTTTTTTGAGTTGTTGTTCTGGGGTAGTGGGCATACTCTTCAATTTGTACACGTACAACTGGTTCTTGTCGTGTGGTTGTGTCTGGCGGTTATTATTGGTGTTGAGTTGAAAATCACACCACGTATCGTTTCATTTATTTTTGCCATTGGTTTATTACCCGTTTTAGTGACGCCCATTGTTTACCTGATGTTTGATGTATCTTCAGGAAATCATCTTCAAGCTATTACCTGGTTAATGCAATATGGTGGTGGTTTGGCTGCTTTGCCTATTGGTCTGGCTATTATTTATAGCTTGTTTACTAATAGTTCTGGATTTCCACAAGCTAGTGGTGAACGAAATGCATTAATTTTTTCATTTCTGCTGTTTGCTGCTGGCGGGGTTATCGGCTTTATGATTAGTGGTAGTAATACCATTGTACCGGCACATTATCATGGATCGATCACCGCGATTACACTGGCTTTTATGGGCATTACATATCATTTATTACCACGTCTTGGATTCAAAAAACCGACTGGAAAGATGGTCAGGTGGCAGCCTGTTTTTTACGGGATAGGGCAACTTATTCATATTGGTGGACTTGCCTGGTCGGGTGGTCATGGTGTACAACGTAAAACAGCGGGAGCTGCTCAGGGACTGGATACCATGGAAAAGATTGTTGGTATGCGAATTGTAGGAGTGGGTGCTGGGATTGCTATTATTGGCGGGATAATTTTTCTAATTATTGTTTTTAAATCGATGATGTCTGCCAGAACCAAAGATTAGATTTTGATAGAAGTTATTAAAAAATTATTGTGATTTAGTTTCAGTTGCTGGTGCATTCTGAGGCTGTTCTGTTTGGGGTGTTTCACTGACCGGTTTTTCATACAGGCTCTGGATTATTGAAAAACTAATAATGGTTAGAGTAATGATTATGAAAAAAAATATTACTGACCTGTTTTGTAGGCGCTCACCACGTTTTCTTTCAATGGTCAGCACTATTTTATCGGATACGATGTATAAAACGATTGCAGCTAATGTGAAATAGATCAGTTCCATAATTCAAAACCTGTAATTAAATGAATGTGATTGTACATTTCAGAACTATAATACCATCAATCTAGTGGTGGATAAAAATGAAATGCCAGCAAATAAATAATCACCCCGGTGACTGAAACATAAAGCCAGACAGGTATAGTCCAGCGTGCAAGTTTTTTATGTTTTTCTGTTTCACCTTTGATGATCATGAAAACTGTTGTTAACACCAGAACAACGGTTGTTATAGCCAAAATTACATGTGATATAAGGATCGAAAAATAAACCGGGCGTATATAACCTTGTCCTGCAAAAGGAATATTACCAATATTTAGATGGTAAATAAGGTAAGTAATAGCAAAAATTACGGACGTAAACAGAGCGCTCTTCATGCATATTCGATGAGCTGGAATATTATTATTGCGGATAAAATAATAGCCAGAAGAAATCAGTGTTGCTGATATGGTATTGAGTATAGCCTCAACGGTTGGAAGTGTAGAAATTATATCCATGTGTAGTTATTTAGAGTTTTTCAATTAATTGCAATTGTGATGCAATAATCTCAGCATGGTGTGGAGGAGAAAATGAAGCAATAAAATTTTGCTGGGAATTTATCAGGAAAATTGAACTGGTATGGCTAACCAGGTAATTATCTCCTGATACATCTCCATCAATGACATAGCCTGCTCCAAATTGACGGGCAAATTGATCTATTTCTGTTTTAGTGCCTGTAACGGCTAAAAAATCCCGATTGAAATAATTCATATAATCAGAAAGTTTTTCTGTCGTATCTCTTTGGGGGTCAACAGATACAAAAATGATATTGTAGCTTTCTGAGGACCTGGTTTTGTTAAGTTGATTAAAGAGCTGATTTAAGATGGTCAAAGTTGTTGGGCAAATATCGGGACATGATGTGTAACCAAAAAATAGTAATGTATTGGTATTTTTCAAATGATCCAAAGTGAAAGAATTTTTATTTTGGTCGATAAGTTTAAATTCCTGTAACTGTTTAGGGGCAGGCCTGAGTACAGCTATTAGTTCAGTTGGAATCTGTTGAACGGTAAAAAATTGATAACTGAGATAGGCTGCATACCCTGTGATGAACAGGGCAGCCAGTAATATGGATAGTCTACGTTTTGACATATTTAAAAAAGGGCAGTTTTATTTTTTATTTTTGTTATGTTGCCGAAATTGACCAACTGCCCAAAATCCAAACGAAGTTATCATAATAAGATTAATGATAAGTCCAATGGCAAAAAAAGCACCCAGATCTCTATCACCTGCTAATATCTTTTTTCTTTTTTGTGGATTAATGTCTTTGTCAACAGTAACAGTATTGTGTTGAATCTGGATAGACTGTTTATCCGCATTCTCAGCAATGGCGAATAGGCTGACAGGATTAAACAGGCTGAGTATGAAAACAAATAATAATAGTTTATTGATAATCATAGACATAAATGTTGCTGAGCATGGTCGAACCTAAAGCAATGAATTATATAGTAAATATTTTTTGATTTCATCAGAGTATATTCTTTGATTGATGCCTTAATTCACAATCAATACAAACTTTTTTAATCCAGTAACCTATCGATAGATTTCTGACAATCTGATTTTGTTGAAATGACTCTGGCTTCCAGTAACTGATCTCTCATATTATTGTATTCTCCATGAGTTATATAGGTGGCAGCTAAAGTAAAAGCCTCTTTTATGGTGTTTGATTCTCCCCGGCAGGATATCTGGTATACCTCCATTATTTTTTTTGAAAAACGTAGCCTTGTATTTATATCCTGAGCATATGAAGTTGTAAAAATGAAAAATATTGATAAGAAAATTATAAATCGCATGTTTTACAAAACCCTGCTTAATGAGTAAGGAGTAAATTTTGGATGGTTGCTGTTGCTCAGGTGGGACCTTAAATAAAAAAAGGGGAAGTAATAACTTCCCCTTTGTAAAAGTCTACTCAGTAGAAATTAGTAGATATCATGCTGGGTATTGTAAAGATTAAATTTACCAGTTGGTGTAATGAGACGTTTATCTTTAATTACCTTCTTTAACTTACGTGTCTTATCATCAATGACAACAATGGCTGACTCTTCACTAGCACCACTCCATACCGAGAACCATACTTCATCACCGGCCTTGTTATACTCAGGCTGAACGACAAGCTTTGAACCATCACCAAGACCTGCCATTTCAGCGATAGGAACCACTTTGTAGCCTTTATCTGGATGGTCGATATCAAATACTGCAATAGATTGACTCTTACTCTTATCGGGATTAAGAGTAGTGTCCACCCAGAGATTTTTAGATTCAGGATGTGTTTTAATAAACAAAGAGCCGCCGCCCTGACCTTTCAATGTTCTAACCACTGACCAGGCATAAGCTTTACTGGCATCTGTTGAAATAACAGAAACAGATTCATCACCCAAATGGCCCGTTGCCCAAACCTTGCCATATTTTGGATCGATAAAATTTGCACCTCGACCCGGATGAGGAATCTTACCCACATCAACCAGTTTTGTTAATGTGGATGTCTTGGAATCAATAACCGCTATCTTGTTAGACTGGTTCGCTGCTGACATAAAGTAACGATGCGATGAATCCCAACCACCATCATGCAGGAAACGAGCAGCATCAATATTGGTAATTTTAAGATTAGTAAGGTCACTGTAATCGACCATTAATACTTTACCTGTTTCTTTAACGTTAACAATGAACTCAGGTTTTTCGTGTGAAGCAATGATCGCTGCTACACGAGGTTCGGGGTGATATTCTCCTGTTTCCACGGCTATACCTCGAGTAGAAACGACTTTTATTGGCTTCAATGTATCACCATCCATAATGACAAACTGAGGTGGCCAGTAAGTACCTGCGATAGCATACTTGTCTTCGTAGCCCTCAAACTTGGACGTTTCAACTGATCTGGCTTCTAAACCAACTTTGATTTCAGCTACCGTTTCAGGATGTTTCATCCATAAGTCAATCAGGTTAACTCTTGCATCACGACCGATAACAAACATGTAACGTCCGGAATAAGACATTCTTGAAATGTGAACAGCATAGCCTGTTTTTATAACGCTGATAATTTCCTTGCTATCACCGTCGATAAGAGCAATTTTACCATCGTCTCTTAATGTGACAGAGAAAATGTTTTCTATATTGTAATCATTTAATTTAGATGTAGGACGCTCACTGACAGGTATGACCACTTTCCAGCTTGCGGTCAGTTCTTTCATGCCATACTCAGGGGGAACCGGTGGTTCGTTCTGCAGGTACTTCGCCATTACATCAATTTCTTTTTCAGAAAGAATATTAGTTTCACCCCATGCTGGCATACCACCCGCTGAACCATAGGTGATGAAGGTTTTAAGGTATTCGGTACCTCGTTGAGTGGTGATATCAGTGGTCAGCGGTTTACCCGTTGCCCCTTTTCTTAATACACCGTGACAACCTGCACAACGTTGAAAATAGATTTCTTTTGAGCTTTCAAATTCTTTATCCGATAAAGCCACGCCAGTTAATTTGGCTTTACTCTTAACTTCACCAACATCAATACCTGAAGGTGCTCCTTCATAACCTTTACTGATTTGTTCACCAGCCCCGGCTTTTTTGCTGGCAAAATAAGCGGCAACCTGTTCCATATCTTTATCACTTAAACCGGATGCCATGGGTTTCATTATCTGATTTTTTCTATCACCATTTTTAAATGCTTTGAGCTGTGAGACCAGATAGTTTTGATTTTGTCCAGCCAGTGATGGAAATGCCGGGTTTAAACTAACACCATTAACACCGTGACAGGCAAAACACTGGTTTGCTTTACCCGGTGAAACCTTGCCAGCCTGAATTGAGGTTGAGATTAAAAAGGGTATAAATAAAGCGACAGGAAATATAAGTTTATATTTATTCATTTTAGCTAGATTCCTTTAGTTGGTTAGTTATAAATATATTATTTGTGAGTCAAATTGATAAATATCTACTACATAAAATTATTATAAGAATGAATTACCTTGTAAGAACGTCAAATATTAATAGAAAGGTAAAAAAAAGAGTTGATATTTGTCAAATAAGATGAAATTAATAAAAAAAACTATGTTTAATGATGCTCCCTGAAGAACTTTTTCTCGGCTTTATCAGGAAATAGATATAGAGCTTGTTTCATAAGTATTTTATAATAAGCCTGATTTAATAATTAGATTGTCCAGGCTGTTAAAATGTATCTTAATAATAATTCTCTTGCTATTGTCATAACCATTGTAGTAACCCTTTTAGTTCCGGGCATCTCTATTGCAAAAGGAGAGCAGGAATTGCAACAGTCTGAAGGTACAGTACTTTTTTATTCAGGTTTTTTCTCCAGAGAAGAAAATGATGGGAAAATGGCTCGACTATCTGGAAAAAGTCATTATATGAAATTCTACCCACCTAACAGGATCATTCGTTTATTTATTCCATATCCTTATTCAACAACAGTAAAACCAGAAGCTATTGCTTCAGTTTTTAATACGATCAGTAAAAAGTCAGTGGGTGATGCTTTTATACGAGGTAAATTTGCTGTGATGGATCAGGATGTAATTGCAAACCTGGGTACTGTTAAAACGGGGCAGGGAATAGTTTTGTTTGATTGTGATTCCTCTTCGCCTTGCCGTATTGAATTTACAGAGAAGGACTTAAAAGTTATTAAGAAAGGTATTCTGGCCGACCATATCATTGTGTATGAT
The DNA here is from genome assembly GCA_018669845.1 of Gammaproteobacteria bacterium. Taxonomy (GTDB): domain Bacteria; phylum Pseudomonadota; class Gammaproteobacteria; genus JACNJF01. The sequence continues at coordinate 39,869 of JABHSO010000165.1, read as the reverse complement.
CATGTGAAAGTGGATACTCATTAAATTAATACTTTTGATAATTAAATCATGGGATCTGAAATGACTTTAATTGAATGGAATGACAATTTTTTAACGGGTGTTTCTGATATTGATGTTGAGCATCAGGAATTAATTGCTTTAATTAATTCCTTTTATTCAGCACTTGAGAATAAGGCTGATAAAAAACAGTTAGTGAAAGTTTTGAATGATACTTATGGTGAGATTTACTCCCATTTTGTTCATGAAGAAAATCTGATGGAAAAGTACGGATATGATCAATATCAGGAACATCATGAAGATCATGTGAATTTACTGGATGATATTCGTGATATTACTGACGAGGTAGAGTCAACCGATAACTTTGATGAACAGAAGTTAAAGAAAAAACTTAATGACTGGTTTTGTGTGCATTTCGGAACACATGATGCTCGTCTGCATAAATTGGAAAAACTGATTAATGATAGTAATGCGGATGAGGGCAAGATAAGATCTTTTTTTTCAAAGTTTAAAATCTAAATTAGATTAATAGTTATTAGCCCAAGTCATTATTTTTCTTTTTAAGCTGTTTCATCAGCAGTAGATCATGAAAAAAACATGGATGATCTTTTGCTGCAAAACAGATGAACCGGATTGTTTTCTGTGCTCCGCACACAACCGTTTAACTTCCTCAAATGTTGTATTCACGGCGGTTTTCTGAAGTGTCCACCCTACTAGTGCGTATAGTCGTTACCGACATGGAAAGCACCCTGGAATATTCGTAATCAAAAAACTTTATTCCATGGCCCTTAAGTAAAGAAACCTGAATCCTATAGGTTTTATTTTTTCATAAAGGTCAATATATATACTTAAATCAATGTTAGTTAATATATCAATATAATTATATTAGTATATTGATATTTATCATGTTCGCCTTGAGTGAAATGACTTAGCCTTGCCTCCGCCTAAATAAGGTAAATGATGTTTTTTTAATTTTAGTTATAGATGGGGCTAATCATGTCAGAGACGTTTACAAAGTCGATGGCGCGAAATATTTTCTACGGTGGAAGCGTTTTCTTCTTTCTACTGTTACTCGCGCTTACTTTCGATACTGAATCCGCACTTCCGGAGTTGGATAATCGACAAAATCTAACCGAACAGGTCGCTGCTGGAAAGCGAGTATGGGAACACAACAACTGTGTAGGTTGCCATACTTTACTGGGTGAAGGTGCTTATTTTGCTCCTGAACTGGGTAATGTATACCAACGCTTCGGCAATAGTACCGATGCTATTAAGGGCTTCATTATGAGCCGTCCTAAAGATGGTATTCCTGGTCGCAGAAGTATGCCCCAGTTTAATTTATCTGACGAAGAGCTTGAGGCTGTGGCGCAATTTTTGAAGTACGCTTCAGAAATTAATACCCAGAACTGGCCACCAAATATTCAGGGTTAACAGGAGACACTAATGACTTATCAATCTCAATCGGTTGCTAAACCGTATTTTATTGCCGCAATAGGCCTGTTTGTCGGGCAAATTCTATTTGGTGTTATCCTTGGCCTGCAGTATGTAATGGGTGATTTTCTGTTTCCAGAAATTCCATTTAATGTTGCACGTATGGTTCACACCAACCTGCTGATCGTCTGGTTACTATTTGGTTTCATGGGCGCAGCTTATTATCTGATTCCTGAAGAAAGCGAAACTGAGCTTTTTAGCCCAATGCTTGCATTGTTGATGTTCTGGATATTTCTGGTAGCCGGTGCACTGACTATTCTAGGTTACCTGCTGGTACCTTATGCTACTTTGGCTGAATTGACGATGAATGACTTGCTCCCCACCATGGGACGAGAATTTCTGGAACAACCGACTATTACCAAAGTCGGTATAGTTATTGTTGCCCTGTCATTTCTGTTTAATATCGGTATGACGATGCTTAAAGGCCGTAAAACTGCTGTATCTCTGGTACTGTTTATTGGTTTAGTCGGTCTGGCTGTATTCTTCCTGTTCTCTTTCTATAACCCAGAAAATCTGGTAAGAGATAAATACTACTGGTGGTTTGTTGTTCATCTATGGGTAGAAGGTGTATGGGAATTGATTATGGGTGCTATCCTTGCATTTGTATTAATCAAAACTACTGGTGTTGACCGCGAAGTTATTGAAAAGTGGTTGTACGTTATTATCGCAATGTCACTGATCACTGGTCTTATCGGTACAGGACATCACTTCTACTGGATTGGTACTCCTGAGTACTGGCAGTGGTGGGGTTCAATCTTCTCTGCGATGGAACCAATTCCTTTCTTCATGATGACTATCTTTGCTTTCAATATGGTTAACCGTCGTCGTAGAAATCACCCTAATCAGGCGGCTGTTTTATGGGCTCTTGGTACAGCGGTAATGGCTTTCTTAGGTGCAGGTGTTTGGGGATTCTTACATACTCTGTCTCCAGTTAACTACTACACACACGGTACACAGATTACTGCGGCTCATGGCCACATGGCTTTTTATGGTGCTTATGTCATGATCGTATTAACGATGATTTCATATGCCATGCCTATGTTAAATGGTCGTAAAGAAGCTAATAGTAATAAGTCTCAGGTTACTGAAATGTGGGCATTCTGGTTGATGACTATTTCCATGGTATTTATCACTCTGTTCTTAACTGGTGCAGGTGTATTACAAACATGGATGCAACGTTACACAGATACGCCTATGTCATTTATGGAAGTTCAGGATAAAGTGGAAATCTTTTACTGGTTACGTGAAGGTGCAGGTATATTCTTCCTGATTGGTTTACTGGTTTATGTTGCTAGTTTCTTCGTTGGTAAAGATGAAGCAGAAGCTACTGCCAGAGAGTAAATTTCCACTGTTTTAAGTTAGTTACCCAAGAAGTATTTTGGCGGGCATTTAGCCCGCCATTTTTTTTAAAATTTGTTAAATAAATCTATATATCCACAGTTTTGTATGGAAATTTGTATGACTAATCGAGTCATTATTAAATATCCTTTTTAGATTCAAACAACATACGAATATCAATGATGAAGAACCGATCTACTCCTCCTGGCGACCTCGCTATCTGGATTTTTATCATGGCGGAATTGACAGTGTTTGCTGTTTTCTTTGCAACTTATGCTTTTACCCGCGCCAATAATGTAGAGTTATTTAACGAATCTCAGCTCACTCTTGATCGCAATTTAGCCTTAATTAATACTCTTAGCTTAATAACAAGTAGTTATTTTGTAGTTCGAGCAGTCGCTGCAATTAGAGAGAATAATGCAAAACACTGTTTCAACTGGTTGATTGCAGCCTTACTGATGGGCCTGTTATTTCTGGTTGTAAAATCTTATGAATATAATCATCATTACAGTGAAGGTATTAACTTGCGAACCAATAAGTTTTATATGTTTTACTTTTCGCTTACCTTCTTCCACTTTATGCATGTTTTGATGGGCATGGTTATTCTTGCGGCAAATGCAGTTAAAACAAGGGCAGGGAACTACACGCCTGATGACCATACTGGCCTGGAAACAGGAGCCAGTTACTGGCATATGGTTGATATGGTATGGATAATTCTTTTCCCTCTTATTTATGTGATGAGGTAGTGATGTCTAAAGCTATTGGTATCAGGCCCTGTACATTTGTTTATATCTTGTTGATGGTATTAACTGTTTTTACCTGGTATGTCGGTATTTCAGAATTAAGTGGGCTGACTTTTGCTCTTCTTGTGCTGGGTTTATCCTTACTTAAGGGTCACCTGATAGGTGATTATTATATGGGCTTGAAAGCAGTTTCAGGCATCTGGGGTTGGGTGATTTTAATCTGGTTACTGCTACCGGGTTCATTAATTGCAATTGCATTTTATAGTGCCAGTTAACGAGATAATGATAGATAAAACATAATGAATAACAAAACTGTATCTGCTGAAAAAAATTCTCAGGATAATACTAACGAACTCCCTTTTTACAAACCTCAGGGAAATGAAATTGCACTTTTTGAATATGCATGGCGTAACAGGTTACCTGTATTAATAAAAGGTCCTACTGGTTGTGGTAAAACTCGATTTATTCAGTATATGGCATCCAGGCTTTCACAAAATATGTACACCGTTGCCTGTCATGATGACCTGACAGCAGCTGATCTTGTGGGACGTCATCTTATAGGCTCTGAAGGTACTTTCTGGAATGATGGCCCTTTAACTCGCGCAGTGCGTGAGGGTGCTATTTGCTATCTTGATGAAGTGGTTGAAGCCCGTAAAGATACCACAGTGGTACTACATCCTCTGACTGATGATCGTCGTATTCTTCCATTGGAAAGAACCGGTGAAACACTGCATGCTCCTGATAACTTCATGCTGGTCGTGTCCTACAATCCTGGTTATCAGAATTTGTTGAAAGGGATGAAACCTTCTACACGTCAACGCTTTCTTGCCATGACCTTTGATTTTCCTGATGCTGAACTCGAATGTGAAATTCTGATTGGAGAAACGGGTATCGATGAAGAGCTTGCAAAAAGTCTGGTACAGCTTGCTGGCTCATTGCGTGCATTAAAGGATCATGACCTGGAAGAAGCCGCTTCTACACGTTTGCTTGTGTATGCAGCGACTCTGATTAAAGATGGTTTTCCTGTTGTTGAAGCTTGTCGTGCTGCTTTAGTAGAACCGCTGACTGATGAAAATGAGACCATCGATGCTTTGATGGAGGTTGTGAATGCCTGCTTCTGAGCAGCGGACAGATTATGAACCATCTCAGTCTGTAACTGCTGAGATTCTTTATTTAGTCAATCTGTTAGTCATTGTGATTTTTTCATTAATTCTGTTTTTAGGTGGCATCGATGGACCTTATACCTGGATGATTGCCATTATATATTTCACTATTGCTCACTCCAGTTTTATTATTTTGGGAATGATTGGCTTGATAAAGGCACTTGAAGGGCTGTGCTGGTCTTATCCACTAGTCGGGAAAACAATTCCTGACGGTTGTTGAGAAATTAGGCTGTTATGCGTACTAAAGTTCAGCTAAAACGATTCTGGTTTCAATCTGGTTTTTTTATTCTATTCATCGTAGCGCCAATATTTGATCTGTTTAGATACGATTTAAATGATGGTCACTTCTATTTATTAACTTTTCACTGGACACTAGGTCTGGATCTTCTCCAGCAAGGTTTGATGGGTCCGGTAGAAGCAGCAGTAAACTTGCTTTTACGTGCATTTTTACCACTATTTCTTGTTGTTGGTGCATTTCTTTATAGTGCCTGGCGTTGGGGACGATTATATTGTGGTTGGCTATGTCCGCATTTTTCAGTCGTTGAAGTGATCAATAACCTTATGTATCGAGCCAGTGGTAAACCCAGTCTATGGGAGAAAAATCCACTGCCAGAATTACAACCTGATGGATCCAGTATAAAACCTAATAAAATTTACTGGTTAGTTACATTATTCTCAGTTCTATTATTCTCTTTCACCTGGGCGGTGAGTTTACTCACTTATTTACTGCCTCCAGCAGAAATTTATTCTAATTTATTTAATGCAGAACTAACCAGAAATCAATTCGTGTTTATTTCTGTAGGAACTTTTTTATTAACCATTGAGTTTACTTTTGCCAGGCATTTTTTCTGTCGTTATGCCTGTGCGGTTGGTTTTTTTCAAAGCCTGGCCTGGATGGCAAATCGTCGGGCTATGGTGGTCACTTTTGACCGAAAGCAGAGCAGTTTGTGTAAGAAGTGTAACAATGCCTGCGACAATTCCTGTCCCATGCGCCTTAAACCTCGAGATATTAAACGCAGAATGTTTAACTGTACTCAATGTGGTGAGTGTATTTCTGCCTGTACTCAGCAGCAGGGCAATAATCCAGATCAATCTTTGATAGTCTGGATTGACGGTTTAGATGCTTTACATCAGTCAGAGCCTCCTGTGGGCATACCGTTAAAGGGGAAGTGAATTGATGTCCATCCGTAGGGTGTGCCATGCGCACCATTATTCAGCAATATTCATACTTACTGGTGCTCATGGCGCACCCTACGGGATATAAGCGATGGAAGAAAAAGTTGGAGAACTCTGGCATAAGTTAATTACGCGAATGGCTGACCAACGCCATTTAGAAGCAGCTGTTGAGCTTTCAGATGTTAAAAATAGTATAGCCACTTTTTTTCGGGCATTAGGTGGAGATGGTGGTTTACAGGTTGAAGTAGTAGATAGCACTGCAGTTAATCGTCGTCGTAACTGGTTGCAAAGAATTGCCGGTAGCGGTAATAAAGTTGAACTGGCCTGGCGTGACTCTAATGCCTTAAAATTACCGCCTAAAATAGCCTGGTTTGAAGATAAAAAATTAAACAGAGATTTGTATTACTGGTTAGCTGCTATGGCTGCCAATGAAGTGCAGATTACTGATCCTGAAAAGAATAACTGGTTTTCAAGAAGTCAGTTAAGTGTTTTATGGACATTGCAACGTTATCCCGGGTTGATCACGAAATATACAGAACTGGTTAAGGCTCACCTGAAACAGAGACCTGATCCATCCCATTTACCTGCCACAGAAAGAAAAATTGAAGAAGATATTCGTCAAGCTATGACAGATCCAGGGTCTGTTAAATTTCTGATGTACAGCAAAAGAGATCCGTTCCCTGTTTTGTTGTGGCTACATCCTGAAGCCAGTGAAAATGCTGCTTTTTTTAAGGATAGTGCTGATCCTGGAAATAACAATAATATGGGTCAACAGGAAACCCGAGAGCTTGAAGATGTCGATCGACGTAAAGCCGAACGAGTCAAGAAACAGGAAGATGATAAAGGATTAATAACGGTAAGAATGGAAAACATCTTTACCTGGGGAGAGTTTGTTAATCTTGATCGGGGTAATGAAGATGAAGAAGATGCTGATCAGGCAGATTCGGTCGCTCGTGACCTTGATACCTTATCTGTGACCAGGAATGATCGCTCCTCTGCTATTCGTCTAAAATTCGATCTTGATCTCCCTTCAGCTTCTGAAGATGACGAAGTGTTAAGCGAAGGAATTCTATTACCGGAATGGGACTGGAAGAAGAACCGGATGATTGAAAACTGTTGTCGTATTGTTGAAATGATGGCTACAGATGCAGACCCTATACCTTTACCCGAACATTTGAAAAAAACTGCACGTAAACTGAGAAACCAATTTCAATTATTGGCCCCAGCCCGTGTATGGCATCGTAAACAATCTGATGGTCAGGATATAGACCTTGATGCTTATCTGCGTTATGCAGCAGAAAAACATGCTAAAACCGGGGTCAGTACTGAAGGGCTTTATCGAGAACTGAAAAGTGGAGCGAGGGATCTGGCCTGTCTGCTAGTTGCTGATTTATCACTTTCTACGGATACCTGGGTGAATGATCATCAGCGTGTTATTGATGTTATTCGTGATAGCTTGTTTCTATTTTCAGAAAGCCTGAATGCAACCGGTGATGCTTTTAGTCTGGTTGGTTTCTCATCGCGAAAACGTGATCCGATCCGGATGCACATCCTGAAGAAATTTAATGAAAAATATAGTGCCGAGATACGTGGCAGAATAAATAAAATTAAACCGGGTTACTACACTCGACTAGGAGCGGCAATTCGTTACGCGACAGACCAGTTAATAAAGCAGGGAGAGAGCAGGCGGTTGTTACTGATTTTAACGGATGGTAAACCCAATGATCTGGATCAGTACGAAGGCCGGTTCGGGATAGAAGATACCCGGCAGGCAATAATTAGTGCTAAAAACCTCGGATTACAACCTTTTTGTGTAACAATTGATGAAAAGGGTAATCGTTATCTGCCTCATTTATTTGGTAGTAGTGGTTATGCTGTCATTCGAAACCCGCTTGAAATGCCTAAGCTCTTACCGCGATTATATGCTCAGTTGACAGCCAGTTAGATACTGGGGATATTTTAGAGATCTAATTAAGAGCTACAGATTGCTTTTATGCTGGCAACACTGTAGCTCGTATTTTTACAATGAAAGTAAAATTAGAATTTGTACTTTAATTAATGACTTTTCTGTATGTTCTTCTGAACTGTAGCTGGCATAACGCTCGTCGATACTTTTCCGTGTGGTGACGGTTGTCCATGCATATTGCTTTGAGTAGTAGATACTGTTTCTTTTTGAGCCATTTTCTCTCTTTTGGCCGTAATATAAGTTTGTAATTTTTGAGCATTGGCCAGATCTGGATCAACGGCAATTGCCTGTTTAACCATGGCATCTGCCATCTTGTAATATTGTTTATGCAGGTAAGTAATGGCAAGCCCAATAAAGAGCTGTGCATTTTCAGGATCGCCATTTATAGCATTTTGAAAAGATGCAACTGCTTCAGTAGTTTTGTTTTGTGTTAGATACAGGTTTGCTATTCTGGCATGCGCAACACTGTAGTCGGGATTAATTTTTAATGCTTTATTAAATTCGCCCTCAGCTTCAGCAAATTTACCTTGTGACCAAAAAGTATTTCCGGAAACAACTAAGTCTTCCAGAGTTGAAGCCTGGGATGTTGTCATAACAAAAAGGCTAATTATTGCAGTGATAATAAAATTTTTCATGAATGTAGTCCCTGAAAATAGTTACTGTTAGATGTTTATTAAATATCTGGAGGTAAAAAAAAACCCCGCCTGAAAAAGGCGAGGTTTTCTTCACTATGGGTAAATTACTTCTTACCTAAGTACCACTTGTGGTTTTTGCTGTTAAGAACCTTATCCAGTTCTTTTTGTAGCTTTTTAGCAGCTTTCTTCTTCTTACCACCAGCTTTCTTGCCTTTGTAAATCAGGCTTTCCAGTTCTGGAACCATCTTGGTGTAGAAGTGTTTAGCCAGGTCGTAAGTACCATGCCAATGAGTATAGTCAGGAGCCATCATAGATGTCGCCATACGTGCACGACGTCCTTCATGATGCCATAACTCAAACCAGATCCAGTCAAGCTTGTTAGAGAACTTGGCTTTCTTCAGTAATGGTTTAGCTGCACCGTAAAGAGCTTTACCAGGCTTGGCAAATTTCTCATTGTATAACTCAATCATACTATCGTACTGCTGATAGAATTGCTCAACGTAAGTTTCAGTATGACAGGCTTTACAAACATCCTGCATATTGTCACGACGGTCATCCCATTTAAGGTTAGCTGACTCAAGTCCCATTTTCGCATCCATTACTTCTGGGCGGACAGAAATTGGTGGACGGTTAGTCCAGCTGATTCTTTCACCAACGTTATGAGTTGAATCCTGGTTACGTGTAGCACCCATGTGACAAGTTGCACAAGTTGGAGCGGCTGTATAATCAACACCTACTACCCATTTAGCACTGTCCAGATTCATTTCATCCTGATAAGCCTTGAATGCGATACCATGCTTAGACTCTTCATAGATTTCTTTTTGAGGATGATCTGGACCTAAGTGACACTTACCACAGTTATCAGGCTTACGTGCCTGCTCAGTGGAGAACTGGTGACGAGAGTGACATGCTGAACAAGATCCTTCAGATCCGTCAGGATTGATTCGTCCAATACCTGTGTTTGGCCATGTAGCTGGATCAAGTGCACCATCTTCCAGTACCTTAACTTTAGAACCATGACACTGCCAGCAACCATTTACAGCTGCTGAAGAGTTTCCTTTAGGAAATCCCTCGGTTACAAATCCACGATTGCCTTCTACAACTTCTGCTAACAGGTTATCCAGAGAATCCAGAATATGACCCGCTTTAGCATGTCGAGAAGTAGTCATTTCATTCGCCGCTTTCTCGTGACAGTTTGAACAGTCTTTTGGAGATACAATTATAGAAATGTTCTTTTTAACTTTTTTATCATCATGGATATATGCATCCACATCACCGGCATCAGCCTGATGACATTCATAACAACCTACGTTAGCACCATAGTGTTTACTGCGACCCCATTGTTGAACAATACCTGGGTTGTTTTTCTGGTGACATTTAACACACTTTTTTGTTTCATCAGACATTTCACTAGGCGGGCTTGAAACTGATGCTGGAGCAAGTCCCCAGGCTCCCATCAACAAGCATGCCAGAATAGCTTTTTTAAACATGGCCATATTCCTCATTTTTATTAAATTTAATTGTTTTTCGGATCTTCCGTTGCAATGCTATTCCACTGGTACTTTATGGATGATTGATATTTATCAAGAGAAAGGCAATGATTTAACATAGTTACGAAATGATTGATCTAAGTCAATTAAAAAATTTAGAGAAATGGCTTTATATAAGAGTTTGCTAAAGTAATTATATAAAATTATTTAGTAATTAAGCATTTAATTAATTATTACTAAATATTATTCATATTTGTTATCTGAACATGATTGGTTTGACTTAAAAATTGTTATTTATAATTAAAAGACTGGATTTTAATCAGGAATATCTACTAAAATATTTGTTAAAATGTATGTATTTTTTACTGGTGGAGAAACTGAATGTCCTTGCTCGAAAAAACAATTTCACAGATAGATGCTGCTAACGTAGAAGACCCCAATATGGTCAAGGATGAAAATGGTAAGGAATGGCCTAAAGAGCTGCTTTATTCAGTCAGAATGACTGATATGTTGGATAGATACAGACCTGATGCAGATGATGTGGCTAAAATTTCCATGCGTGGGCAACATATTCAACGCTGGACATCTGACCGCAAAACCTTTCCTATGAATCGTCAGGGTTATCTGCAATGGAGAACTCAGTTGTATAAATTTCATGCCAATACCACGGCTACTATCATGCAGCAGGTGGGATATGACGAAGAAAGTATCGAAAGGGTGAAAAAATCAGTTGGAAAACGTGGTATTAAAGTGAACCCAGATACTCAATTATTAGAAGATGTCACCGATCTGGTGTTTCTTGAACATTATATGTTGGCTTTTGCTGAGAGACATCCTGAGTATGATGAAGATAAATGGCTGGATATTATTCGTAAAACCTGGCAGAAGATGTCCTCTGCTGGTCAGCAATTTGCTTTGGAAGGAAATATTAAATTTCCTGAATCTCTTGTCCCTCTTATTCAAAAAGCAGTTGGTTGAGTAGCTTTGTGTTAACAGGTTAGAAATTAAATTAGTTCTGTAGATGAATCTGTATAGTGATTAAAGAGACAGTCATAGCAGAAGTATTTAAGCTGAAAAGGTTTTAGTTTCCGGTATTTTTAGTTACTTAAGATATACTCAAATAATGAAAATACTTTATTTCATTCAAAAAATACTACTACAAGAAATATCATCGAGTTTTTAAATGTTTTCGTGTTGTTTAAAAAAATCTACAAACTCAAACTGGTGTTTCAGTTTGTCTTTATTGGTTATATCGTTACTATTTTTTGCCCCTTCAGCCAGTGCTCAATTACCTCAACTGGATAAAATTGTTCTACAGCTTAAATGGTTTCATCAATTTCAGTTTGCCGGTTATTACGCTGCTAAACTGAAAGGTTACTATCAGGATGAGGGACTGGATGTTGAAATAAGGGAGCGAAACCCTGAACAGCCTGTCATTGATCAGGTAGTAAGGGGGGAAGCCGACTATGGAATAGGTGACTCAAGTACTGTTGTAAATTATGTCAATGGAGAGCCTGTAGTTGCAGTGGCTGCAATTTTACAGCATGATCCGCTGGTTTTAATCAGTAAAAAGTCTTCTGGAATTATCAGTCCCTATGAAATGTCTGGAAAGCGAATCATGTTTGACCATTCAGGAGGTAATGAAGCACCAATTATTGCTTTACTGGCTCAGGCTGAATTAACCACTGAAGATTATACATATATACCCTCAACTTTCAGGAATGTTGATCTTGTACAGGGCATTGTTGATGTTATGCCTGCTTATTTAAGTGATCAATTATTTTACTTTCGTGAAAAGGGCATAGATATAAATATTATAAGCCCATTGAGTTATGGCCTGGATTTTTATGGAGATATTTTATTTACTTCTAAATATGAAGTGAAAAACAATCCTCAACGTGTGGATAAATTTAGACGAGCCAGTTTAAAAGGCTGGCAATATGCGCTTGATAATCCCGATGAAGTTATTGATTTTATTATTAATCAGTTCAATCCACAAAAATCCAGAGCTCACCTGGTTTTTGAGGCGGAAAGTATCCGCAGTCTTATTTTACCCGACACTATCCCTTTAGGGTCGATTGAGATAAACCGTCTCCGACGAGTAGTCGGTATTTATCAAAGTCTTAAATTGGCTGAGCCAGTTTCAGATGAACGACTATCTGGTTTTATTTACCAACAGGCTCTGGACTTTACACCCGAAGAAAAAGAGTGGTTAGATAAACATCCAGTGATACGTGTTGGGATAGATACCAGCTTTGCCCCCTTTGAGTGGCTGGATAATGATGGGAATTATCGGGGTATGACGGCAGATTACCTGAATATTATTGAAAGTAAGTTAGGGATCGAATTTGAAGTAGTAAAGAAAATAAATGGCGATGATCTGATTGATTCTCAAAATCTGCAAAAACTTGATATTATCGCCAATGCCCATATGACCCAGAAAAATCACAGGAACTTCGACTTTACAGAACCTTATTTTAAATCACCTGTCGTTATTATCAGCGATACCAGTAAGGGATATTTTGGGAGTATAAATAATCTGAGTGGTAAAAATGTAGCGATAGAAAAGGGATCCATGTTAGAGGAGAAAATATCAAGGGATTATCCAGATATAAATTTAATACCCGTGCTGAATGAAGTAGAAGCATTACGATCAGTCAATGAAGGTGTAGCTGATGCCTGCATTGGTGATGGTGTAGCCTCAAACTACTATATTCAGCAACAGGGATTGTTAAATTTACGCTTTTCAGGAGTGACTGAATACAACACGAATCACCGAATTGCTGTTGCTCATAAATATCATGAATTATTAAGCATATTGCAGAAAGTTTTAAATGGTATTAATCAGAGTGAAAAAGATACTATTTTACATCGCTGGATGGGCTTAACCATAAACCAGGGTTTTAAAGTTGTAACCGTTGTAAAGTATGTTTTATTTGCTCTTGTCTTGTTCATTCTATTTGCTTTTTATCTGATTAAATTGCGCCAGTCAGAACATGCTCGTGCTCTAAGTGAACTTCAACTTAAAACTATTATTAACAATATTAATGTGTATGTTTATCTGAAAGATATTCGGGGGGAATATATTTATGCTAATCAGATGACCTGTGATTTATGGAACACCACACTGGAAAAAGTAATAGGTTCTAATGACAGACAGTTTTTTGATGAACAGTCTGCTAAATCAATTCAGAAAGTGGACAGGTTAGTTTTAACTAAAGGTCAAACCATCAGTCAGGAAGATGTAAGAAAAGTAAAACAAAGTGGTGCTGAAACTGTTTTTATTACGACAAAAATACCGCTGCATAACCATAAAGGTGAAATCTATGCTCTATTGGGTGTCTCGACGGATATTACTGAACGGAAACTGGCAGAAAGTAAAATAATACAGAGTGAACAATTACTTCGATCTTCTATAGAAGCGCTGGGAGAGGCTTTTGCAATTTTTGATCCAGAAGATCGACTTGTATTTTTTAATGAGAAATATACTCAAATGTATAAACCTTCTACTGATTTGATTAAACAAGGTCGAACATTTGAAGAGATACTCCGCTATGGTTGTAATAATGGACTCTATGTAGATGCTAATGGTTGTGAAGATGAATGGATAAAACAGCTTCTGGCTATTCACAATCAACCACAGTCAGATGTAATGCAGGAACTTAATAATGGTCGATGGATAAACTTACGTGAAAGTAAAACACCATCGGGTTATACCGTTGGATACAGACTCGATATCACCGACCTTTATAATGCTAAACAAAAGGCCGATATAGCTAATCAATCTAAAAGTCGTTTTCTGGCAACCATGAGTCATGAAATTAGAACCCCGATGAATGGTGTTCTTGGTATGGCTCAGTTACTGGAAGATACACCTCTCAATGATGAGCAAAAAGAATATGTTGATTTAATCAATATATCCGGACAGAACCTTTTACATATTATCAATAATATTCTGGACTTCAGCAAGCTTGACTCCAGCATGACAATACTGGAGGAAATAGATTTTAATCTTCAGCACTTGTGTAATGAATGTATTGGCATGACGGATAGCCTGGCACAGCAAAAAAATCTTGAACTGATTTTAGAATACTCGACAGATTGTCCAGTACTCTTCACAGGGGATTCGGTAAAAATTAAACAGGTTCTGGTTAACCTGATAGGCAATGCCATAAAATTTACTCATCGCGGTTTTGTAAAAATAATAATTAAAAAACCTCAACAAAAATCTGATGCCAATCTTATTCAATTAACAGTTTCAGATTCAGGCATAGGGATCGATGAGCAGTCTGTCGGAAATTTATTTGATGAATTCACTCAGGCCGACCAGGCAACTACCCGAAAATATGAGGGTACAGGGTTAGGTCTTGCCATCACCCGAAAACTGGTGAGCTTGATGGGAGGTGAAATAAGTGTTTCATCCATCAAAGGTGAAGGTACTCAGTTTAAAGTGTTATTAAGCCTGGTGGAAATTGATGTTCTTGAACAAAGTGAAGATCTCAATATTAAAAAATCTAAGGATGAACCAACATTTGAGGCTTTGAATTTAAATATACTAATTGTTGAAGATGTTATTCCTAATCAAATTATTGCCAAAAAATTTGTAGAAAGTTTTAACTGTAAAGTAAAGCTCGCATCAAATGGGCAGCAAGCGGTAGATTACTGGAAAAATGAAAGGTTTGATTTTATTTTTATGGATTGCCGAATGCCTGTTATGGATGGATATGATGCGACCAGAAAAATCCGTGAAATTGAGGCGGGTCAGAATAATATTGAACCTGTCCCCATTATTGCTCTAACGGCTAATGCCTCTGAAGAAGATCGACAAAGCTGTCAGCAAGCAGGTATGAATGATGTTGTAACAAAACCATTTAAGAAAGAAATGCTTTACCAGTCACTGAAAAAATGGACCAGTAAAAGCTGATTAATATTTAATACTAAAATTTCATCACGAAGGCACGAAGTACACGAAGGGAAACTAATATGGGATATTTAAATTTGTTTAAAATCATAACTAATTATCGAATTAGTAGATTTTAAAAATATGTATTTGTTTTTCTTCGTGACCTTCGTGGTGATATTTTTTGACTTTTAATATGCTGAATAGTTACTTTAATTAACAATTGTTCTAAAGGTAAGATTTACTCGAGGGGAAGTCGACTTTTTTGTTTTTGGCAGGCTGTGTAACCAATGAGTTTGAGTGGTGCCTTTCATGATCAATAAACTACCCTGTTGCAAATCTATAGAAATGGTTTGTCTGGATGATTTATGTTTGAAAGAAAATTTTCGTTCAGACCCGAAACTTAAAGATGCGATAGTTGTATTAACACCTAGCATTTTTTCATCATCACAATGCCAGGTCATGCCTTCATCACCATTATGATACAGGTTGAGTAGGCATGAGTTGAAAGTTTTTCCGCAATATTGCTCTACGATGTCTTTTAGCAAGAGTAATTCTGTGGTCCAGGGCAGGGCATGTTTCGTGGTATTCGAATAACTGTAAGCATAGCGTTCATCTCCATACCAGGCTGCTTTGCGTTTGGTGGTAATGTGTTTACCGGCAATAATCACTTCATCATTTTTCCATTCAATAGCGTTCAATAAATGGTCTAAATAATGAGTGGATTCAGAGGGTGATAAAATTACCCCAAAATAATTTACTTCACCATCATAGGGTAATAAATTAAAGTCAGGGTCATGTTCAAATAAATCCATTATCAAATCAAACAGGGCATTAGCTGAGTTTTAATTTCTGCATAGCGCCGTGCAGACCAGGTTGATCTTTCAGTAAAATTCTTAATGGTATATTTTTTACATAAGATGCAAATCGGCCTTTATTTTCAAACTGTTCTCTGCACTCACTGTTAGCGATAAAGTCGATGATTTTTGGGGCTATGCCACCAGCGATATAAACACCACCTCTGGCTCCTGTCATCATTGCGAAATTACCAGCTGTAGACCCGAGTATGCGGCAGAAAACAGATAAAGCCTCAACCGCCTGCCCATCACTTCCTTCAATAGCTGCGGTAGTAATGTCTGCTGCTTTTTGATGAACGATGTCAGCAGATTGCAAATTACACAGGGCCTGGTAAATATTTATGATGCCTGCTCCAGATAACAGTCTTTCTAAAGAGACCAGTTCAAAACGGGTTTGTAATTCATTCAGTATGGCTATCTCCTGGGCAGATGCTGGAGCAAAATGGGTATGCCCCCCTTCACCATCAAGAACAATAAAGTTGTGTTCGACAGGTACCAGTGTGCACATGCCCAGTCCGGTGCCGGGTCCAAGAATTGCCACGGGTTTATCAGTTTGGGGTTTTCCTTCACCAAGCTGAAACCATTCATTCGAATTTAGTGCCGAGATACTATAAGCAATAGCTGTAAAATCATTAATGACATCGACTTGAATTTGATTTAGTTTGCTGGAAAGTTCAGATTTACTGAAAGTCCAGTGGCTATTGGTAAAACGTATCAAATCCCCGTCGACCGGGCAGGCCACGGCCAGACAGGCAGCTTGGGGAAGATGTTCCCAGTTCCCTGTTTGTTTGATTTGATCAATAAAGTTATGTAATGCATTTAGAAAATGAGGATATTCAGCAACGGATAATACGATGGTATCTTTAATTTCATCACAGCTTATATCATGTACTGCGAAGCGGGCATTGGTTCCACCAATATCGGCAACCAGATTCCAGGTTTTTTGTTCAGGCATAGTGCTATTTACTGTTCAATGATCAACATTGTAAGAGTTTATATCAATAACTACAAAATCAATTAAACTCTTTGAAATAAATTGATCCAGCAGATTCCATTCATGCTAAATTTGGTACTCAAACGGGTCTGGCGGTTGTTGGAGATGAAGAGTGGGGCCACCTGCAACTGGATGCGATTTCGCTCTACCTGTTAATGTTGTCGCAAATGATCGCTTCAGGATTACACATTGTATATATGGCTGCTTGAACATCAGGGTAATTATGATGAGCAGCTAGAACAGGCCTGTATAGCTTTTTACCACTTATCACCAAAAGATATACAACAAGCTTATATCGAAGCAATCTGGCACTTATTGACGCCTCAGTAATATTGATATTAAGTTAACGAGGCAGCAGTGTATCCAAAAATATATTCTTCGTAACTCACTCAGTGAGTTTCAATATTCGAACAATTTAAAGATTTTTCACCACGAAGGCACGAAGTACACGAAGGTGAATCATTCTGTACTAATCAAGTTTGTTCGAAATCATGACTAATGCCTGAATATTAGAATTTAATTAATGTGTTTTTGATCTTCATCGTGAGCTTCATGCCTTTGTGGTGAATATATTTTGACTTTTTAAATTATGCTGAGTAGATACTATTCTTCCTTATTTTACAGTCCCTGACTATATTGTGCATTAGTCGATACAATGATCAAATTGTTTAATTTTTGTTGTGCCTGATCATCACCGCTTAAGAAATTTTCAAACAGTGTTATCAACTGTGCTTTGTCTTGCTCTGCTTTAGAGCCAGTGCCAATATTTGTCAGATCAATAAAAAACTCATCAAATAAATCAGCTAGATCATTCACGATATCGAAGTTTAAAAACTGTTCATGATTATAAATACTGGGGTATCCACCTTTCTGTTTATCAATATTAAAAGAAACACCTTTGATATTTTTTATCGTAGTAGCTTTTGTACAGGTCAGCATACACTTATCATCGATGCTGGATTTTTTACAGCCGACGGTTTGCTGGAAGAAACACTGACGGCTGGTCATCATTAAAATCGGGTGATAAATGCTGTACAGCAATTTGAAGTTATCCGGTCGCCTTATGTTTTTGATTTGCATGCGATTTATTTCATTTGAAATAAAGGCTCCGGCACAGTTTAATTCTTCTTTCAAGGTTAGTAGTGCGTAAGAGTTGGTGGTGTTCAAGAATGGACCAGCAATCCACTCAATGCCCATTTCAAAGGCTTTGTAGGCAATGCCGGTATTATTACTAACAATACGGTCAGGAAGAACCTGTTCAAGTATTCGTACTGATTCGTCGTAATCATTACCAATTAATACCGCAGGAAACCATGGTATCAGGCGTGGATTATTCAATAAAATATCGATGTACTTATTGCTACCTTTTTTGAAACTTTCTGGCAACTTGAAATATACGTCAGCATCAGTTAAATCACACAGTTGACTATCTTTTTCATCGGCAATCAATATTGATAAACTATGTTTTGAGCTGGATTTATTTTTCTTTTCTAATGTGGATACTTCAACAAAGGGAATAACTTCTACTGAATTATTTAACAGAAAAGTCGCCTGATTTTTTAATGCTGTTAGTGCCTTAAACGGAATGCTTAAGTCATCATCCAGACCATCACAGTCAAAACCTTCAATGGTGTAATCATTGTTTGCGAAATTTTTAAAACGCTTTTCTAATGTGGCCTGATTTATCGCCGATTGATTGGCAGGTTTGAGCTTTAATTCAGTTTTCAAGCTGTGTAACTTGTCGTCATCACCTATCGTCATGGTTAAACATAAAGCTTCGTTCAACTTGCCAGTAAAAGTTAATGCCAATGGTTGTTTAGCAATGCTGATATATTTAATTTTTTCTGCAAGTTCTGCTCCGAGCTCATTTTTCCTGGTGTAGAGTTCGTGCTTTACTTTCTGAATATCTTCTACCAGAACAGCATGGCTTTTTTCAATGGCGTGTTGAATGCTGTGATCACGAGGATTGTCGATAAACATATCCTTTGTGAGGTCGCCCTGTAAAAATGAGTTAGTAAAGTCACGGTTAAAAACACGATGCAAGTTAGAATTATCGGCCAATAATTTTCCTGATTCAACAAACTCATCGACCTGTTTTCGCCAGGTATCTACCACGGTATAAACATAGTGAGCATTTTTAATTCGACCTTCAATTTTCAAAGAGTCAACTTGAGCATCGACTAACTCTGGAAGGTCAAAATAAGCAGAGTTATCTTTCAGGTTAAGTGGAAAACGATTGCCTGTTGCTGTGATTTCGTATTCATCACGACATGCCTGGCTGCAACTTCCCCGATTGCCAGAGTTACCCACGCTGACCGAGCTTGAATAACACTGTCCTGAAAATGCGATACACAATGCACCATGAACAAAAACTTCAGTAAGTACATTGTGCTTATGGGCTAATGCCGATAAAGATTTCATTTCGTTAATATTTAATTCGCGTGATAAATTAACGCGAGATGCCCCAATTTTTGCCAGGAATAATATCTGCCCCTCGTTAAGAGTAGTCAGTTGCGTTGAAGCGTGAATATTGAGTGACGGGAAATATTTCTTTACCAGGTTAAAAATCCCTAGATCCTGAACAATAATGCCATCAATACCAGAGTTAACCAGCTTGTTCAGTAGCTTGATCAAGCTAGGGATTTCATATTCAAGAATGACTACATTCAAGGTCAAAAATACGTCGCAGTCATATTTGTGTGTTAAGCGTAAAATGCCGGATAAGTCATCAAAAGTAAGATTGGAGGCGCGGTTTCGAGCATTAAAGTTATCCAGGCCACAATAGACTGCATTAGCACCAGCAATAACAGCAGCTTTAATGGCTTCTACATCGCCGCCTGGAGCTAATAATTCAATCTTTCTATTCATTTTGTGGTTTGCTTTTTGCAGTGAAGTAACCTGGTAGGTAAGTTTAACGCGGATTTTTAACGGGAACTAATGATATTAGTGTGGATTAACTTTGTTCAGTCAGATAATAATGCTATTAATCAGCCATAATTTTAGATGCTACAATTATCGGTTTATCCTGTGAGTAGAAGTTAAGCTGATATCCGATAGAAATCTGTTGTATGGTATTGATGGTAGTGGTTATTAAAGATAATAAAAAATAAAATGCTTAAGTCAATTTCCAAAAGAATATTAAAACTGGCCGGCTGGCAACTAAATGTTGTTTTACCGGAAGAAAAAAAATTCGTTATGATAGGTGCTCCACATACCAGTAACTGGGATTTTCCACTTGCACTACTTACCTTCTGGACGGTCGATCTGAAAATTTACTGGGTAGCGAAAATACAGATGTTTTGGGGGCCTTTATACTACCTGTTTACTTTTCTTGGCGGTATACCTGTTGACCTAAGCAGCTCACACGGTTTTATTGAACAGATTGCTAAAAGATTTGAACAAATGGATGAAATGGTCCTTACCATTGCTCCAGAAGGTACCCGTTCAAAAACAAATTGCTGGAAAAGTGGTTTTTATCATATTGCCATTTCAGCGAAAGTGCCCATCTGTTTAGCTTATATTGATTACAGCAATCGATCACTGGGGTTTGCGCAAGTATTGTATCCAAGTGGCAATATTGATGCAGACATGGATATTATTGCCAAATTCTATGAAAATATTAAAGGCAAACGGCCACAGAGTCAGGGGCCTGTTCGCCTGCGAAAGCATTGATTAAATTATTAAAGTAGGTATCAATGAGTTCATGCAAAGAGCCGTGATTGTGAATATAAAATTTGCTTGTATAATTCCCTAAATTATGAAGTTTTGCGAAACTGTTAATTTAACTGTTTGAGCTACAAGAAAATATAAAATGAAATTACTTACTGAAAAACACCAGAATTTGTATGACTCATTCTATGAATCAACACATAAAAACGAACACATAGATTCAAAAACTGAAATACTTGTTGGTCTATCAGCTGCACTAGCAATGAATTGTTCACCATGTACTAGTTATTATTTGAAAGTAGCAAAAAAATCTAATATCACTAAAGGTGAAATCAAAGAAGTTTTAGCAAAAGTAATGGCAGTTGCTGCAGGTCAAAAACGTTTGCAGCTACAAGAGGTTATAGAAAGCAATGGTATTAACATTGATCTATTTAAATAAAAGCTCTAACAAGGCTTTTAGTCGAAATATTGTTCCTTTGCGCTGCATACAGTCCCGCTGAAATGCGACGTTATTAGAAGGTAGTATCATGGCGTACAAAATAGAATATAAAGATGATGAGAAGTTAATAATTACAACATTTTCTGGAGTAGTTACTGATGATGATTTCTTAAATAGTATCGATGAAAAAGCAAATTCTAAAGATAGAGTTAAATTATGTTAATTTTCTGTAAATGATTTTACAGATACAACTGAATTTGATGTTACCTCTGCTGGAATACAATTAAGTGCGAAGAAATCTATCGAAATGTCTAAAATTATTAAACATATAAAACCCATTTTAATCGCGCCTTCTGACCTCCAGTTTGGAATGCTTAGGATGTGGCAAGCTTATAGCGATGAAACTAATTGGGAAAGTAATATTGTAAGAACATATGATGAAGCAATATCCTTGATAAAAGACAATCAATAAAAAAACTAATGAACAAGACTGGCTCACTCGGGCTACCAAAAGCTGCGCTCCGCAATTGGGACTTCAACTGATATTTGAGTCAGCAAAACTGATCAACGACTGAGTTCTATGAAATACCATTTTTTTAATTAAACAAATGAATTTAATTTCATGATCTCAGGATTATGCTTTGTTAGTCTTTATATTGCATAAAGAATTTTCGTTTTTCCAAAGCTTCTCGAATTTCTACACTCACATCATCAGGTGTTTTTTGCCAGAAAATACGTCCTCTACGAATAAATAAGAAGTCAGCAAAATCACCATTCTTCTGTTTTACTAATGTTTCAAATTCATCAATAAATTTATTTTTATAGCGACTGTTTCCAGTCATCATTAAAAATACCTTTTTGCCTGAAAAATTATGATTTTCAACAAATGACCATAGCGGGGGCGCAGGTCTGAACCACCAGGTGGGCGAGCAAAGAACTATTAATTCATATTGGGATAGATCCACTGCTTTGTGCTGAATATCGGTCATTGTTACTTCATTATCTGCATCCTTGGATGCAAGCATTTGACCATTTATCGTTGTATCGTATTGAGGTGCTTTTATTTGCAGCAGTTCTGCATTAAGAAAACTAGAAATTTCTTTCGCTGCTCCAAAGGTATTGCCTGTGCGGGAGTAAACAACGACAAGTGTACGAGCAGGTTCTGTCCCTTTTCTTGAGTAAACAGGGCTATCGACCCATGATGTTTGAATTTTGTAATAATAAAATAAAGCAACACTCAGCAGTGCCAATATAACAAAGCTCATAATTGATAATCTGAATTTTAATTTATTACTCATTGCTTTCAACCAGCTTGTTTATTCATAATTTTATCTGGTTTAACTGTAGTTTATAGTGCCTGATATTTTTAAAAAGTGGTGATTTCACCACATTAAATCAGGATTTCTATTCCACAAAATTTATAAGTGCTTGTGTTACTCACAAAAATATCATCAACTGATCTGCCCTCAAATAAGTACTGATCTTGATTATCAAATGCATCTTCAGGTGCATTCCATGTCAGTGATAGCATATATTTTGTACCCTGCATTTCCCCACCAGTACCATACTGCCTGCTGGGATCTTTTTGTGTTCATCCATCATCCATCATCCATCAGTAAGCTTTGCTGAACCAGACCTGCGGTAAATGTTGAACAGGCAGTAAAAAAAAAGTGAATGTGATATTGGGTTTATTACACATACATGCAATGATACTTAACTGGAAATTGAAGGTGTAGAGGAAGAACGGTTAAGCATGATATTGATTTTACGCTGGAATAAACTATTTTAGCTTTGTCGTAACCAGCCATTTCTTTGAGTAATTTTCTTTGAGTAATTCGGGCAGACATTAAAGAACTCCAAATGCCAACATAGCATCTGCAACTTTAATGAAACCACCTATGTTTGCGCCTTTCAGGTAGTTAACATGAGTATCACTTTCTCGGCCATATTCTGCGCATTGGTCATGAATTTTTTGCATAATATCTTTCAGCATTAGCTGTAACTCATCTTCTTTCCAGGCTATGCGCGCACTATTTTGACTCATTTCCAGACCAGACACTGCTACCCCACCAGCATTTGCGGCCTTACTGGGTGCAAATAGAATTTTAGCCTGTTGAAACAGGTCAACAGCTGCCTGTTCCGTTGGCATGTTTGAACCTTCTGAAATACCTATGCACCCATTCTTGAGTAAATTTTGTGCATCTTTTTCGTTGATTTCATTTTGAGTGGCACAAGGTATCGCCAGATCACAAGCTATACTCCAGGGGCGCTCTCCAGCATAAAACGATGCGCTGGTGTATTCATCGGCATATGCTGAAATTCTTCCTCGTTTCACTGTTTTTAAATCAACCACAAAAGCCAGTTTTTCCGCATCTATACCTTCTGGGTCATGAATAAAACCTGAGGAATCTGAGAGCGTAACCACTTTGCCACCCAGCTGATTAATTTTCTCTGTGGCGTATGTTGCTACATTTCCTGAACCGGAAATACAGACAGTCTTCCCCTCTAATGATTCACCATTACACTCCAACATGGAGGCCATCATGTAAACAGCGCCATAACCCGTGGCTTCAACCCGAATCAGGCTGCCACCAAACTCCATGCCTTTACCCGTCAATACACCGGTAAATTCTTTGGTTAAACGTTTGTGCTGGCCAAATAAATAGCCAATTTCACGGGCGCCCACTCCGATATCACCTGCGGGAACATCCATATCAGCACCAATATAATGATCCAGCTCGGTCATAAATGACTGACAAAAGCGCATCACTTCATTATCGGACTTTCCTTTTGGATTAAAATTAGACCCACCTTTGCCTCCACCCATTGGCAAACCAGTCAGGCTATTTTTAAAGGTCTGCTCAAAAGCCAGGAACTTGAGAATACTTTGAGTGACGGTTGGATGAAATCTGAGGCCACCTTTATAAGGGCCAATCGCATTATTATTTTGAACGCGCCATCCACGGTTGACTCTGATATTTCCCTGATCATCTTCCCAGCAAACCCTGAATGTAATAATCCGATCAGGTTCGGCCATACGCTCCATGATCTGTGCTTCATGGTAAATTGGTTTATCTTCAATAAAGGGGAAAATTGAGGCTGCTACTTCGTATACTGCCTGTCTGAATTCAGGTTCACCAGGATTGCGTTTTTCCAAACCTGTCATATAGTGGTCTAGTTTTTCCTGCCAGGACATTTTGTGTCTCCTCTAGTTAATGTCTATTAATCTCAATAATAATTCATCACTTTTCGGTATCAAGTTGATCCAGATATTTCTCTGCATCCAGTGCGGCCATACAACCAGTGCCAGCAGAAGTAATGGCTTGACGGTAAGCGTGATCCATCACATCACCCGCTGCATATATTCCTTCAACACTGGTTTGTGTTGCATTACCATTTGTTCCAGATTGCACTGTTAGGTAGCCTCCTAGCATATCTAATTGGTCTTCAAAAATCGAGGTATTTGGTTTGTGCCCAATAGCAACAAATACACCCTGTAAGTTTATATCCTTATAACTGTCATCTTTAACACTTTTTATTCTCATACCTGTAACACCAGAATCATCACCGAGCACCTCTTCCAGCACATGGTTCCATTCTATGGTGATGTTGCCGTTTTCAGCTTTTTGTCTGATTTGTTCCTGCAGTATTTTTTCAGAACGAAATTGATCACGGCGATGCACAACCGTTACATGTTCAGCAATATTGGAAAGATAAAGTGCTTCTTCTACAGCTGAATTTCCACCTCCAATTACCGCCACTCGTTGATTACGGTAGAAAAAACCATCACAGGTTGCACAGGCTGAGACACCTCGACCTCTAAAGGTTTCTTCTGATTCCAGGCCCAGATACATGGCTGATGCTCCTGTAGATATTATCAGGGCATCGCAGGTATAACTTGCGCTATCACCCTGTAATTTGAAAGGCCGGTCGGAAAAGTCTACTTTATTGATGGTGTCAAAAATAATTTCAGTATTAAATCGTTCAGCATGTTTGTGCATACGTTCCATCAGGGCGGGTCCCTGAAGACCTTCAACATCCCCTGGCCAGTTGTCGACCTCGGTGGTTGTCATGAGTTGCCCACCTTTTTCCATGCCGGTGATCATGACCGGGTTTAAGTTGGCTCTAGCGCCATAAACTGCAGCGGTATAACCGGCCGGACCAGAACCTAAAATTAATAATTTACAATGTTTACTGTTATTCATGATATCTCCATTTAATATTTTTCTTGTTAAACCATCAGGAATGACTGTTGATAAATCCGGTAAGTTGTTCCTTGTTAACAGCACCTAATCTTGTCGCTATAACTTTACCGTCCTTGAATAACATCAGCGTTGGTACACCACGAATACCATACTTTGGAGGTGTATCAGGATTTTCATCAACTCGTAGCTTGGTGATTTTGACCTTATCAATATATTCACATGCAATTTCATCAAGGATTGGTGCAATCATCTTGCAGGGACCACAACCTTCTGCCCAATAATCTACCAGTACGGGTTGTGTTGATTTAAGTACCTCATTTTCAAAACTAGCATCTGTAACAGTATTTATGTGTTCACTCATGATTTTTTCCTCTATGGAAAGTTAAAAGTAGACTGTGTTGTTGTACTCAGCTGGTTATCAGGAAAATGCACCCTGGCCATCAATTTTGTATGCTTTTAATAAGAGATCTACGGCAAGGTTACGAACTGTATAATTTGCAGCTTCGTAAATATCTGTATCTGTCCAGCCGTGCTTATAGGCTTCTTCAAGATCACTTTTTTCAACAGTATCTGGATCTAAAACCATTTTTAAAATAAGAAGTAGAAGTGTTTTCTTGTCTGCAGGAAAAGGGAATGTGGAAGGGTCATCCTGTGCATTGCGAAGATCATCCAGATCTATATTCATCTGATCAATCATGATTGCTTCACTGGTAGTTACACAGTATTTACAGTCATTCTTTGCTGCTACTAAATACCTTAACACTGCTAACAGGTCTGAACTCAAGCGGGGGTGTGACTCATAATCACTTAAGAACTCAGCAAATTCCTGAAGTATTTTAGGGCTCATTGCCATCACTAGAAGTGGGTCTGGAAGAAAACCCATTACCTCTTCTGCATGCTTGCACATTAATTTAACAAACTCTTCTTCACCTTTAGGAGGTTTCGGTACAATAAGTGGTGTTCTCATCCCGGTTACAGTAAAAGCAGGGGCCTTTGGAGTGGCTCTTTTTTTGCGAAAGAAAAGAATTATTTTCATCAGTAAAATCTTCATTGTTTGTCCTCTTGGTAAGTAATTATCAACTGACGAAAATCTTATCGTATTCAGGGGAATTGATAATTACCCTTACACGAATATCATAATTTCCAATTTGGAATGAATGTACTAAGTTGGTTTGTTAGTTCAATTGGAGCTTGCATAGTTTGATTAGTGATATGGTAAAATCTATCGAGGTTTATTTTTGTGTGGGGGATGTATGGATGTTCTGACATCAATGGCTATATTTTGCAGGGTGGTTGAGATGGGTAGCTTTGCTGCGGTTGCTGATGAAAGAGGGGTGTCTCCTTCAAGTGTCAGTAAACACATCACTGCACTTGAGAAGCGACTGGGTACACAAATGCTGGGTCGTACAACCCGGCAGTTAAATCCGACTGAAGCGGGTTGTGAGTACTACAATTATTGCACACATATGCTGGAAGAATTAGCTGAGGTTGAAGCCAGTGTCAGTCGTTATCAGTCAGAAACTTCAGGCACTTTGAGCTTTAGTATTCCGGTTACTTTTGGTGAGTTATTCATACTGCCTGCTCTCTGGGAATTCCATAAAAAATATCCTGATATGAATGTAGATCTGACGATTAGTGAGCGCAAGGTTGATCTGGTCAGAGAAGGAATAGACCTTGATATTCAAATAGGGGCACTTGCGGATTCAACCATGGTAGCTCGAAGAATTGGTCGTGCAGAAAGAGTTTTTATTGCCAGCCCAGAATATCTGCTCAAAAACGGTGAACCTGAAACTCCCTCTCAACTTGATCAATTCAATTGCGTCACACTTTCATCAATGCCTGCATCAGAAGAATGGCAATATACTGGACCAGCAGGCGTTGAAAAAGTAAAAGTTAGCGGTAATCTAGCCGTGAATACTCCAGCTGCATTACGTGAAGCTGTATTAGCAGGCGTGGGACTTGCTGTAGCACCTGTCTGGCTAGTGCATGAGCAAGTTCAACAGGGAAAGTTACAGGTAATTCTGAAAGACTTTAAACCTGTAACCCTGGATATTAATGCGGTGTATCGCAAGCGACTTTACGTACAGCAAAAGGTTGTGCTTATGGTTGATCATTTACGTGAAAGTTTTAAACGTACTTTAATGATGGTGAAAATTTGAACTAGTTTTTATCCGGGTAGGCTACTTTGCAAGGGTGACATACCCTAAAGTCATTATTTAATATTAACTCTAGTGATGCTCCACAAAATGGACAATGCTTTGGCAGAATATAGTTCTTGTCACTCACATCCTGAAACATCCAGTAATAGATTTTCCTGCTTTCATTTAATTGCTGAGCAAGTTCTAGTCCTTCAATATTTATTTCACCGGTTTCATCTAGTAACTGTTTTTTAGCCCATTCCTTGTATTCAATACTGTCACTCCATAAAGTAAAAATTGAGTGGTAAATCTGTGCCCATTTCCCAAGTAATGCTTTTAATTTATTCGTAATATTTACATTCTCCAATGAAACAGGATTTTTACAATCTATACAAATAATTGGTGAGAGCGGGTTGGAACCTTTTAAAAGAATTGGCTTATCGTTTGAGCAATGGCAATTTAAAGGTTGATTTAGTTTCATAAGACCTAAAAAGAACTCCTTTATTTTGACTCGATTTTAGTGATCAAATCTTTCAGTAATGTGGATACATTTTTTAACTCATTATTCTCAAAATCATCGGCCAGAGAGGTTGCCCAGGGTTTCTGTTTAGCTTCAAGTTGAGTATAGATATCTTTTCCCTTGCTGGTCAGGCGCAATAACTTTGCCCGCTTATGCTGGGGATTTTTATCAAATGTTATCTTCGGGGACTTCAGTTTGATCCAGGTTGGTAAGGATTAGGCGTAATTTATTTTCATGCTTAGATTGAATCCCAGATGTTTCGTGTGTGCAAGGGCTTTATAAAGATACATCGGCTAAAATTACGGATTGCAAAAATGGCGTACCAATTTTTGCAATCCGGTGCAGCTATTTGTTAGTACTTTTTTGATGTGCCACATATTCATCAAGTAACTGACGAATCATTTTTTGATACTGCATATGATTCTTTTTTGCAGCAGCTTTAAAAAAGGAGACACTTTCTGAACTTAGTGAAATTGTAACCTTTGTATTTTGATTTTTTAGTGCAAGCTCTTTTGGAGAAGGTAAGAAATCAGAGATTACCTTAATTTCACCAATTGGTTCGTCACTGTATTGAATTGTTTTGTTCATAAACCTTTTTACCTTTTCGCCAAAAACCAGCGCCTATAATTCGGATGCGACCAGATCGATAAGTAAAACGCACTGTTAAAATTCCATTTTTATGCTGGTTTTGTCCAAAGCAGTAAAAGCGCTGCTCTTTTTGACTATGACCTAAATCTTCAGCAATAATACGGTTTTGATCGAGGAAAGCATGTTGTGCCTCCAGAAATGAAACCCCGTGCTTTCGTTGATTTTCAAGGTCTTTTGCCTTGTCCCATTCAAAGTTCGGTTTACTCATTTATGAAGTATAACTTTTATATGGCTATTTCGCCATACCTGGTGCTCACAGATAAATAGACAGCTTCTCTGTTGAACTAGATTGGATGAAATTATCTATCTTAGTGACAAGCTTTCCGATAGTTACTATTTTCTAGTCAGAGAGTCATTTTCCATGGAGGGTAGAATATGGTCTGGAAAACGGATGTGAATTTCTGATGCACTTAATTTGCTGTTCAGGGAATTGCTTTATCCTTCTTGGACTAATGAATATGATTGATACCACTGGCTAGCATTCGCTCGGGAACTTGAACCAGATTTGTAGTAGTCATCAAAATATGGGTAGCCCAGACAATTAAGATATGAAAGTTGTCTAAGGAATACCGCATTTGTATCCAGCTTATTCAGCTCTAAATAAATGTTGATAACTGCGGCTCACTGGTAGCGGTTTGGTTTTTCCCTTCATTTGAACAGTCATGTGTCCGGCAAAATCTTTTTTGCTGGAATCAATCTGTGAAACCTGAACCAGTGAGGCACGATGAATTCGCCAGAATCTGTCGGGGTCAAGTTCAGATTCCAGCTCTTTCAATGAAGTTCTGATGATGTATTCTCGCTGATGGGTAACCACTGTCGTGTATTTATCCTCTGACTTGAAATACAGCACATCATCGACTGCGATTACATGTACTTCATCTTTTAATGATGCACGAATCCAGTTTAGATAAGTTTTTGTTGTGGTTTTTTGCTGTAACAATTGCAGTACCTTATTCAGGTCATCGGGTGCAGAATTCACTCGTTGCTGAATTCGTTCTACCGTGCTTTTCAACCGCTCCTTTGTGACTGGTTTTTGCAGGTAATCAATTGCTTCCATTTCAAATGCTTTGATGGCGAATTCATCATAAGCAGTTGCAAATACGATATGGCAGAGCCCCTGAACTCTGGCTGCTACATCAAGTCCACTCAGGCCGGGCATTTTAATATCGAGAAATGCAATATCAGGTTTAAGCTGCTCGATCAGCTGCAAAGCCTGTATTCCATTTTCTGCTTCCCCAACAATTTTAAGTTCTGGCCAGGCCAGTTGTAACTGGTGTTTGAGGTATTCACGTAAAGTTGTTTCATCATCGGCAATGACAGCGCTAATCTCTGTTTTTGTCATGATAGACACTCCAGCGCAATCGTGAGACTTGCTGTCATACCAGTTGTTTTATTCTGCCGTAATATCAATTCAGCCTGCTTTGGGTAAAGTGAAGTCAGTCTCTGTCTAATGTTGATCAGGCCAATACTTTTCTTTTCTGGTTGTTTTTCGTTATCCAGACCCATGCCTGTATCACTCACAACACACTTCAACATCTCATTAGCTTTTGAAAAAGAGACGGTCACTTCTCCACCCTCTATCGCAGGCTCCAGTCCATGTATAATTGCATTTTCTACCAGTGGCTGAATCAGTAAAGGGGGCAGATTCAGTTTTTCACAACCCGGTTGTACATCAATGCTAAATTCCAGTCGTTTATCCATACGAATTTTTTGAATAGATAGATAGGCCTGCAGCAGCTCTGCTTCATCGCTTACGGTTGCTGTCTCTTCCCGCGTTCTATGCAATGTTGCGCGTAGATAGATGGTGAGTGATTCAAGCATTTGGCGAGCCGCATCTGGCCTGGCCTCGATCAATCCAACGACATTGGATAAAGTATTAAATAAAAAATGAGGTTCTATCTGCGCCTGAAGCAGCATCAGGTGACTTTCAACCAGTTGCTTTTCCTTGTCGGCCAGGCGCAGGCGTTCTTCTGCCAGGGCTGCCCGTGCTTTTTGTCTTTTGTCATTCAAAACAAAATATAAGGTGACAACGGAACCTATAAGAACTGAAAATAACAGACTGCGAATGACTACCTCGGAACCGGTACTATAATTAATACTTTTAAGATCATTGCTCAGAAAAAAGGCTGTGATAATACCTGTCATAGCACCCAGTGGAATGCCTGGAAGGTAGATCCAGACTGTTGGTTCGGGCAGTTTTTTTAAACGTGTTATCAGCACCAGCATGCCTGCTATCGAAATGCCGATACATTGTGAGTATATTAGATTCACCAGGAAAGTACTGGGTGTGACCAGGGTTAACAGGGTCGCAATAATGCTATTGATCAGCAATAGTTGCAGCCAGTCAGATGTGCGAGTCAAAAAGGACCAGAGTTGCATACTTTAAAAGTCTCCATAAGCAGTCAGAAAAAGCTGGCTGGTAACTGGCATCTGACCATAAACAGAATCCTGCGAGCCAGAAAACAAACGCAGACCGATGTTAAATTTCATAGAGTACTTATCCAGGCCGAGTGAAGTGCTAAACATAAAACTGGAATCCGCTGGTGAATAGAGAATACTGGCCTGAGGCAAATATTCATCCCCCTGATAAGACCAGCGTAAAAACAGATTATCCTGCACAAGGTGTGGGTTGGCCAGTGCTTCGGTACTCCAGGCCAGATTGCCCTGCACAGCCTGTTGTGGTGCTGGCGACCCGAGCAGCAAATTTTGCTCCTGCATCAGGTTTAACTGCTCTGCCCATTGTGACTTGTCTAACGCAAGCGGATCAAACCAGTATTCAAAAATCAGGTTATGACGCTCTGACCAGGTCAGGTTACCGCCCAGCATCCAGCTTTTTGCATCATGATATTCTACCGTTTCCCAGGGATATTCAGTTGCCAGTAAATTTTCATTTTGTCCAGACAAGCTATGTTCCATTCGTTGGTAGCGAGCAGAATACAGCACCGAACCATGTAGTTCCAGAGCATCATTAATAACATAGAGACCGCCTATACCTGCCTGAAGCTTGTGCAATTGACTCAGACGCAGCAAGCCCTGCCAGTCACCTTTTTCTTTTGATTCAGAAAAACGGGTAATAATGGCAAGTTGCTTTTTACCACTTTGCTGGTTGTCTTCAGACGGGTTTATCAGATAAAAACCTAAACTGGACATACCGGAAAACCGCTCTAAGGCCAGTTGATTTACGCCTGTTATTGTTTCCTGATCGGTATCTTGCAAATCCTGTTGCTGAACCACATCCAGCGGGCGAAATGCCGAACCGACACCCCAACTGCTGATACGCCGACCCACAGAGTAATCCCAGTTTCCCAGCGTATTGGCATAAACCAGCTCTTTGACAGTCACTTCGCTCTCAGCTTTTTTATCGGATTGCAGACGGTTCTTCAAGGTTGCAGTCAGTGCGATATTTTCAGTGCCAGTTACCAGCTCCAGAATCTGTGTGCTGACCAGGTTGGTTTTTTCGATCAGGTCTTCTGTAGTATTGATATAACTTTCATCGTTATAGTCAAACCACCGGGGCTGAATTGAATAGCTGAGACTGATATCATCCGCCAGCAAGGCAGACGAAAATAAAAACAAGAGTAAAATCCTGAAATGAAAAAATAGGCGAGGTTGTATCACGCTTATTTGACCTTTAACTTACGGTTCTTCGCCAGGTACTGTGGGTTGTAGTATTTGGCAGACAAACTGTAGGCTTCACTGCTTTGATATTCAACTTCAGTCACCCGTCCTTTCTGGATCGCATCCGTCAGTATCATTTTAGTCACCTGTTCACGCCCATCACGAAGACCTGTTTCAAAGTTTGCCGTTTTGGCCAGCTTGCCCGAACTGACATACAGTTCTGCCATCACCGGCTTATGGGTTTCTGGCTGCAGAGTCAGGCGGATAGATTTATAGCTGACCCCTTTAGTGATGGCAGTTAGCTTGAGTACATCCAGCATGATCCCATTGGACTCTTTTTGGCCTTCGGATACGGCATCATAATCTTCGTGCCAGCTCATGGTGGCAATATCACCGGTTGAAGCTTCACCCAGCAGTTTTTGCATTGGTGTGATACGAATCGGGCGACGGCTTTTAGGCATGATCATCCAGAACTTGTCTGCCATCATCAATACCTTCTGACCTTTTTCACCACTACTCTGAAACAGAACCAGTGACTGGCGACCGGGTTTGATGAATACCTGATACAGCTTTTCTTTTGTCTGTACACCTTTTTTAAACAATCGAACACGAGTAGAAACCTTCATGTTATCGTTAGTTTGACGGTAGGAATCGGCTACCTCTACCCACTCGTTAGCAGTTTGATCGGCCTGTGCGGGCTGACTTAAGATAGCAAACAGGGATATTATAAAGATTTTAAAATTAAACATGAGTAAGTGCCTCAACAATGGATTTGGCTGATGCTTTTCTAGCCGATAACCAGGCGGCCAGCATACACACCACAATGGTCAATACTATTGCAATACCATAAAAATCTAGCGGGATGTCAATCGCCAACGGGTAACCTTCAGATCGTCCCGGTGGTGGAGGCATCTGTAATTCCAGCAACATAAACAGCATTGAAATGAAAAAACCAAGCAATGCGCCAGCCACAGAACCGATGGTTCCTATCACCAGTCCCTCAAGGGTGAAACCACGATTAACTTCCCACTGGTAGGTGCCCATCGCCCGCAGTGTGCCAATCTCACGCGTACGTTCCATCACGCTCATGCTCACGGTGTTGGAAATGGAGAAAAATACCATTACCAGAATAACGATACCCAGCAGACCAAAAATGCGGTCATAGATACCTTTCACGCCGATATAATAAAAGGCTTTTTGCAGCCAGGTTTTCCATGCATAATCTGGATATTGGGTAGACAGCATGTCACGATATTTATCCGTATCTTCGGTATTTCGCAGGTAAATTGACAGCGTACTGACCTTATCGGTTTGCAGTAATTCCTGAGCGGTGCGCACATTCACATACAGTGCACGTGAATCCATATCGGGAACGCCTGTCGTCATCACGCCTTGCACGGTTACATCCAGTGCATTCAGGCTACCTTCCGTTGTTGTCGACATCAGGGTGAGATAATCCCCTTTTTTGACGTTCATCGATTTTGCCATTTTCTGCCCTATGACCACCATGGGGTTGTCTGCGGTTTCACGTTTGCTTAACACCGAACCTGAAACCATGGTCAGGAAAGGACCTTTGACCTTGAATTCTCCCGCCGGATCGACTCCCGTACCGATAAAAATAGATGATTTTTCACCATTGCTGACCAACCCGGAGAATTGAATCCTGGGTAATACATAACGAATTTCCCGATCACTGGCCATGCTTTGGCTCAGTTGCTGATAATCGGACAGCCCATATTGCATCTGCATCTCTTCTTCTTTATCGAAGTAGGATGGATGTGCCATGATCAGATGACCTGAATCACGGGCTGCCATTTCACGCAGACCTTCATAAGTAAAGTTGGCAAAACCACCACCGACCAGTATCGAGGTCACACCCACGGCGGCGATTAATATGGTGATGAAGGTACGACGTTTATTGCGTAACACATTGCTGTAAGCCAGTATTAACCATTTCATATCAGTGCTCCATCTAGTAGTCTGATTTCGGTATCGCATCGTGAGGACATACGGTCATCATGAGTGGCGATAATAAAAGTGGCATTGAATTCCTGACACATGCCATGCATCAGGTCGATGACAGATGTGGCTGTTGCCGTATCCAGATTGGCGGTTGGTTCATCGGCAATCACCAGATGTGGTTTTTTGACCAGTGCGCGGGCGATGGCGACTCGCTGTTTCTGGCCACCCGATATCTGATCTGGCAGGCGATGCGATAAATCCTCCAGGCCAACGCGTTCGATCATTTCAGCCACCTGCTTTTTTCGTTGTTTTACCGGCATGTCAGCCAGAAATAATGGGTACTCGATATTGTCAGCAATGCTCATCACTGGCACCAGGTTAAAGCCCTGAAAAATGAATCCCAGTTTCTGGCGTCGAATATTGGTCAAATTTTGCTGTGAAGCCTGGGTCAGGTCTTCACCATCAAACAGCAACTCGCCCTGATCACAGTCATCGATCAATCCACAAATATTAAGCAGCGTACTTTTACCGCTGCCTGATGGTCCGACCAGTGCGGCAAATGCTCCTTTGTTTAAATTCAGGTTGATGTTTTTCAGAGCCTCAAAAGCAATTGCACCTGTATGGTAGGTTTTGCCCAGATGCCGGGCTTGTAATACGCTTTCAGTAACCATGGTGTGAGTCCTGTTATGGGTTTATCTTGAGTTCGTCGATTTTAGTCTGCCAGCTGTGAATAGCGGTTTCATTGTCTTCCTGTTCAGCAATGCTTTTTCCAATCAAGTAGATCCGCCATTGTAATTCTGGATGCAGTGCTGAGACATCGGTACTCTGCTGAATTTCGGCAAACATGTCCTTGCCATCCTGTAGACGGTTTAGAAAAGAGGGCACGGCTAGAAAGGTACTGGCTGCTGATATTTGCGTATCAAGTGCAATAGGTGTGGCGATAAGAAACTGCCGCTGATGTTCTGGTTTAAGCAATGATAGAGCTCTGTCTATACGATCCAGTCCCTGCTCAACCCACTTCATTTTTGTCCACGGCATCCAGGCATTTCTTGCTTTCAGTGTTTCCATACTGCCAAAATAAACCTGCACGGCCGGGTGATCGGGATAGTTTGCATCAAGCTTTTCAAACAGATCCCAGGCCTGGTCAAAACTGCTACCCGCTTCATCAATATAAGCTAGAAAGCTAAGATGCGCCTGTTGAAAGTCTGATTTTAAATCTGCCTGGCTTATGGGTGAAAAGACCATTAGCAGGAAAATAAGGCTGAATTTATTAAATGTTTTCATAACTGTCTTGTACTTTGTGGTTTGATTAAGCTAAGTATAAACAGCTAGAAAACAAAAAAGCATGCTTGAGATGAAGTGTAAAATTGGGGAGTAAACTGTAATATTCAGGGATGAACTACATAGTACTACTGCTCAAAACTTAGCTGCTTCTAGTTTTGTTGAATGTTCCATGCTGGTAACCAGTAAAATTTATCACTTTTCTAGGTATTTCAGTTGATGACGATTATCACCGAGCTTTATTTGACTCTGAAATGACTTCCAAGCTATGGTGTCTATGTTGGATAATATTGCCTGGTTATATGAACCTGGATAAATCAGTTGAATCACGAAAGTCTGTACAAGTGATTGATCCGTCTAGCTATATGAAAAAAATGCTCATCACCAATAAGGTGACAACACATTTTTTCATTACGCTACCCAGATCAATCACTTGCACATCTTTTTCGCACTTAACTGATTTATCCAGGTTGAAATAGCACCCGTTCTGGTTGAACAGATAAGAGAGTTATCAACAAAACAAAAATAATCTGACAATACTTTTATGCAATGCTGGATAAAGAATTTAAAAATCCTGTGAGAATTCAAGATATGAATAAAGCGATCAAATCATTTATTAATAAACACATAATAGGTATTGTATCAACAAGTAATGACAGATCTGTGCATGCAGTTCCCATTTATTATCATTATATAGATCATGAAAATGCTTTTTATTTTTTTACAAGAACCGCTTCTAAAAAGTACTCTAACCTTGAAAAAAATAATAAAGCTTCATTCACAATTTTTAATGAAGATCCTCCGGTAGTCTTTACGGCAGATTGTGAAGCAGAATTATTAAACATAGATGAAGGTAATTATTCAGATATATTTATAAAACTGGTAGAGATTCATTCAAGTCAGTTGGGTTATCCAACACCTATTTCTACAATGGCAGAGGGTCTTCTCACTTTAGTAAAATTGAATATTATTGATTTTAACTATAAATCCTATATTCAGGATATAAATTCACTAAAATCCAGTTAGTGAACAGGTTTAGCTTATGAGTATGATATTTTGCCCAATGAAGCCGTCTCAAAGTAGCAATTTTCGGTTATCAAGTCCGTTTCTAAGGTTCCATAGTTCCAGTAGTTAGTCTTCTCATCTGCATATATTCCAAAGCTAAGCCAGGATGCTTTCGCTCGGCTATACCTTTCTCCATGTACTCATCTAATAACCTTTTAGCAATTTCCATATGTTTTACTTCACTCAATGTCTATATCCGAGTTTTCGATGTAGATTATCATGCGCATGAGTTCTGAAAGTGAGCTTGCGTCCATTTTTTCCATAACGCGTGCCCGGTGGGCTTCCACTGTGGACTGGGAGATATTTAGCTCTACGGCTATTAACTTATTGCGTTGACCTTCAGTAACTGCATAAAGCACTTCTTTTTCACGACTGGTCAGGGAGTTTAGTCGTTTTTTAATCGACTGGACTTTCATATTTTTGCCGCGCTGAATGGAGTCCAACTTGAAAGCTCGATGTACATTGTCGAGTAATTCCTGTTCATTGAAGGGTTTTTCGATGAAATTAATAGCGCCTTCCTGTACGGCTTTCACAGCCATTGGAATATCACCATGACCACTGATCATAATGACGGGTGGTGAACATTTGATCTGTTGTAAATGTTCAAGCAAAGCTAACCCGCTCATGCCCGGCATTCTAACATCAAGCAGGATACAACCCTCAAGTTTTGCTATATCCCGATCTTCACTTAAGAATGCATCAGCAGACTCGAATTCAACAACTTCAAGACCAACAGATGACATGAGCAAGTTAATTGCCTGGCGTACTTCTGCCGAATCATCAATGATATATACTTTGCATTCATCCATTTTTAGAAACCTCAGTGAACGGGTAGAGTGAATTGAAAAACGGATCCTTGATAGGAACTTGTTTTAAGTTTTAGTTTACCACCATGCTCATTAATAATCCCTTCACTGATGGATAAGCCCAGTCCCATGCCACTGTTTTTCGACGTGGCAAAAGGGGTGAATAATCGTTTAAGAATTGTTTCATCAACACCATTACCAGAATCGGATATGCTGACTTTGACATTTTCATTATCAGTCATTTCTGTTTTTATCTGTAAAATATTAGTACTGGATGAATTTGTCGACATGGCTTCTATTGCATTTTTTACCAGGTTTAAAATGACCTGGTCAATCTGGATGTGTTGAGTTAGCACAATAGGAATATCATCTTCAAGTTCAAGTTGTAAAATTATAGAGTGTTCATTCAAACTTGGTTTAATCAGTACCAGTACTTCATGAATGATATCGTTTATATTGGTCGGAATTCTATCCGGCATATCCTTTCGAATGAAGTTTCTTAACTGTTTGATAATGGCTCCGGCCCTTTTTGCTTGCAGGCTGATAATTTCTAGCGTATCACTGAGTTGTTCTTTATCGAATGCTGAAGACTCTGTCAAACGGATGCAGGCATCGGCATAGGTAGAAATGGCAGTTAACGGCTGGTTTAATTCGTGAGCCATACCTGAAGCCATTTCTCCCATTGTGCTGACCCGAGCCATGTGAGCCAGCTCAGTACGAAATTTTCTGGCTTGTATTTCAGCTTTTTTACGTTCACTGATATCACGAAAAATGACCACGCTTCCTATGGTCTGGTTTTTCTCATCTTTCAGTGGTGTACTACTGTATTCCACAGGAAAACTTGATCCATCTTTACGCCAGAATATATCGTCTTCGATAAAACGTGATTGTTTGTCCATGAAAGTTAGATAAACCGGGCATTTTTCACTGGGATGTCTTTCCCCGTTTGGCAGGGTATGATGCAAAAGGGCATGCTGATTTTTTCCAATCATATTTTTTGCTGTCCAACCGGTGATGTTTTCCATGGCTTTGTTGATAAATGTGGAGTTACCATTTAGATCAACACCATAAATACCATCAGCTACCGAGTCGAGAATCAGTGAATGCTGCCTTTCAAGTCTCTGGTTGGATTTCTTTAATTCTCGGTTCAGCCTAATAACCAGTGTGGTAATTACTGCAAGCAGGAAAAAAAATATGATGGTTGAAACAATGACATACCAATATTTTTTTAGTGCATCAGTGTAGGTGAAACGAGTTGAATGGTCGTAAGGTGGTAAAAGTAATGACTGTAATAATTCATGTACCGGTTGATATTCCAGTGGAATAGTCCAGCGATTGCGACTAGACCTTTGACCATTTATTTCCACATGATCAGGCATTTCCATTAATGCGATAGCCACACTTTGAGCCAGTTCATCAGAAGTCTGGGGTAATTTACTGAATGGCCATTCAGGGTATAACCGGGTACTGTGCAGTTGGCTAAAATGGTTAATAGTCTGTTGATTGATGATACGGATATTATCAAGATTTATTTGCCCGGATTGATGCATGCTTTCGAGGATTCCGGTGCGCACTGTACCGACATCCGCAAAACCATTTATTACCGTTTTCACGACGTCATCATGAATGCCTGCAAAACTGGTACTAAAATCTGTTGTGGTGTCTATGCCCTGATCGGTGAGTTCCCTGATGACCATCTGGAATCCACCGAGAGATTTGGGGTCAACGGCTGACAGGTGCTTTCCCTTGAGATCTTGCAGGTTTTTGATGTCCTGTCGATTTCGAGTTGTAAACAAAACGCCTGCAAACTGGTTTTGATAATCTTCATTGACCACCCGGCTAAGAGTAGCAATGCGTCTGATGCGGTGACGCACTTCCATTACGACATAAATACTGGGATTTACCAGTAAAAAGTGGATTTCAGCATTTTCAATTTTGCTTTCTATCTCATCAAAATCCAGTGGAACGATTTTAAAAAGGTAATTTGGTAGTTTACGCGATAGGTGCTTAGCGGTGTCTCCCCAGTTGATTGCAGTTGCTGTGTCACCTCGATGACTTAACACACCTATTTTAATATGAACTGGATTTTCAGCAAGTGATTGGGTCGAGTAAAGTAACAGTGAAAATAGTAACAACAGATATTTAGGCATCATGTTTTTTATCTAATCTTCGGGCTAAAAGTATGTATTAGTGCTTGAATTTCCATGTTTTTAATAATAATACCGGTAATTTAATGCTTTGGTATAGGTATAAACCCCAATACAGAGATGGTTTGTAAGAATTTTTAAAGTGCTGAAGATGGGCATAATGTTTAACTACAGAATTGCTTAATAAAGAAAATAACATTAACAGTGATTTTGATTACAGAAAATTTAAGGTGTTAAAAGCATCTATTCAGGAAAACATAATATATACCTGAGCAGCCCGGCATCTAAAGAAAAAGATAGTCGACTTATTCTGTTTATTTATTTTATCAGTAGTAACCCTATGAAAAAACTAGACCGTCGCGATTTTATTAAAATGATGGGGGCCGGTGCAGCCGCTTCTTCTGTACCTCTTTTATGGCCATCTTCTGCTTATGCACAACAGATGCCTAAGAATTTCTACGACATGCCCATGAATGGAAATGCTCGTATCTTACACATCACCGATGTGCATGGGCAGTTGCTGCCGGTTTATTTCCGTGAGCCTAATGTCAACCTGGGTGTAGGTGATGCGTATGGCAGACCGCCTCACGTGGTGGGTAAAAAACTATTGCACAAGATGGG
>JABHSO010000035.1 GCA_018669845.1 Gammaproteobacteria bacterium | reverse complement strand
TAAAATGGCTAGAATGAAATTTTATTGTGATGCGGAACGTTGTATTGAATGTAACGCCTGTGTAACAGCTTGCAAAAATGAGCATGAAATTCCCTGGGGTGTTAATAGGCGTCGAGTTGTCACCATTAAAGATGGAGAGCAGGGCGAACGTTCACTGTCGGTAGCCTGTATGCATTGCTCTGATGCACCCTGTGCTGCAGTTTGTCCGGTTGACTGTTTTTATACGACGGATGACGGTGTGGTCTTACATGATAAAGACATCTGTATCGGTTGTGGTTACTGTTTTTATGCCTGCCCATTTGGAGCACCACAATTTCCAGAAGATGGTGCCTTTGCTTCTCGCGGAAAAATGGATAAATGCACATTCTGTGCGGGTGGCCCACAGGAAGATCATAGTTCAGCAGAATACAAGAAATATGGTCGTAATCGTCTGGCTGAAGGTAAGTTACCTTTGTGTGCTGAAATGTGTGCGACAAAGGCACTGCTTGCTGGTGATGCAAACATGCTTTCTGATATTTACAGAAAACGTGTGATCAATCGTGGAGCCAGTGTGCTGGACTGGGGTGTGTCTTATAGTAATTCCAAGTTAAGGTCTTAACTGTCGTTAGTAAATTGTCGGGAGGGAAGTTAAAACTTCTCTTCCGATTTTAAAAAATTAACAGTGTCGTTTTTATAAATAAACACAGTTACCAGGAGTTGTGAATTCGTGAAAACTCAAACACTTTGCATAAAATATGAAACGATGATGAAGTTTATAACTGCTTTACTGATTATATTATTTATTTCGTTACCACAATCTAGTTTTGCTGAAGTTGATCCTCTTCAACAAGGCATTTCCAACAAAAATCCCGGTAGTGATTTATGGCGTGCCGTGAGGCAAAGGACTGTTCAAATACAGGGTGTTAGCCAGGTAAAAACTGTCGATAGTAATATTTTAATAAACCCCCAGGCTGATAAATGGACCCGGTTCAGAATTAATGAATTAACCAATTTTGGATTAATATTATTAGGTTCAGTTCTTGCCCTGATACTTGTTTTCTTTTTACTGCGAGGCAAGGTCAATATTGATGGTGGATTATCAGGCAATATGGTTTTTCGCTTTAATGATTATGAGCGTGTTTTGCACTGGGTTTTAGCGTTGGTATTTCTATTTCTGGCACTAACCGGCCTGACACTTTTATTTGGACGAACATTGTTAATCCCTGTTTTTGGTCATGAAGTATTTTCATTGTTGGCATCTTCCAGCAAAGAAGCACATAACCTTTTTGGGCCAATATTTATCGTTTCACTGTTACTCATGTTAATTCGATTTGTGAAAAAGAATATTTATGCCAAAGGTGATTTAACCTGGTTATTAAAAGGTGGCGGTATGGTTGGGAAATCCCATGTGACCGGTGGATTTTTTAATATGGGAGAAAAAAGTTGGTACTGGCTGGTTATTTTAGTGGGTCTTGGGATCTCTGTAACGGGGCTTATTTTGCTGTTTCCCAATTTTGGTCAGGGCAGGATATTAATGGAGCTATCTCATATCTTACATGTGATAGGTGCTTTAGCTCTAATTGCTGTTTCATTCGGTCATATGTATCTCGGTTCTGTAGGAACTGAAGGTACCAATGAAAGTATGAAATCAGGTTATGTCGATATAAAATGGGCAGAAGCTCACCATGATCGCTGGGCTAAACATTGTCATGATAATGATTTGATCGTATCCGCTGATGAGTTTGCAAAATTAAAGGGGACATCTAATTCTCCGTTAAATTCTGTTTCATCTTCGGTGGCGGAGCTTAACAAATGATTAACGACTTTATTGATGGTCCTTTGTGGACCTTTTCGTTAATTGTCTTTTGCGTGGGTGTAGTCTGGAAATTAACTGTCATCCTGTTTTCTAAAAGACAGGTTGATCTTTCAGTACCTCGGAACTCTTCATTTAACGGGGCTGTTAAAACAATATTTAGCCGGTTTGTAGCAGATAAAGGCACGGCACCACAAATTAAGCTTCAGATTGTTGCAGGTTATATGTTTCACCTGGGTTTATTTGCATTGTTACTTTTTGCTGCTCCGCATATAAACTTTCTGGATGAACATTTTCTTGGGTTCAGTTGGTCAGCAATGCCTCACTGGGCTTTTATTGTGGCCTCAGAAATAGCTTTTCTTGGATTATTGATGTTGTGGTTACACCGGGTTTTAAATCATGTTTCGCGTTTAATCTCTACGGCAGATGATCATATTGCCTCTATTTTAACTTTTGTTGTGATGTTTACCGGGTGTCTGGCATTACTGGAATCATTCAATGAACTGAGATTAATACATCGTTTTAGTGTCGAGTTATTGCTGATCTATTTTCCTTTTAGTTCACTAATGCATGCTTTTACATTTATACCCAGCAGGGCATTTACAGGTGCCTGGTTTGGGCGTCGTGGCATAAGTTCTTAGT
Organism: Gammaproteobacteria bacterium; assembly: GCA_018669845.1. Classification (GTDB taxonomy): domain Bacteria; phylum Pseudomonadota; class Gammaproteobacteria; genus JACNJF01. The sequence continues at coordinate 5,497 of JABHSO010000035.1, read as the reverse complement.
GATGAGGTATTTAAACGATGAGTGAAAGATTGGAGCGTGGATTGCAGGCACTACGTGCTGAAGTGGACGCAAAAGTTAAAACATTTTTTTCCAGCTGTGTGCATTGTGGAATCTGTGCAGAATCCTGTCTGTTTTTCACTGAAACGGGTGATCCTCGATACACACCAATTTATAAAACCTTGCCTTTACGTAAAATATGGAAAGAAGAATACACATTCTGGGGAAAGTTAAGTAAAAGTCTGGGTTTGACACAATCCCTGACTGAAGATGATTTAAAAAACTGGGAACCCCTAGTTTATGATGGATGCACCTTGTGTGGTCGTTGCAGCATGGTATGTCCGATGGGTATAGATATCGCTTCAATCATTCAGAAAGTTAAAGTGGGGCTCGCCACAGCTGATTATTCACCCAATGACCTTGTTCAGGCAACTCAACGCGCAGTTGAACTTGGAAGCCCAATGGGTATAAAACTACCCGCATTAAAGGCACAAATAAAACATGTCGAAGATGATATCGGTTTGACGGTTCCTATGGATATTGAGGGCGCTGAATACATGGCACTTCTATCTTCCATGGAAATTATTAACTTTCCAGAGTATCTGGAATCACTGACTCGAATTTTTCACCAGGCTGGTGTCAGCTGGACATTATGTTCTGATGCGTTTGAAGCAACTAACTCTGGGTTACAGATAGGTAATAATGCTATAGCTGCTCAACTTGTAGAAAGAGTAGTTGCCGGGGCAGAGAAATTAAAAGTTAAAAGTGTCATTAGCCCTGAGTGCGGCCATGCTTATGCAGCTATTCGATGGAATGGCCCTAACTATATTGGCAGGCCATATTCTTTCAAAGTTATTCATATTCTGGAATTACTCGATGAGCTAAAACAAAGTGGAAGACTTAAAACTAAAGGCAAAGATAATACTCGTTTAACTTTTCATGATCCCTGTCAGATAGTTAGAAGAGGTGGTGTCGAAGCACAGCCTCATCAGTTACTTGGTTCTGTAGCTGAAAATTTCGTTGAAATGACAGAGAATGGACATATGAACTGGTGTTGTGGCGGAGGAGGCGGTGTCAGTTCGATTGAACGAGCAGAAGGTTTAAGAGTTAAAGTATTTAGTCGTAAAAAATCTCAACTCGATGAACTTAATGTAGACAAGATTGTGACTGCCTGTGCCAATTGTCGACTGGTTATGGAAGAAGGGCTAGAGGAAAATGATATGGATATTCCTATTGTTGGTTTAACTGAAGTAATTGCGGAACAACTGGATGAGAGCAACTCATAATGGATGAAAATTTAATCACCGAAGAAGAGTTAGATAGTCAGTTTAAAGAAATGATAGATTCATTTATCGATCAGGCCAACGAACTATCAAAGCAAAATCATATTGAAAATGTCAGTCTAGCGTTATTACATGCTGCCTCGCGTTATAACGCTTATGTGGTTTCTAACCATGCCACTTCACTGACTGAATATGAAAGTGAACTGGATAAAGCCAGATCTTTTTTTATGTCGAATTATGATGATATGCTAAATGAAAATCTGCAGGATTATAAAAAAATATTTATGGATGATTTTAAGTATCAGCACCTGATGAAGTGATTTAGTTGTTGAATTCAACAATTGGACTTTTATAAACAGAGTGTTTATTCTTTCTGTACTTTATGGGAACCCTGAAATGTTATAATTTTAGTGCTGTCTAAGCTCAACCAGATATGTTCTTAAAATAACCGCAATAGCATGAACTAAAACTTATTTTAGTACAAATCAGTAGCGCTCTATTTCAGCTTGATCATAGCTAGTATTTATCAAAGGTTCCTTAGCTAATTCAAGGATTATGGATATGAAAAAAGTAAGCTTATATGGTTGTTTGTTTTGGGCTTTAACAAACGTTGCAGTGGCACAAAATTGTGATCTGGTCTATGACGAATATGATAGCTTGATGAACAAGCAGTTTTTACTTCAACCGGAAAAATTCGTTAAAGTACAAAATAACCGGTTATCTCCTCAGGATTTAAGTAAGCTTCAGAAAAACAAATTTTTACTCTCAAACCAGCATAAAGGACTTGGTATTGCGATTGTACAGACGAATAAAAATAAATATGGCAAGTTGCTCTTTAGCTGGAGAAGGACTAAAGATAGGGGTTTATTACTGGTCATTAAAGAAGCTACTCTATTCGGAAGAGTCAATGATGGAGCAAGACCAAAAAATCTCAAAAATATAAATATTAAATCGTCTTATACGCTGGATCTTGATACCGGTAAGACGGGCGGTAGCAATGCTGATATATGGTTTCATAATGTTAATGGAAAGGAGATGTATATCGAAGCCATCAATGGTGCGAAAATAAAATTTCCCATTAGCTCACTGTGTAAACCTAAATTTGCTACTTTAACTGCTGTACTCCCAAAATTTCAAGCAGCTCAATTCAATAGTGCTGGAAAAAATGATAAGCGCTTGAAGCAGATTGTGAAACGGGAAATTTTGCCAAATGGAAATGTTATTATTAACTTTTCAGATAAAAGTAAGATTGAACGATTTAAAGGAGGCATTAAAAGAACCCCTCCGAATGGGCAGCCTACTACTATGCTTTTTAGCACAGCAGCTCCTGCTGCTTTTCCTGTTGGGGATCCTGATGATGGAGAACGCTTTTTTCTTGAACTTCACCGGGGTAATTTACTTAACATTATTCATTCTTTAATTGGCGATCCTGTCCAGGTGCAACAATTTATTGATAGTTCTGATAATTCGGGCAATATTTATCAAAGTATTATGACCCGGTCGGATACAATTCAAAAGCTGGTAGCACCCTAAGGTTTATTAGATGACTATTAATTACTCAAAATTTATAACTTTTTTTCTGGTAGCTTCCTTGAGCTTCATGTCATTTATTTTACTGACAAATGAAGTAAATGCACAATCAGAAACTGATCAGGAAAAACGGCAGGAACTATTGTCAAAAATTATTAATGACAATGGCAAATCGATAAAAAATCCAATGCCAGGTAGAAATGATCCTGCAAGACCTCAGTCTTTACCCAACTCGTCTAAAGATCCAGAAACTAATCGTCTCTATGAAAAAGCATTGCAAGATTATTACAGCTACCGTAGTTATGGGCTTCAGCACAGGAAAGCAGTTTTTCAATGGCAACTTTTCTCTGCCAAGCTGATATTTATTATTGTGTTAGGGCTAGTGACCTGTGGAGTAATTTTTGCAGCTATTCAGTTTCGAAAAGGTATTAAGGAGCAGACTCTGGGTAAGACAAATAATGATAATCTATCGACTGAAATGGAGCTGACCACCAAAGGAATAAAAATCAATTCACCTGTATTGGGTGTCATTATTCTAACCATATCGCTTGCCTTTTTTTACCTCTATCTAGTTTATGTTTATCCGATTGAAAATGTTTTTTAAACTTTAGTTTCAGGAACTGTAAGTCGTTGTTTCTTCTATGGTAAGAAAAGCTCTCATAGATCTCATTTAACTACTTTAAAGATAAGAAAAGTTGGCATTATTTAATCTTTTGGAGTAGGGTTATAAGGATACTAATATAACCATTAGTATATAAAACCTCTATTAATGATAAATAAAGCTACCATTATGAACTTTGATTCAATGACTGATAATGCTATTGCTACTGAGATTGGCCGTAGAATTGAACAAATGCGACTGGAACAAAACCTGACTCAACAGCAAATAGCCGATGAGGTCGGATTATCACGTTTGAGTTACCGTAAGTTGGTTAATGGTTCCGGAAAATTTCAAAATATAATTGCAGTTCTACGTGTTTTAGGACGATTCGACTTAGTGCAAGGTTTTGTACCGGAAACAACTTTTAGCCCCATAGAGCAATTAAAATTGAAGGGAAAGCAGCGGCTACGGGCATCAGCAGGAAAAATACAAAAAGCCAGTGTGAATAAAACTGATCCTGATCTGGACTGGTGAGAGTTTGATTTGTTATGGCTGATTCAACACAACAACGGCTGGCTGAAGTTCGATTGTGGGGCAATTTGGTGGGGGCGTTGGCATATGACCCCGTTTCAACTGTTAGCACTTTTGAATATGCTCCAAAATGGCTAGAAGGAAGTATTGAAATAGCCCCGCTGAAAATGTCGCTTTCTACCAGAAAATTCCAGTTTCCTTCCCTAAATTCAGAAACTTACAAAGGCTTGCCTGCTGTATTTGCAGATACTTTACCAGATGATTTCGGTAATGCCGTAATTAACCGGTGGCTGGCGAGTAATGGACGTGATATCGATTCATTTACAGCTCTTGATAGATTGCTTTATTCAGGTAATAGAGGCATGGGAGCGCTTGAGTTTCAACCAGCCATAAAAACAATATCTGCAGGCAGTGATCAAATTGAAGTTGCTGCACTGGTTGAAATGGCTCAGGACATACTTGATAAACGTGCTAATTTTTCAGCCCATATGACAAGGCAAAAAACCGAAGATGATGCAATGACATCATTAATTCAGGTAGGTACATCGGCAGGTGGTGCTAGAGCCAAGGTGCTGGTCGCTGTAAATAAAGACAGAACTGAACTTAGGTCAGGGCAGGTTGATGCTCCACGAGGTTTTGAACAATATTTGCTGAAGTTTGACGGGGTTGAAGAGCATAAGAAAAATAGTGAAGTGTTTGGTGACCCGAAAGGGTTTGGTCGAATGGAGTATGCATATTATCTAATGGCCAGAGATGCTGGAATTACTATCTCAGATTCAGAGCTTTTACTGGATGGGCCAAGAGCACATTTTATGACGAAGCGTTTTGATCGAACCGGTAATAGTAAACTGCATTACATTTCACTCTGTGCAATGGATCATGCAGATTATAAAAAGCCTGGAACTTATAGTTATGAGCAGCTTTTAGCAGTTGCACGTCAGTTAAAATTGCCCAGACAGGATGCTATAGAAATTTACCGCCGGATGGTTTTTAACGTTGTGGCAAGAAATCATGATGATCACACCAAAAATATTGGGTTTCTATTGGAAAACGGTAGTAGTCAATGGCGTTTATCACCCGCATTTGACCTGGCTTACAGCTATAAAAAAGATTCACCCTGGGTGAATTCCCATCAAATGTCATTAAATGGTAAAAGAGATTATTTTAATAGAGGTGATCTACTAGCTGTAGGCAGCTTAATCGGTAACTTTAAAAAACAGGCCAGCCAAATTATTGATGAAGTGGTCGCTATCGTTTCTGACTGGAATGATTATGCTAATAATGCAGGTGTTTTTGATAATCTGGCCCAGGAAATAAAACAAAATCATCGGCTTAGGCTTAATTAATATGAGTAGTAAAAGATTATTGAGGAAATAGGATTGATTAAGCATATGTTAACTGATGATTTATTAATCTAGTTACCGACCATAAATAGCTATTTTTCCTGGCCTGTGTGATTTTTCGTATTCAAATTTTCATATCCCAGCACAATAATTGAGTCGACTTTTTGAGTTTATCTGGCCAGGGTGAGAAAACAGCTTTTCTACTACCATTT
>JABHSO010000208.1 GCA_018669845.1 Gammaproteobacteria bacterium | reverse complement strand
ATTGATTTGTAAGGTTATGCAAGGCGCGGCCTTCGGGAATTTTTCCGAACTCTGAAGGCCGCTATGAACACTAAAGGATATTCAAGTATCCCTCGTGAACTGTTCTATTGGATCACATTTTTAAGTAAAACGTTACCCCCAAGATCAGTGGGTACGTTTATAGAGTTACTCATCGGTGCCATGCTGACCTCAACAGGATTCGTGACGGATGCTTATTTGATTCTGGATATGTCCAGGCACTGGAGCAGTTATTATAAATGGTTGGAAAAAGGTCGATGGTCGTGGCTGGCTTTAGCCAGGCAATTTACCCGACTGATTATGCAGGTCGTTGAAGAGGATGTTATTCATCTGGCGATTGATGATACGCTAACCTTGCGGGCCTCAAAGAAAGCACCCGCAAGTCAGGTCCATCATCAACATGGAAACAAGCCAAACCTGTCACAGTATGTACAGGGGCAATGCTGGGTGAGTTTAGCCTGGGTAGCCAAGTTTAAAGGCAAACGTCATGTTGCCTTACCGTTACTGACACGGTTGATACCCAGTGTCGGTAACACTGGCAAGCTGGTAGCGGCTAACACCCTGATACGGGCTATTTATCAGCTCTTTGAAGGTAAAACCGTCAGAGTACTGGTTGATAGTTGGTATATGCGACGGGTATTCATAGAATCGATGTTGCAGCGTGGTTTCCACGTAATTGGTCAGATCAGAATTGATACCCGACTGTATGATGAACCGGTCAAGAAAAGGAAAAGACAACGAGGAAGGCCTCGTAAATATGGTGGTAAATATACACCGAAACTGATTGCGCATTTAAAACGTACAGTGGTTACATTACCACTGTACGGTAAGGAGCAAGTGGTTCGTTTCCGCAGCAAATTGGTGAAAGCCCGTTTTCTGAATGGTTTATTGGTACGAGCAGTCTGGTGCGAGTTTAAAAGTGATCACGGCCAATGGAAACGGGCCAGTTTGTTGTTGAGTACGGATACAAGTTTATCACCCGAACAGGTGATAGAAAGTTATGGAAAACGCTGGTCGATTGAATCGATGTTCAATCAACTGAAACTATCCTGGGGCATGAAAGAAGCCTGGCAGCAGACACGTCAGACTTTGCATCGCTGGGTACACCTGACGATGGTAGGTTATGGTCTGGTGCAATTATTGGGATACTTGAACACAGCAAAAGTTCAAGCTTTGTGTCGGCATTCACCGTGGCGCAGAGAAACCCCGACAACCGCTGGACAGATACGCAAAGGACTGCTGATGATTTTTCGTCATGTTAATGTAAGAGCATGGTGGAATGGTAAATGCAAAAAATTCGAACCGCCAAATTGGCGAGGAAGTGATTATGTTGAGTCAAATACGCTTAACACAGTATAAAACAGGAAAAATGAGCCTGAGTGATAATACAAAACAACCTGATGAAAGCAGGTTGAACGGGCTGTTACGCTCTAAACTCTAGTTAATGAGGATAAAACTAAAATTATTTTGTTTCTTAGCCATTAAATAAATATTGATAAGTCGGCATCATTGGGCGATTTATACTCAATATTTCTGTTAAAAATATCTGATCAAGTATTATGTGTGTAAGCGAAACAAATATTCTATATTCTAACCCTGAGTAAGAAAGCTTTTTAATTTATCAGCAAATATGATAAATCTTTCTTTTAATGTTCGTTTTATTTTTACGGAAATTCCACCAAATAGAGCAAAGCCTTTGATAGTTATAGTTGGGGCATCTGAATTAGTGGACGATGAAACACAATTATCAATAGCTCCAAAAATACAAAATACGTTGGTTTGTACATTCACATTTTCAGGTACATAAATATTGTCACCTGAGAATATGTTAAATATGTTTATATATACCTCTGAGTTAGTAAAAATAGCATCAGTCAGGTCAATGTTTGCACCACTAAAAATACTGAAAATACGAATTTCTTTGGGTAGCTTCCACTCCCCCGTTCGATCACTTCCACTAAAAATCTGGTAAATATATTCAACGTCTTCAGTAACACCAGGTACATAATTTATACCCATTTGTTGCTTCTTACTATTTATAAATTCCTGATCTATTGTTAAATCCAGATCAGCTGTCAGTTTGATAAGTATATTATGATTAGATGCTTCCATTGCCGCATCAAGTCGTCTTTCAAAGGCTTCAAGAGATAACTGTCTATGACCATAATTCATGATGAGTTGATCGATGACTTCTTCACGAAGCGCCTCAATAGGTCTGTCTTGTGGAGTTACTTGCATTTTTACAATCCTTTTTCCAGTATTTAAAAATGATTCCAGCTTATTCTAGTATTTAATGAGCTTATTGACACCTAAAATTGGTGTATGTATTAATTTGTAAGCCTGTAAGGATATAGACATTCAACTCTTTATTAAAATATGCAATAGCATAAAGTTCTGGGATCTTGTATTTTGATTTATGTTTGACTGCAATTGGTGCAGACTTGCCTATCAGGTAGACAGGATTAAATGACTCCATGGGGTTGTGAAGAGCCGTAATCTAGTGATTATTCAATTGGCAAGTTAGTGTCTCAAGGAGATAGGATGAAGTATAAAGATATGGAAATTTCTTATTATGATCAGATAATTCAGTTGTGGCAGAAAACTGATGGTGTGGGTCTTCGTGATGCAGACTCAAAGCATGGTATAAAAACATATTTATCCCTTAATCAAGGCATGAGCTTTGTTGCTATCCTAGGAAAGAAAGTTACCGGAACTATTATGGCAAGCCATGATGGTAGGCGGGGTACAGTGCACCATTTGGCTGTAGACGAAGGAAATAGAAATTGTGGTATTGGTGAGAAACTCATTGAGCTTAGTTTGTCGTCGCTCAAGTCTGTTGGGATTTTTAAGTCACATATTCATGTTTTTACTACAAACATTAATGCTCAGAAATACTGGTCTAATAGGGGCTGGATTGAAAGAGAGGATATAAAAGTCTATTCCTTCATTAATAGTGAAAATGAAAATACTTAACCATAAAAATAATTATACGACCCTGTAAATTAACTGGATTTGAAAGTTTATATGAAGATACTTACTTCACTTTAGTCAGCACCTTGCATCAAGAAATCAGGTTCGCATCAATATTATTAGATCATGCTCAAATCGATATCTTTAATCCTCATTAATAAGACTCCTTCAGTTCTTCTGAAAAATCTGAATTCTCTTTTTAGTGGCTGGATGAGTTGATAAATAGGGCAACATATTTTCAAATCCATTTCGTTCATCATGATCAGAATGATCTGCCGCCGTCAGTTCTGCTTCATTGGTATTATCAACTTTATTGGCCGATTCCATCAATCGGGTCATTATATTTGCAAAGTGTATTGTTTCTATTTCATTTTGAACTAAAAACTCATAGGCAAAATCATCTGCATCAGATTCAAATTCTCGAGAGTATGAAAGCTCTAGTAGCAAACTCGGTATAGCGTAAACAATTGAAGAAGCCGATGAAACATCACCTGTCATCATCAACACTAACACTGCCAGTAACGAATCCTGGATAATTCGTCGTAACACATGTCGGTGTGCGACATGCCCTACTTCATGAGCAAATATAGCTAATAATTCCAGATCATTTTGTGACAGTGCCACCAGCTCATCCGTGAATATAATTTTTCCATCCGGCAAGGCAAGTGCATTCGCTCCAACCTCTTTCCCCTGACGAAATTCTACTGTTATTCCAAAACTGGCATATTGAGGAATATAACCTACAAACTTTCTGGCCAGTTCATTCTGACGTTGCTGGGACAATGCTGAAGGTTCAAAAACTGATTTATCCAGGATATCCAGAGTCCCTTGACCGAGGTATTGGGTGATCTCAACAGGCAGAATTTCTGCACTAAATTTAGCAACTGCCGGCACACCGTATTTTATTGAGCCCCAGAGAAAACCGGAAACCAGTACTAAAACCAGCAATACAATTAAAATATGGCTTTCCAGCAGGTGGATAAAACGATGGAAAGCCCCCTGGCGAAAAGCAACTAACAGCTTATCAATTTCATCATTGTGTGAAGTTTCAAAACTACTTCCATCGGCAAAGCCAATGTGTCTGGGTGTATTACCCAGTCGTGGTGAAATATCCAGCTCATTCAAATTGCCTGCAGATAAAAGGCTTGCAGAAAGTCTCTCTGCTCTGGAGTTACCAGTCTGAATTACTGATACCCGTCCAATTTCATTAACCGTTAACAGAGCTGGTTGACGATCAGAAGATCCTTGCGTAAAAAAACTTCCATCAACCTGAGCCTTTACATCCATATTCATCTTAATTCCTGAGGCATTAATAAGGTGTCAATATTTCACCATCAAATGACTGAAACATCCATATCAAATACCTCACCTACCTGTTCTCCTAACGCAGAAACATGTTGCTCTTCTGCCGCTATAAAGTCATCCAGAGAATCAACAACATTTAACTGCAAACAACTCACGCGATAGTTTGTCATTCGTACTTGTGCCCAGGGTATTAAGAGCCCTAAACTGAGTACAATCGCTAAAGTATTGGAAAAATATATCCAGCCGATTTTGCGGATTTGCATGGTTGCGCTAAAACCATGTTTCGCCAGTGTGGTACTATTAAAATAAAGATTGCCCAGTTTCGCGGCCAGATAGGCAAACATGAACAGATAAATAAGCAATGAAAAAGGAAGCATTATTGCCATCGTCATTTCCTGGCTACCAGGGTTAGCAGGATTAATGCCCAGGGCAGCTACTAGCACAGACATAATGATACCCATTAACAAAATAACACCCAGGAAAATAAAAAAAATCTTAAAGTAATCTCTAACTTTCGCATGAAATTCAAAAGGCGTAGTCCCATACGAACTATTATTTATCATGAACTGACTTTGTTTAAACCAGATCAGCGGCAAAATTAATCCCAGCGTGGGTATAATCAAAATCGGCCAGGCCAAAAATACTTTTACTGCATCGCCAACCTTCGCATTGAAATTAAATCGGATATTACGAAATACAGAATTGCGAGCATTAAAAGCTAACGATCGTATGATTATCCAGGGCAGAAAAGCCATCAATATCAGGAATAGAATAAAGCCCATGAGTGGAGCAAACTGGTAGATCACCGCGTACACCACGAAAAAACCAACAGCAATCAAACGCCCCTTTAAAATTGCGATAGGCTTAGCGGTATAGTTGAAGCTATTTCCATCTATCAGTGTATTTCCATAAAAGTACTGCTTATTGCGAACCTTGGCCCAGGCTGAATAAATACCCAGAGTCAAAATCGTCAGAAAGATATTAACAATCCAGATTTTAAAATACTCAAAGCCACTACCATTAAAAACCAGTTGTATGGGGTGCTTCACGTCTAATGCGTGATCATAATTTGTTTTCCTAACAACAGGTTCTACAACTGGAGGTGTATCAGGCGTTAAATTTGGTACTGTCTGCTCAGTGACTTCCCCATCCATCTCTTCCTGTTGTTTAGTTTCACGAATTTTGACCAATAAACCAACTCGACTCAGCGCTGAATAATATTTCACAGCCTGATCTTTACTCAACCCACTTTTAACAACTCTATCAGTGGACTCAATCATGATTACTGCTTTTGGTAACGGAATTTTTAGTAATTGAGCAAGTTTTTCTGCAGCTTCCTCCTTAGATACCCCGGGTTTTAAACCATCCTTGTAGTAAATTTCATAATTATTATTTTCCATAGTAAACCCTTAAATTTTTATAAGACAGCCACTGTATTAGTGATTCGTTAAAATCATGTAGCATTTATTATTTTGCCATTTGGATCCTGCAAATAAAAGCCAGATTAACATAGCCTCAGATACTTATTGATACCATGATTTTGCTACACAACCTCCATAAGCATAGACGATATTCTAAATTAAGCAGGGTAAATTAAGCCTGATTTATTGAGGAATACAACGATAAACCAGAAATGTTTGCCGACCATCTTTTGCAGGGGCTTCAGCCACTACAGTATCACCGCCCAGTCTGCTTGCCGCATTCCTGGCCAAAGAAACCAGTTCAAGGTTAAGAGCTTTATCATGTCGTTTAACACCCACCACTTTTTCGGTGGTAGTTGATGTGGTTCTCCCAACATAGGTACATTTGCTGACTTCAGCTGCACTCAAAACTCTTGCTTTCTCACCTTCAGTAGTGAGTTTAACCATGCTGCAGGCAGAGAGTGAGAATAACAGTACTGATAGTAGTAAAATTTTATTTATTGGCATGATTAGATCCTGGTATTTAGGTAGCGGATTATGGAACTATTATATTTAACAAAAAATTGTAATTAGCAATGATCACTTTCAAAATTTCAAGGCCATTTGAGCTACTGACTCACTTTTATTATCCAGGTTAGACAGTGTCAAGCCTAGCAATCGAACATTTATACCTTCTTCAAATATCTGCTGCAACAGATATTTAGCAGTAGAAAAAATAGAATCAAAATCATTAACCGGTATTAAGAAAGAATGGCTTCGAGTGATTTGAGTAAAATCAGAGAATTTTATTTTTAACGTAATAGTCCTGCCTGCAGAATCCTGCTTAGCCACTCTTTTTGTCACCTCTTGTGCTATGGAGTACAAGCTTTCGGTTAAATCTTCTAAAGTGTTTTTATCATCCAGAAAGGTATTTTCTGCACCAATCGATTTTCTCTCTCGGTGTGAAACCACGGGTCGGTTATCCAGACCATTGGCAACATCGAAAAAGTAAAGACCCGCTTTTCCAAACTGTTGTACCAGTTCCTGTTTTGTCCATTGCCTTAATTCAAGACCATTACGAATGCCTAGCGACTTCATTTTAGCTGCCGTCACTTTCCCGACTCCATAAAATTTCGCGATAGGCAACTGATCCACAAACTGCTGTGCCATATTTGGTTTAATCACAAATAAACCATCAGGCTTTTCATAATCTGATGCAATTTTAGCCAGAAATTTATTAATAGACACACCGGCTGATGCAGTTAATCCGGTTTTCTGTTTAATCATTTTTTTAATTTCAGCTGCTACTTCTGTAGCCGATGTCATGCCTTTCTTATTTTCAGTGACATCAAGGTAAGCTTCATCCAAAGACAGCGGTTCAATTAAATCGGTAAACTGTTGGAAAATTGAACGAATTTGCTGAGAGACCGATTTATAAACCCCAAACTGCGGCTTCACAAAAATTAGTTTAGGGCATTTTTTTCTGGCCGTCACTGAGGGCATAGCTGAAAAAACCCCAAATTTTCGTGCCTCATAACTGGCTGCAGCAACTACTCCACGCTTTTTAGAGCCCCCTACTGCCACAGGTTTACCCATCAACTCGGGGTTATCACGCTGTTCAACAGAGGCGAAAAAAGCATCCATGTCGATGTGAATAATCTTACGGAGTGAGCCAGGCATTGTTTAAGGTAAACAGCAATAAAATGGTCAATATCTTTGCCATGGGATCACTCCTCATACTTTTAAAAGCCTGAAGTATAAACATCGAATTTAGCTGGATAAAACCGAAGAAACTGATTCGTGCCCACGCTCACAAATGGGATTGTATAACCCCTCAATGCCGATCCGTAACAGAAATATCACTCACCTCGTTCCCTGACTTGCCTGAATCCTCGCTAACCACATCCGAACCGGCCAGATGATGATCCGGTGCAAAAAAATCCTCACTTTTACTGCGTAAATGCCGGTCAATTAGGAACTTAAAAAACAACGGCAGAAAAAATACCGCTAGAAAAGTTGCTGCCAACATTCCCCCCATAACACCCGTTCCCACCGACTGCCTGGCTCCTGCACCCGCACCGACCGAAACCGCCAGCGGTAGAACTCCCAGAATAAAAGCCAGTGACGTCATGATAATTGGCCTGAATCGTAATCTGGCCGCTTCTACCGAAGCCGCCGTTGCTGGCCAGCCGTGCTGAACTTTTAACAGCGCATATTCTACAATCAAAATCGCATTTTTAGCCGCTAACCCCAGAAGAGTAACCAGCCCAATTTGAAAATACACATCATTGGTAAAATCACGTATCCATACTGCCATCAATGCTCCAAAGGTACCAAATGGTAATGCCAGCAATACCGAGAGTGGCAGTGACCAACGTTCATACAAAGCCGCCAAAATCAAAAACACCATGACAGCAGCCAACCCTAACGCTATAACAGAGTTATTTTCAGATTTCATTTCCTGGTAGGAAGCGCCACTCCAGTCAAAGGTAAAACCTTCTGGTAATGTCTTTTTCGCCACATCTTCTACCGCAGCCAGCGCCTGTCCAGAACTGACTCCGGGTGCACCATTACCAAACAATTTGACCGCAGGTAAATTGTTAAAACGATCCAGCGTATCAGGGCCGGAACTGTATTCTACTTTGGCAAAAGCTGTTAAGGGCACCATCTCTCCCGATACACTGCGTACATACATTCGTCCGATATCACCTGGCGTTTTACGATAACTCGAGTCGGCAGAAACCAGTACCTGCCAGGCACGACCAAAACGATTAAAGTCATTGACATAATAAGAACCCAGCGTGGCAGCTAGTGTATTAAAGGCACTGTTTAAAGGTATGCCCAGAGATTTGGCGCGCTCGCGATCTACATCGACAAATATTTGCGGTGTATTCGAACGCCACAAACTATTCACCATACCCAGACGTCCATCCTGCTGTACACCACCTTGAAAAGCTTTCATCGCTGCCGCCAGTTTTGCCGGGTCACTCTCTCCCTTGTTCTGAATATAAAATTCAAATCCTCCGGTATTTCCCAGACCGAAAATAGCAGGGGGGTTAAAAGCAAGAACTAGTGCTTCCTTGATTCCGGCCGTTTTGCCAAACAATTCACCGACCAGCGCAGTAGTCGGTACATTTCTGTCATCCCAATGCTTTTGTGAAACAAACAGGGTGGCGGCATTATTTTTGTAAGCTCCTCCCAGAAAATCAAACCCGGCAAATGATACGACGCTTTCATTATTGGGGTTAGAACGTATTGCCCCGATTACCTGCTCGACGACTTTGTCAGTACGCTCAAGGGAAGCACCATCCGGTAAAAAAACAGCCGCAATATAATACCCCTGATCTTCATCCGGTACTAGAGATCCTGGTATGCTTTTCCACAAATTCGCAGTAATAAAAACCATACCACCAAATAGTAATACGGCAAAAAAAGCACGTTTCAACAAAAAACGAACCCCGCTAATATAACCGTGAGTTACAGCGCTAAAAAAGCGATTAAACCCACGAAACAAAAAATTAGTCTGCTTGTGTTCATGGCGTAAGATCATCACGCACAGCGAAGGCGTCATACTCAGTGCTACAATTCCGGACAGCGTCACCGAGATAGAAATGGTAATGGCAAACTGGCGGTATAATTCACCGGTTAAGCCACCCAGAAAAGCGATTGGCACAAACACCGAGACCAGCACCAGCACGATGGCGATAATAGGGCCGCTCACTTCCTCCATTGCCTTGATCGCTGCATCACGTGCTTCCAGTCCTTCTTCGTGCATAATCCGTTCGACGTTTTCCAGTACCACAATCGCATCATCAACTACAATACCAATGGATAGCACCATACCAAAAAGAGTTAGAGTGTTAATGGAGTATCCGAGTAAATATAACCCGGCAAAAGTACCCAACAATGAAACCGGCACCGCTAAAGTCGGAATTAACGTGGCGCGCCAGTTTTGCAGGAAGATATACACCACCAGGAAGACTAGTAACATGGCTTCGCCTAGAGTTTTCAAAACCTCCCTGATAGACACTTCTACAAAACGAGTAGTGTCAAAAGGAACTGCGTATTTAAACCCTTCTGGAAAACTCAACGATAATTCATCGAGAGTGGTTTTCACTTCGTCGGCAACACTCAGCGCATTCGCACCAGGTTGTAAGAAGATACCCATCAAGGCAGAAGACTGACCATTATATTGACCTATAAAGTTACCTGATTACCCCTGAGGCTCAGCTAGTGAGCTACCAGGTGAGTATAATGAGCCATGTATCAATAAACAGGTGAGTATCATGGCAAGAAATCAGGTTCAATTTCAAAAGGGCATTAGTTTACCAGAGTTTTTGAAACATT
>JABHSO010000162.1 GCA_018669845.1 Gammaproteobacteria bacterium | reverse complement strand
TTATTATGTCCAGTAAGTTATAACTAAAACTTAATTAAATCCTTTAAAAATAAGGACTGTGGCTCGCTGAGCATGTTCAACTCAGCATAATACGATACTCAGCATAAGTGGCGTTATGCAAAGCTTTGCATAACGCCACGAACATGCCGGTCCCTACAACCTGTCAGGAATGACTGCTATATGGTTTTCTGAGTTTAGTGGCTGCTGATCGTTTTGACCGCTTCTTTGACTGACCTGCCGTTCCCTACAACCTGTCAGGAATGACTCTGATGGGTCGATAGTTCTTTATTGGAGGTAATTCAAACTGTGTCTGCAATACAGTTATCACCAGTCACAGGTTACGTCACAACTTTCAACCTAGGCTGAACAGGCTGATCCAATAAATCAATAGTCTGCTTAAATCTTTCATTCTTCACAAAAGCAGTATTAATAAAAGAGGACGCAACCCTTTAGTTATTTTTAATTTCGAATCTAATACTCATAGATTCAAAGATTCTTTCTCTCAAATATCGGGCTACTGATAGGATAATTTATCAAACGATTAATTAAAGGAGGTTAGAGATGAAAGAAACCATTAAAGTCACCATTACCGGTGCTGCTGGTCATATTGGATATGCGCTTGCTTTTCGTGTGGCGTCCGGTGAAATGTTTGGCCCTGATCAGCCTGTTATACTGCGACTGTTGGAGATTCCCCAAGCGTTATCATCACTAAAAGGTGTAGGCATGGAACTGGGGGACTGTGCCTTGCCGTTATTGCACGATATTGTATTGACCGATGACCCGGCCATTGGTTTTAGAGATACAGACTATGCCTTGCTAATTGGTGCCAGGCCTCGTAGTAAGGGCATGGAGCGCAAAGATCTAATAGTGGAAAATGCCAAAATTTTTGCCGCCCAGGGCAGAAGCATCAATGATAATGCCTCTGGTGATGTTCGAGTGCTAGTAGTGGGGAATCCTGCGAATACCAATGCCCTTATTGCCTCGGCCAACGCCCCGGATTTAAGTGCCAGTCAATTTACTGCCATGACCCGTCTGGATCATAACCGGGCTATGGGTCAATTAGCTATTAAGACCAACTCGTTAGTAGCTGATATTACACGGGTTACTATCTGGGGTAACCATTCCATGACACAGTATCCGGACATCGGTAGTTGTTTCATTGGTGATAAACCTGCCTATGAACTGGTGACACGTGACTGGGTTATCGATCACATGATTCCTCGGATACAACGTCGTGGGGCAGAAATTATTGAGGCACGTGGGTTGTCTTCAGCAGCATCGGCTGCCGATGCCGTTGTTAGTCACATCCATGACTGGGCTTTAGGGACTCGGGACGGGGACTGGGTAAGCATGAGCGTAATGTCTGATGGCAGCTATGGTATTGACGAGGGGGTGTTTTTTTCAATGCCAGTGACTTGTAAAAATGGTGAGTATGAGATTGTGCAAGGCCTGGAAATGGATTCATTGAGTATCGCCAGGCTCAAGGCTTCAGAGAAAGAGCTGCTTGCAGAGCGGTCCATAGTTGAAGATCTGTTACCTAAAAACTGACCATTTACCAAAAATAATTATTAAAGTGAACTCTACACTTTAAGAGTTAAAGGGGACACTTGTTGCTGATGCAGTCATGAACGACCGGTATGTGCCCAGCCTGTGTGAAAACTCAACAAATTCCCATTTAGAAAAAAATATCCCCACTTTAGTACTGTATTACAGTCAATTTTAATTGCGATAATCCACTACATCATAAGATATAACCTGATATTAGATGGCGTATGACACTTTCATTTCTGGGGAATGGTTTTCACACACCCTGTGCCATAACCGGACGAATGTAAGTGATACCTCATATCTCCGCTTTATGGAGAGGCTGTGTGAAAACTCAAATCTAACGTATTAACCCCTATCAATAACTATCCAGACTTCATGCCATCGCTCTTAAGCCGGTGTTATTTTCAAGTCCCTTTTTTATCATGCATAAATTTACTCGGGCTTAAACAGCGTGAAAATAGGGCTATACCCTCGTATTTTATTCGAGTTATGGCTATATACTCTATTTTTTATAGCTCCGTCATTGCTGCAACCAATTCTGCCTCACCAAATATAGACATCATTCGTTTTAGGTTGTAAGCCAGAACATGCAGATTCATTTCGGTGTTCACATTTTTGAATCGTTTTGTTAAAAAATGAGTCGCTCCCATCCAGCATTTAATCGTTCCATAAGGATGCTCAACAGTTTGCTTTCGGACCAGCATACTGTCAGGTTGTGTTTCCATTAACTCATTCATTTGATCAATGCTATCTTGAGTGGCCTTTATATCTGGTCCACTAAAATAACCTTTGTCAGCAATAACAGTGACCCCTTTATTATCAAGTGCGGCTTGCGCTTGTTTCCCAACCCGACAGAGTTGTCCCCGATCTGTTGTATTGATCACCTCATGGGCAACTATTAGGTGATTTTTGGTGTCAACAGCAGTCTGTACATTGTAACAAACAGCTCTTGTCATCCCTTGTGTTTTCAATAATCGTGAATCTGGATCTGTGGTTGATAGTTGTTTGCCTGGGTCTTCATTAACTTTAACTTCCAGGGCTTTTAGCTCAGAAAGTTTTTGCTTGAGTCCAGTGATTTTATCTTCAATGGATCTGTCATCAACAATCTGATCTTCTGCACTATCGGCGGCTTCCATCTGTTTCAAATACTCATCAATGTGCTTTTCTACTCGTTCAATATGAAATTTAAGTTTTTGGGGTGTGTAGTTATTTTTTTTGCTATTGACCGCTTTAAATTTACTGCCATCAATGGCGACGATAGCATCGGTGAACATATTTAGTTGTCGGCAAATACCGATAAAAGTTCGACAGGTATTTTTAATGCCTTTACCATTGTCCTTTCTGAAATCTGCAATGGTTTTAAAGTCCGGAGCCAAACGGCCGAGTAACCACATCAACTCAACATTACGGCCTGATTCCCGCTCTAGTCGGCGAGATGACTGTATACGATTCAGATAACCGTAGATGAATAGCTTGAGCATGGTGGAAGGATGGTAACCAGGACGACCTGTTTTTGCGGGGGTAGTTTTGTATTCTAATTTAGCGAGATCAAGGTTATCGACAAATAAATCTATCACACGAATAGAGCTTTCCTTGTTGATATAATCGTCAAGTAATTCGGGAAATAAGGTGGCTTGTAGTCGGGCTACTCCTTCAATGAATCCAGTCTTTGTTTTCATTGTTTCACCCATCAGTTTGAATGATTTATTATACCTCAAACGGAGTTTTCACACACCCTGTGGACAAACCGGCCGTACCTGCCAGCATTGAAACAGGCTCTTCACAACCCACAGGAGTCGTTCATAGAAGGTTGTAGGGAACGGTAAGTATGTCAAAGAAGCGATCAGTCAGCTCATCGCCCCCCAAACTCAGGAATCGATCATAGAAGCAGTCGCTGATAGACTGCGTTCTTTGTCAGAAATGTCCATTTCAGGGGCAAACCGAAAAGACCCACTTACTATGACCTGCCACTTTCTTTATCACCTGATGGTATGATTTTATTTAGGATGATATATTTTTAAGGATACTAGCATCTTTATCTGCTACGTTTAATGCGTTAACATCCATTCAATGACTTTTTTAATATCTGCCTCAGGTGCCGGACTTGCAGGCATAGGGATACTACCCCAGATAAGCTCACCTGATTTTTTACCTGCCTTTACAACCGTAACGAGTCCATCAATATCTGTAGCGGTATATTTAGCCGCAATGTCCTTTATCGCAGGTCCTACCGTCTTCATAGCTATTTGGTGACAACCAGCACAACCTGATTTTGTAGCCGTCATTTGATCTGCATAGCTCATTGAGCTAAATACAAAAAAACATGTCACTGAATATAAAATATTTTTCATCCTTATCTCCGCTATAAATTAAAAGTATAGGAAATATAAAAGCCCTATCCACAGTTGTCAATTCTATAATTCCCCTTCAGCTCCCTTCTCTTTTCCTGGAATTCTCAACAACTCCATCCTCTTATCACGAATTCACACGTTTATTTTCAGACAAAGGTCTAGCAAAAAGAAAAAGACTCAAAAGCTGCTGATTCATGAAGATAAAATCATTAAACCTGATGCACCCATTCCATCGGGTTCACGATTTAAAGGCTATCGAGATTTTGTGGTACAAGAGTTGACAATTGAACCACATAATATCCGTTACCGCCTGGCACATTGGGTCACACCCCAACAGGAACCCATCACAGCCCGACTGCCTGATTCGCTGAATAACCGATATTTTGGTCCACAATTGATTAGCTATATTCTGTATCAATATCATCATCGCCAAACCACACAGCCTCTGTTGCTGGAGCAATTACGTGAGTGGGGTATAGATATATCATCACCGAAAGAGCTACGCTTGCCACGGGTTATTGAGAAGCTACGGATTCTGGAAGGATTATATCGAAAATTAAACTCCCCCAGACCCTGATGATGAATTTAATGTAGTGTAATCGGCTTTAGCCGAAATGACCGGCTTTCAGCCGGTGGAGTATTCACCACTCTTTGTTTTTCTTAGTGAATAAAATTGATACTTACTGAGCAGTACAAAAATGGACTCATTAGACTCAATATTGTAACTATGAAACATTAAACGGAACATGTAATCTCGAGTGTAGTTTGTAGAACCTTTGGAGTACTAGTAGTGGCGTTTGAAGTAATTTTTTTATTCATGGCTGGTTTTTTAGGTGGAGTCATTAATTCAATAGCCGGTGGTGGAAGTTTTATTACCTTTCCTGCTCTTCTTTTTGTGGGTGTGCCTCCAGTCAGTGCGAATGCTACGAATACTTTTGCTTCTCTATCTGGTTATTTAAGCGGTGCATTTGCTTTTAAAAAAGAGCTGTTGGCGCATAAGAAGGAATTACCCCGATTTATTATTATCAGTTTTATAGGGGGCATAACTGGTGCCTGGCTTTTACTACAAACCTCTGACTCACTGTTCAGAGAAGCCATTCCATGGCTTTTGCTGTTTGCAACCGTATTATTTATTTTTGGTGAGCAATTAAATCGCTGGCTAAAATCTCTGTCTTCTCAACATAAATATGCTTCATCAATCGGTGCTTTTCTGACTTTAGTATTTCTGCTTGGAGTTTGTATTTACGGTGGTTTTTTTAATGCAGGCCTGGGCATTATTATCCTGAGTTACCTGGCACTTGCAGGTTACAATAATATCAACACTATGAATGGTATCAAGTTACTGGTTTCTTCATGTGTATCTATTATTGCCGTAGTACTCTTTATTATCGAGGATGTTATTGTCTGGTACGAAGGTAGTATTGTTTTAGTGGGAACATTAGTTGGTGGATATTTTGCTGCTCATCTTTCTCGCAAGCTCCCTCAGTTTTATGTCAGAGCGTTTGTTATTTTTGCAAGTATAGGAACCACCAGTTATTTCTTCTATGATATCTATTTCTCATAAATATCGTAGAAAGTTAAATGGGTATTGATTTTAAAATGGCTGAATTATCCTACATGACTTTCATAAGAAAAAATCCCAGTCTCATATCCTGACCAAGAATATGTCCAGTTAACCAGCCTTCTAAATATTCGATTTCTTCTTGTGTAAGCTGTTTTTTCTCGCGACTAAATTTTTGCTGTAATTCTTTGACGCTATCAATTAACTCATTGTGTTCAGTTCTATGATCAACTAAACCATCATATTTGTGTAACAGCATCAGGCGTTCTTCGTGTTTGAAGTGCCAGATGGTACAAGTGATCAATTCATCCAGTACAGCATTGATATAGTCGGCTGAGTCACCTTGTTCAACAGAATGGCTGAGAATATTAAACAGATTGACAAGCTTCTGATGATCTTCATCTATTTCATCGACCTCGACACTTAACGAATCGTCCCAAGTTAAATTATTCACAAGATTTTCTCCTGATGAGTTTCATAGATGATTTAATGACTGATATTTTACCAAAACCAGACTGGGGCTTCTATAGTGTGACGATAAGTTTAATTGCTATTATTTGTTTTTATTATGACAAAGATCATTCATTTCAATATCATCGCTCATCAACTTCCTTGTACAGGATGTGTGATTTCAT
Organism: Gammaproteobacteria bacterium; assembly: GCA_018669845.1. Lineage (GTDB taxonomy): Bacteria > Pseudomonadota > Gammaproteobacteria > JACNJF01. Next base: position 3,006 of record JABHSO010000162.1, on the reverse strand, counting down.
TATGCCAAAGTCGGTCTACAATCAATTGTCATCAAATGCCCGATAGCTTAAAAAGCTGGGTTCAGAGAAGAAAGGTTGATACCTTTTCCTCTTTTTGTTGATGTAAAGCAAATAGTTGGTAAGTCTTTCTAGAAAATACTGTTTTAGTAATTTTAAGATCAATTTATAATTTCGGACTTTTCATCGCCCTATCCATTTATGGTTGATGGATATGTAAAAGTAAACAATTTCAAGGTAAATAAAATTTAACATGAAGAGAATATTATCTTTGTTAATGTGGTCACTATCAGCTTTATTGATAGCGCCTGTGGTATTTGCTGCAGACTGCCCCTCTAGCATCAAATCGGTGACGGCTAAAGATGCCAACATAGCGGTTGAAATCCTGGCTTTCCGGGTAAAACCTCTCACTAAATGTGAACTTGAAGTTGAAGCCCATGCCTGGCTCATACTGTTAAAGAATAAAATCACTGAAATCAGCAATGCTGAAGTAGCCGTGATCTATAAGAAAGATGAAATCAAAAAAGTAGCGATCGTTGAGGATAAGTTAGAAGATATCAAAGATGCCAAAAAGGATGCTGATACTGATGAAGTAAAAAAAGCAGCTCTTGAAGTAAAGCAGGCATTGAAAGATGAAAAGAAAGCTGAAAAAAAGCGATCTCAGGACAAATCGGTACAGGATGCACTTAAAGCTGCAACCAGGAAATTGAAAGATGAAGCTAAAGAAGAAGCTAAAGAAGAGGTGAAAAGTGAAGTTAAAAGCAAGCCTGCAGCAGTCTCTGATAAAACAGAAGAGGGAAAGAAACAAATCAAAACGGCTTTACTTAAACATATTACCGATTTACGAGCAGAAAGAACTACTCTGATTGACCGCTTTAACACTGTATTATCTGAATTAAAGAAAAAAGGCGGGGAAACAGAAGAGTTTGATACTTACATAAAAGCAGTATCAGGTATTAAAGTTGATGTTACCGATGCCAGCGCAACCTGGACAACGATTAGTGGCTGGTTACTATCTGAAGAAGGTGGTTTTCGCTGGGCTATAAATTTCATCAAGTTTACAGTCACTATTATTATCTTTTACCTGTTATCTATACTGGCTGGAAAAGCGACTAGAAAAGCATTTTCCAAGTCAAAGAAATTTTCATCATTACTACGAGAATTCCTGGTAATGAGCGCTCGGCGTCTGGTTTTAATAATAGGGTTATTTATCGCCCTCTCAGCGCTGGAAGTTAACCTTGGGCCGGTTCTCGCCATTGTTGGTGCAGCAGGTTTTGTTATTGCATTTGCATTACAGAACTCATTGAGTAATTTTGCCAGTGGTATTTTAATGTTAATTTATCGCCCTTTCGATATTGGCGACTTTATTGATGTTGCTGGTGTTATGGGTAATGTTGAGTCGATGAATCTGCTGTCGACGCAATTACGCAAACCTGATAACCAACTGGTCATTGTGCCAAACAATTCTGTGTGGGATGGCGTCATTACTAATGTTACCGGTATTTCTGAACGTCGTATCGACCTTGTATTCGGCATTGGTTATAGCGATGACACCGAAAAAGCACAGAAAATTCTGGAAGAAATAGTCAGCCAACAGGAGCTTGTTTTAAAGCAACCTGAACCTGTTGTAAAACTTCATGAGCTGGCCGACTCTTCGGTTAATTTTATCTGTCGACCATGGATCAAACCTGAAAATTACTGGGAAGTTTACTGGAATGTTACGCGAGAAGTTAAACGTAGATTTGACTTAGAGGGTATCTCCATTCCATTTCCTCAACGTGATATCCATATATATCAGGAAGGAAATGGGTGACCTTAAAAATTGACAGGTTATCAAATGACTAACCTGTAGGTTGAAGTACTAGAAGTAGGGTGCTCCATGCGCACCATTTTATCTTTCATTCTCTCTTACCAATAATGGTAGTTTTTTTATGTTAAGAAGTTTTCTATAATACGATTTTATTAATACCTTCTAAAATTTCCCCGGGTTAATAATCAGAAACAACGCGATAAATTCAAAAATAGGCGGTTTACATTCGCCTTCTGTGAGATAAATATGAGTAACAAAAAAATAAACTTCAAATTAAGTATGGATGATTTGGAGGTTGAAAAAGACCTGAAAAGGCATTTTGAATTTACCCTTGGACGCGATGAACAGGGTAAATCACGCTTTTACCTGTACACAGCTCTGGCTTTGACTATTCGTGACCGACTGGTTGAACGCTGGAGCAAAACCCGTCATCGACATATTGAGAACGGCTCCAAGCGAGTTCATTACCTGTCACTTGAATTTTTAATGGGCAGGACGTTGAACAACGCCATGCTCAACCTTGATCTCGAAGACGCTATTCGAAATACCATGCAAAAATTTGGCTGTGAGCTGGAAGAAGTTGCTGAAGAAGAAGCCGATGCCGGTTTGGGCAATGGTGGACTGGGACGATTAGCTGCCTGCTTTCTGGATAGTTGTGCAAGCCTTGAATTACCGGTTACAGGTTATGGAATTCGCTACGAATACGGTATGTTCCACCAGAAAATTGAAAATGGTTATCAGCATGAAAGCCCTGATCATTGGTTGCGTAAAGGTAATCCCTGGGAAATAGAGTGTCCTGAAAATACCCGTAAGATAAAGTATTTTGGTCATACCAAACATTATCATGATAAAGATGGACAGCATCGTGCACGTTGGACAGATACTCATGATGTACTTGCGGTGCCTTATGATGTGCCGATTCCTGGCTATCAAAATAATACGGTAAATACGCTAAGATTGTGGAAGTCAGAAGCTACCGATGAATTTAACCTGGATGAATTTAATTCGGGCAGTTATACCGATGCGGTCGCGGCAAAGAACCTGGCCGAACAAATCTCTACCTGATTACCCCTGAGGCTCAGCTAGTGAGCTACCAGGTGAGTATAATGAGCCATGTATCAATAAACAGGTGAGTATCATGGCAAGAAATCAGGTTCAATTTCAAAAGGGCATTAGTTTACCAGAGTTTTTGAAACATT
>JABHSO010000159.1 GCA_018669845.1 Gammaproteobacteria bacterium | reverse complement strand
GTGATCTATTTTAGTTAAAAAAAAGCCCGACTTAAAAAGCCGGGCTAAACCCTAGATTGTCAAATATTCAGTTTTAGTTTTCTTCTATTTACGAGAGCTAGGTCCGTTAGCTTCGACACCTTTGGCCATCACCATCAGGAAATATTCCAAAGATTTATACTGCTCACTCTGTGCTTTAAAAGGCTTCGCACGAATATTCTTGTTACAGCCTCCAAAACGACGATGCGGTGTGCCCAGTGCAGACCATTTATGACGATACACAGGAAAATGAGACAGATTACCTAAAGCAGGACTTAACAAATCAGAGCGTGCATATCCTCCAGAATTTGTCACGTGACAATCCGCACACGACAGGTTTAGCTGACCACGCTTCATGTAAAATTGCTTCTTGCCCATTTCATAAGCCGCTATTGCACGATCATCATTGGGTACATCAATATTAATCACGTTGCCACGAGATGTATCGGCGATATAAGCCGTCAAATTAGCCATTGCACCTTTTTTCCACTTCAGTGGCTTTTCACCATTGGCTTTACGACAGGCATTAATTTCACCTTCAAGCGTCTTTAACTTACCCGATGAAGTATCAAAATATGGATACAGTTGACGAGTACCCGTTCCACCGTTTAATAAACAGTCAGCATAGCTTGTTCCATTAGCAAATGGCTTGTTAAACATTTCTTCGCCTTTCGCTATATTGTCCTCATAAGGAGGAAACTCTTCTGTATTTTCCCACTGCAAACGAAAATCTTCGTTCAGCGAATAAACACCGTCTTTAAAATCACCTTTGGCGACGTTTGGAAACTTGTCATAAAAATATTGTTGAAAAGCTTTCACGTCTTCCTGAGGCGTTGAAGCTGTGGCGGTCATTGGTGTTACCAGACCAACAGCCAGTGCAGTCGATACTGCAAGCATAAACTTACGCATAGTTTTAACCTTTGTAATAGTTATGGTTGTCACTCAAGAAGACTTATTTGACCTTACCGGTCATTGAGTCGGAGTTACCTTTATTGTCTACCCAGGATAAAGTAATCGATCCACCTTTATCACCGCTGTATTTAAACGACAGGTATGGGTTCTTCGAAATAGCGCCACCCCAGACTGCATCCAGCACGGTTTTATCACCGGCTTTAGCCGTTACTTCCTGAATATGATGCGCAGGAATCATCTTGCCAGTCTTTTTATCTTTACGCAGACCGGTTTCCATTGGGTGATTCATCAGACACTTGACAGTGACCACACCTTTCTTTGATTTTGCTCTTAATTTAATTGATTTTGCCATTATTCTAATCTCTTGAATTTAATTTAAAGTGGCTGTGATGCGTGTTCAGGTTTTGTTCGTAGCAAGGCATTTGCGCACGGAGAAGGTGAACATATATAAATATGTGATCCTTCGAGTACGGAAATAACGCGGCTATCGGACAAAAGATGAATTCACAGCGCAGTCACTTTTTAGCCGCCACATCCGCCGATTGTAACCTTCACTTCTTTTCTGTTGGCATATAGCTTGCCACCTGATTTAACGACTGCCAGTACATTGCCTGTTTTACCCATTTTAATACGAGTAGAGACAAAGGCCTGTGAGCCATTCAGGTTAAAAGAAGCCACCATTGGAGAGTTATTCGACTCAGACAGTAGTGATATAGATTCAACACCCGCCAGGCTACTTGAGATCGTGACCGGTACAACCGAACCATTTTCAGCAATATCCGGTGCTTTAATCTTAATATCATCAGAGTGCTCAAAGCTACCCGAACCTAAAGCGGCTGATAAGGCTGCTGCTGAATCTTTTGCTTCGAATGCAGCTGTTGGATAAGCGGCCAGGGCCTGGCCAGGAGCCAGTAAACCGGCTGATGCAGCAACGCTTACAGCGCTTACTGCCAATGTTCTTTTTAATAGTGTTCTACGATTCATTTAATGAGTACCTTACAAAGAGAGTATAAAATCAGTAACCAGATCAATCTGCTTCTCTGTCAAAATATTGTGCCGTCCAAATGGAGGCATGGCAGAAGCAGGGTTAGCCACGTTTGAGTCCCAGATTTGTGCTCTTAACACTTTTCTATCAGGAAAACGTGCCTTCATGGCTATTAATGGTGGCCCCAGGTTACCCGAAGCATTGCCACCGGCAATCATGTGACAGGTCAGGCAATTACCCAGTTTACGGTCAAATGCTAGTCTTTTTCCTTCTTCTAGCATTCCCCCGTGAGATCCTGAAAAAGCAACCGGACTGGCAAATACACCTAGAAGCGCTACGACGGATGCCGCAGACGATATCAAGCGAATTTTCATCCGCACTACCTCCTCGAAAAATTAACCCGAAAAGGTTAATTTGGTTAATAAAATATTTAATATAATTATTGTGACTGGATTCGCCACATTCGCACAAGAATACCTATAAAATGAACAATATCAAGATTTATATTGTTATTTTAAAAGGCTAACTTCTTCACATCATTATCTATAACCTATTGAAAACTAGACTTATCCACAGAACCACATCTTTTTGCTTCAGCTCTTAATCTTTTTTATAAATGCAGCAGTTGGAATAAGTTAAAATATCACTCTATTCGAGCTTAATAAATGGACTATCAGGCTAATTCTAACTTCATTTGAGAATTAATAGATCAGGCAGTTAACAAATCTATTTCATGTATATTTTTATCTTAAAAGCATAAAGCTTTAGTAGGGTGATAAAACAACCAGATGGCATTCTATTTCCCAATGTTATAAACCTATGAATTCTGGATTCACCCCCTCTTCTCTTTACTAATTAGCATCCAGCTTTTCTTTTACTCTAGCTTCATCTGCAACATCTAATAAACCTTTAGAAAGCAAGGCTTTATACTGTATTTTAGCCTGCTTTTTATTATCGTTATACCATTGATAATTTGCCTCAGCCAATTGTCTTAAAGGAGCATTATCCAGCTTTGTATATGTATCGACCAATAACTGATAAATAGTTGGTTTAGTTTTGTGATTTTCATACAGTTGCATTGCAATATCTAATGCTTTTTGAGGTAAATCCTGAAGTAAAAGAACATTAACCAGACGAGTGGCAATAGCTAAATCATCAGGAAATAATAACAGGGTAGAGTGATACAATTGGGAAGCTTCTGTGAGACGCTGCTGATATTCCATATTCTCCGCAAGTGCATAATTAAACCACAGACTATCCGGGTCAGAATCAATCAGTTCCCTATAGATTTTTTCCGCTTCAATATATTGCCCATTCCTTGTATAGCCCAGTGCTAAAGAAAACCTGCTTACGGTCTGATTTGGCAGGTTTTCTGGATATAAATAAAACAAATAATCCTTAAATTGTTGATATCGTGTACTTTTAGGTGGTTTTTTCTGTAAACCTGATAATCTTGATGTTATTTCAGCTATACGATTTGAATTTACAGGGTGCGTTCTCAAATATTCTATTCCAGCTAATTCCCCACCTTGTTCACGGCTCTGCAAAAGCCGCATAAAATCAGCCATGGCTTGTGGGTCATACTCTGACTTTTTTAATACTTCAACACCAACTCTATCAGCTTCATATTCATTAGCTCTTGTAAAATTAATCATTGACTGAGCGCTACCCGCAATACCTGTGTAAATTATTGCACTCGCGGCTTCTACATCCTGACTACTAACCAGAATAGCAGCCAGAATTGATATCATACTGGCCATATTAATTGTTTTAGCCCTCTCAATCATTTGCATGCTGTGCATTAATTCAACATGGGCGATTTCATGTGCCAAAACCGAAGCCAACTCATCTTCTGAGCTCGTAATGTCTATTAAACCGACATTAACCCCTATATACCCACCGGGCGCTGCAAATGCGTTCACTGAACCATCCTTAACCAGATAGAAATAGTAATCTCTGACTCTAAAATCTAATGATGATAGCAATGATTCTCCAATATCCTGTAAATACCGGGATAGCATCGGATCTTCAATAACGTAACCCTTTTCTTTTAGTTTTTTATATAAACCGCTGCCGAGCTCAATTTCTTTCTTTAAATTGAGGATGCCCGTTTCACCTAACAAAGGTAACTCTGGATCAGCCGATACTATTTTGGGCTCAAACATAAAGCCACTTAGGAATAGAATTAAGACAATTACTTTAAGGTTTATTTTATTAATCATTACCATCAACTACCAAACCATGCTCTCTTTTTAAATCTTGATTTAAATACAATATTAGAGTATCCTAATACGATTACTTTACGAGTTATTAGTCAGCCATATGCTACCGATCAAAGAAATTAATGTAACCGATTTATCCGGCAGATTTGAACAAAACGATAGCAATATTGAGTTAATTGACATACGAACACCCGCAGAAGTTGCACGCGGTGTGATTCCTAACTCAAAAACTTTACCCATGCACTTAATCCCTCTTAAAATGGATTATTTTAATAATACAGATAAAGAATTTATTATCTATTGCCGCACGGGTAGCCGTTCAGCTCAAGCCTGTATGTTTTTGAATCAGCAGGGTATTAGCAATGTGTTAAACCTTCGTGGAGGCATTATGAGCTGGGCACAACAAGGACTTAATATTGAGCAAAATCCAATAGGCAGTCTGGTTTGATCATTAACAAATTAAGATAGTTTTCTTGCCTTTTCATAAGCATTGACTTATAAAGGCGCGTCAAAATTTTAAGCAGGCGTAAAAACCTGTTATTTTTATTCATTTAATTCATAAATATTTAGGAGATATCAAATGGCTGATTTCGATCGCGAACTTGACGCTTCAGGGCTGAACTGCCCACTTCCAATTCTACGTGCCAAGAAAACTCTGGCTGACATGGAATCTGGACAGGTTTTACATATCATTGCAACTGACCCTGGTTCAGTAAAAGATTTTGAAGCTTTTGCAAAGCAAACAGGTAATGAATTAATGTCTTCAGGTGAAGAAGGTGGAAAATTCACTTTCATGATGAAAAAGTCATAAGTTTACCGACTACTTTTCGTCACCCTTATTACATGTCATTTTCTTAATCGATTAACCTGCTTAAGCTTAATATTTTTAGCTTAACTTTCTGAGGTGCAACCATGACTGAAAAAAAACTGGCTATTATAGCCACTAAAGGAACCCTTGACTGGGCCTACCCTCCGTTTATTCTGGCTTCAACAGCTTCTGCATTGGGCTACGATACAGAAATTTTCTTTACTTTCTATGGTTTACAGTTACTCAAGAAAGATTTGACATTACAGGTCAGTCCTTTAGGTAACCCCGGCATGCCTATGCCTATGCCAGTTCCTGTTTTGTTACAGGCTCTTCCTGGCATGCAAAGCATGATGACCATGATGATGAAGCAGAAAATGAAGTCGAAAGGCGTTGCAAGTGTTGAAGAACTTCGCGAACTTTGCGTTGAAGCAGAAGTAAGACTGGTAGCATGTCAAATGACTGTTGACCTGTTTGAGTTTGATACCAAAGAATTCATCGATGGTATCGAATATGGTGGTGCAGCAACTTTCTTTGAGTTTGCTGGACAATCAGATATCTGTTTGTATATCTAAACGCTGTTTCAGGCAAACTTGAGCCTGAAATTGACATTTTAGATAAAAAGCCGCTATATGCGGCTTTTTTTATACCTTGAACATTATATTTTATAACAAATAAAGGTGCATTCATTAGCAAACCGTAATAAACTTTCCGGTTCGATATTTACATTTATATTTTGAGGGAAAGCGGTGGAATTATCCGGTTCTGAAATTTTAGTACAGTTTTTAAAAGACGAAGGTGTCGAAGTAATATTTGGATACCCTGGTGGTGCTGTACTGCATATTTATGACGCTATTCATCGACAGGATGATGTCAAACATATTCTTGTTCGCCATGAACAGGGTGCCACTCATGCAGCTGATGGATATGCCCGTTCAACGGGTAAACCCGGAGTCGCACTAGTCACTTCTGGGCCGGGTGCTACAAATGCTATTACCGGTATTGCAACGGCCTTTATGGATTCAATACCAATGGTGGTAATTTCTGGACAGGTACCCAGCGGCATGATTGGCAGCGATGCTTTTCAGGAAGTCGACGCTATCGGTTGTACGCGCCCTTGCGTAAAACACAACTTCCTTGTTAAAGACATTAACAAACTCGCTGAAACACTAAAGAAAGCATTTTATGTAGCGACTACGGGTCGACCCGGCCCTGTTCTAATTGATATTCCTAAGGATATTACAGCACCTCAGATTAAGATCGCATACGAATATCCTGAATCTGTCAAAATGCGCTCTTACAACCCAAATGTTAAAGGGCATCCAAGACAGGTTAAGAAAGCTGTTGAACTGCTACTATCTGCAAAACGCCCCATGATCTACAGTGGCGGCGGTGTAGTGCTTGGAAATGCATCAGATGAATTACGTGAAGTTACTCAAAAACTGGGGTTCCCGATCACGGAAACACTGATGGGATTAGGTGCTTACCCTGGCACAGACAAACAAAATTTAGGCATGTTAGGCATGCACGGTACTTATGAAGCCAATATGGCTATGCATGAATGCGATGTATTATTTGCTGTTGGTGCTCGTTTCGACGATCGCATTACCGGTGACACCAATAAATTTTGTCCTCGAGCAAAAATTATTCATATTGATATTGATCCTGCATCCATTTCTAAAACCATCAACGTAGATATCCCCATTGTCGGTGAAGTCAAAACAGTACTGACTGAAATGAGCCGAATACTCGATGAAACAGATATTAAGTCAGATCAAGCAGCACTGGATAGCTGGTGGGACAAGGTAAATTCCTGGAAACAGCAAAACTGCCTTGCTTACGATAAAACCAGTAAACACATCAAACCTCAAGCGGCTGTAGAAGCTCTTTACGAAGTAACCGGTGGCGATGCCTACGTCGCATCAGATGTTGGTCAGCATCAAATGTTTGCAGCACAATTTTACAAATTTGATAAACCTCGTCGCTGGATAAACTCTGGTGGTCTTGGCACGATGGGGTTTGGATTACCCGCAGCAATGGGCGTAAAAATCGCTCATCCAGAAGCTGAAGTGGCCTGTGTAACCGGTGAAGGTAGTATTCAAATGTGCATTCAGGAGTTATCAACCTGTCTGCAATATGATTTACCCGTAAAAATAATTTGCTTAAATAATCGCTACCTTGGCATGGTGCGCCAGTGGCAGGAGTTTTTCTATGAAAAACGCTACTCACATTCTTACATGGATGCCTTACCGGACTTTGTGAAACTGGTTGAAAGTTATGGTCATATCGGCATAAGAGTTGAAGACCCTGCAGATCTTAAATCAGCCATGAAAGAAGCATTTTCACACAAAGACAGATTAGTTTTCCTCGATGTCATTACCGATCAAACTGAAAATGTGTACCCTATGATTCAGGCTGGTGCTGGTCATAATGATATGGAGATATCTCCTGAACATCAGAAGAACCTGGGGTCGATCAACCCTAAAGGAGAACTTGCCTGATGAGACACATAATTTCATTACTGGTTGAAAACGAATCAGGCGCCTTGTCACGCATCGCAGGTCTGTTTTCTGCACGTGGTTACAACATTGAATCACTCACCGTTGCAACGACAGAAGACCCTACTCTTTCCCGCATGACAATCGTCACTATTGGCTCTGACCGAATTATCGAACAGATTACCAAACAGTTAAACAAACTGATCGATGTGGTCAAACTACAGGACATGACAGAAGGTAACTACATCGAACGTGAAATGATGTTTGTTAAAATTCGTGCAGAAGGTGAATCTAAGCGATCCGAGATTCAGCGCCTGTCAGGTATTTTTCGAGCACGAATTATCGATGTAACAGATTCCACATTTTGTGTCGAACTCACCGGTTCTGGTGACAAACTGGATG
>JABHSO010000157.1 GCA_018669845.1 Gammaproteobacteria bacterium | reverse complement strand
TTTGTTGCTTAATTCAAAAGTCAGGTATAAAACGTGGCTCATTGTGCTATCTTTTTGTTGAAGGACTGCGGTCATCTCATTTTCCTCTTTTTGTATGAGTTAACTTAAGAGTAGTTGATTTCAGTCCTTCATAGTTTCTACCCAACCACTTTAACGAAACCCATTTAAAAGTAGGGTGCGCCGTGCGCACCAAATATGGGATATCAGAATACCAACAGTCTATAAGCACATGCATATGCAACCGCCATGGAAGGCGGAAGTGCCGGAGCATTTTCCCGGCCAAGCACCCTTCTCGGCCATCCCTGGCCTTCAGGGTATAAGCACATCAACGAATTATATAAATACCAGCATAACTCTGAACGATTGGGCCTTCGGTACAAATACTGTTCCTGCCCATCCATGGGCTCACAGCATAAGCACATCCTTGTGCAAAAAAAAAGCCCGGTTTCCCGGGCTTTCGTTTCTAGTCTTTAGCTTTAAATATGTAACCTGGTTTCATCCAGTAAATTAATATCGGTAAGAATGTAAAGGCCGCAAACACATCGATAATCAATGCTTCACTGATGTACATTCCCAGACCCCAGGTATTCGCCAGATCGGTAGATAGTAGCGGTATAAAACTACCCAACAGTACGATAACCGATGCCAGTATTGCGCCACCTGTTGTACGTAATGTATCGTAAACAGTTTTAGACCAGTCACCCATTGAGTTCTTATATTCTTCTCGCAACCGTTCCACCAGGTAGATTGAATAATCCACGCCGAGTCCCATGGCGATACTGAGTGTCACCAATAAATGGAATGCCAGGTTGCCTGACCAGTTCTGTACCGAAGTAAAATAAGCACCCATTCCATATTGAGCAAATAAAGTTACCATCAGCAATATAATTAAAGACAGCGCCACAGTCACAGAGCCAAACATCAGCGCCACAATAAGGAAGATAGCCAGTGCTGTCTGTAAAGGACTGATTAACCAGTTAGCATAGGAAACTTCACGAGAAGCTTCTGTAGCCCCCAGAAATCCTCCAACGCCCGGATCCATTGAACCATAACCTTTTTCAACCGTCACTACATCACCGGTTTCAGGCATCGTCACCGTATCACCCGAGACAAATCCAAATTTTATTTTATTAAAACCAGGTTCATCCTGATGCTTGCGTAAATATTCATGAATATCTTCAACAACCTTATGCGTTAACACAGGATCCATAGTATCTACAAAGCCCATAACAATTGCTTCGTTCCAGCTTGATGAGTCAAGAAAGGCATCCAGATCACCATCACTGACATTAACTTCCAGTAAACCGTTATAGTTTTGCACGATAAAATTCGCATCTGGTTTATATTCAGGATCTTCAGGATCGCCATATATATCCATATTACTATCCACAAATGCCTGATTAGGCACATGGAATAAATTCATGTCATCACCTTTACCACCCTCGGAAGAAAGTAGCATATTGGTCAAACGAATATATTGAACATAAGAACCTGTAAATCCGATATTAGGTTGAGTACGCATCCAGGCTTCAAATTTTTCTATGGCACCCAGTACTTCGGCATCATTCATAATACCCTGAGCACCTAATTCATCTTCATCCCAACAACCTTTCGGTAACAGGTTTCCGGCATCATCTTCATCATCACATAGAGGTGGCATAGGTTCTCTACTGGTGAAAGGAATATTAACCGAAATAACACCCGGCATAACTTCACCCAGTCGATTGATATCAGTCACCACAATTGAATGCCCTTTAAAGGCTGCACGAGAATAATTAATACCTTTTTCTACACCTGGCATTAAATCATCCATTGTTCCATCTTTAATTTTTGTCTCAACAGCTGACCAGCCAATGAGTAGCCCAACAACCAGAACCACTGCCCATTTACCAGGACCCATGACCAGAGAAGTCACTTTACTTGCAGCCAAATTTTCCACAGCTGAGGGCTCGAACATATCACTATGTTCTGCATCTACCTTTGGAGGGAAGTAAGACATTAATATTGGAATCAATGTGGTTGTGGTGATCAGCAATGTTGCCATACCAAACACACCAAAATACGCATAAGCCTTATAGAACGAGATATCAACCAAAGCCAGCGTAGCAAAACCGACCATGTCAGTAATAATCGCCAGTGTAGCCGGTACGATGGTATGCGCAATTGCCTGCTGAGAAGCTACCATGGTGTCACCATGACTGAGCGACATTTCACTCATGTATCGCCGCGTTACCTGTACCGCGTGCCCGGTACCGACTGCAAGCAACAGCATCGGCGTGAGTACCATCATGGTGGTTAATTTAAATGCGGTAAAACCCATAACACCGAGAGTCAGAAAAATAGTCGCAAATACACCTAACAGAGGAAAAACAGCACCACGCCATCCTTTATTCTGCCACCATAAAATGACAAAAACGATGACGATAGAAATAACGAATAACCACCACTTGTCAACCAGGTCATAAAGCATATGCGCCAGGAAGTATGGTTCACCCGCAACCAGCATTTGAACTTTACCGGCATATTTTAAATTGACTTCATCCGCTATTTTTTTAACTTCAGCAACCCATGGCAGGTAAACTTCTTTAACACCATCATCATAATCACCAACGATAAATGTTCCACGAGCCGTACACCCTGCCTGTCCATAAACTTCACAACGCTTTCCATTTTCATCTTCCATGTATAACAACATGGGCGCCATTACAGGATTATTTTCAAGACCTTCTTTTAGAAAAGCCAGCTCGGCTTTAGCTTTGTCAGGGTCATCAGAAATACCTGAAACAGGTATTAAGCGTTTAAACACCAGGCTGCCATCCTGTGCACCCATGTATTTAATTTTTTGTGCGGCCAGATCCATGAAATTATTTCCACGAGAATTTGGCAACGCGATCATTTTGTCATGGATTTCTTTTACCAGATTGATAAACCATGGCTGGTAAATATCTCCGGGCTGTTCGAGAATAAACCCTAATACCATAATGTTACCCATACCAAACTTCTGCTCACCATAAGCATTGGTGGCTACATATCGATTGGTTGGAGGTAGCAAAGTATCCGGGTCATTACGAACATCAAGGTGCTGAATTTGAAGAGCTGCTAATACGGTCGTAATCAACACGACCATAATAACCAGTATTCGGTTCCTCATTACCCAGGCGGCATATCTGGAAGCCAATGAATTTTCTTTTTTAGTACTACTCACTGATTAGTCCTCAGTCGAAAGTTGTAAGTTAAAAGTCGGCAGTCATAAGTCGCAAGTCAATTACCTTATGACTGCTAACTTATGACTGCCGACTTTTAATTTTTAACTTTTTAAAAATCTTTAGAAAAAAAAGGGGGCTAAGCCCCCTTAATCAAGTTTTATTATTATTAGAATATGTATTTAAAGCCCAGTTGCAGATTTGAAGAAGCTTCAAACTGTCCAAAGGTCGTATTTTCATCTCCCCAGTATTTATTGTATTCAATGGTACCAACCATTTCATCATTGAAGCTGTATTCAACATCAAAACGATTCCAGTAGCCACCTTCATTTTCCCAGATAATAATATTGTTCCAGCGATGCTGAACATCAGGTCCGAAAGGCTTTGATAAGAAGAAAGAAACAAATGTTTCTACTTCGTCGCCTTTGTTCATACCGTTCGTAAGGTGCATAGATGAAAAATCACCTGTATAGCGACGATTATCTTCATCAATGTAGTCCAGATTATAGAACTGAATTAACTGGGTACTGACCAACATGTTTGTTGCAACTGTTAAGTCGACACCTAACACATATTTGAACATATCAGCATCTTCCATTTTTAAAGCTTCTGTCAGATTACCAATACTCAGTTCATCAAGGTTTATAACAGGTTGTTTAGTACCCACATCATAGGAAAATTCTCCACGAATTACTGTAGGAATCGAAGTTCCATCCAGAGCAGTATCAAAAGAGGCACCTAAAGTACTTACCTGATTCAATGACTCTTCAAAAACCAGAGTCGCTGGATTAGCTCCACTTTGCGAACTAAACACACTGCCATCGCTCTTTGTCAGGAACAAAGTTGTTACAGTATAAGCTTCTGGATTTGGACTATCAGCAACTCCATCACCATTAAAGTCAAGGGGTTGTCCCAAAGCATCCATTGAAGAGACCATTTTGTTAACGGTTAAAGTATCACCAGTACTGTCTTCCCAGTGTAAATCAACTACAGGGTTACCATCATAACGATAAGCATAGTTTAGAGAGTAATTCGTGCCACTTTCAGTCGAGCCTTTAAATCTAAAACCCAGATTTTGATTAGTTTCATCATCATGAACATTTCGATAGTCTGTTTTCATACCAATAAAGGCATCAAAGGTACCGAATGTTGTATTACCCATGTAATCGAAAGCAGATGTAGGGTTGGCAACATCCAGTGTTCCTGTAAATTGATTAGTTGTTGAATTACTAAAAAAAGTTTGCCCCATACCCGTTATAGCAGCTCCCTTAATAGCATTATTAAATGCAATTGTATCTGCATCTGCTGGATTAGCTGTCGGTGGGTTAATACCGAAAGCCGTAGCTATAGCGAGTGCTGTTGCCGGATCAGTAGGGTCTAAGCCCATTCCGCCAGCAACTGCACTATACATTTGACTACCAAGTTCATTTAAAGCAGTCCCGATTTCAGCATTGCTAATATCGTCAACAGTATCTCCATCAAAATCAATGCCTACTCCGCCAACAAACGCTGTTTCAAGTTGCCCCATATAACCGATAAACCCGGATGTTGGTGTCCCTAGCAGGTCTCCAGCGCTATTGGAAGCCATATCCAATACCACATTACCTGTTTGTAGTTGATTCATAAAAGGTAAGAAAACAACATTTAACAGTGCCAGATTTGGATCAGTCTGTATTGGTCCAGCGAATTGAAAAGCTGTCGGAGCAGTAGGAGTACTTACCTGATTATTAGGAACTGTACTTCCATCAGTTAATAAAACATTTCGAACCGTTTCATTAAATCCATCACCATCTAGGTCGAATGCTCCAGCAGTAGATAGTCCTTGGCCTACCTGAGAAAATGTTTTATTCATTCCTCCTGTACCAAGAACAGTAAATTGGCTAACTGTAGTCAATGCCATTGGCCCCTGATTTAAATTGGTCAAACCACCCATTGCGAGCAACGTCTGGAATACACCTGACGTTTTCCCCATATCTCTTGCAATATTCAGAAAACCATTGGTTTCTCCTGTAATAGTATCTACACCTTTAAAGATAAAGGGCGCTCCACTGTCACCGTCGGCGTCCAGACCTGCTATAAAATTTGGTTTTGCTTCAGTAATGAGAAACTGTACACTATTTCCGTTATCAAAATATTTCTCAGCATTGATCATCCAGATTGGAATACGAG
Organism: Gammaproteobacteria bacterium; assembly: GCA_018669845.1. Lineage (GTDB taxonomy): Bacteria > Pseudomonadota > Gammaproteobacteria > JACNJF01. Next base: position 21,502 of record JABHSO010000157.1, on the reverse strand, counting down.
AATCTTCAGATACATTCTGATTTATTTCACGGTAATCAGTAGGGTTGATGATATCAAGAAGTTTAATACCATCCGCTGTGCCCCAGACCACCTGTTGTTTACCTAGACGGAAATCCCAACCAGCCGCATTAGTATCAAAGTAAAATTCGCGTAAAATTTCATACTGAGTGTATTCTTCACCACCTTCCAGTCGATCACTAGCTGCTTCACCATCATCAGCCAGTAATAATTCTGCATGAAATGCTGATGATTCACCTATATCTGAATTGATAAACAGTTTTACACCGTATTCAGACTTAAGGGCATCACCAGAAGAATGCTCTTCAGATGCTCCGGTAACAGTGCCACCTGATGTAAACAGGTCATATTCAATTTTTGCTTCACCACTGATTTCAAATTCAGCGTAAGAAACGCCAGGCAATACAATAGCTAAAGCCACCGCCTGCGCGAGTAATGTACGTTTTAACATGGTTTATCCTCTTTGAGTTTTATTCGTTAATATTGTTTTATTATGAAAACTGCCGGAACAATAGTCCGGCAGTTTATTTATGTATTAACGACGAATCTTACGTAGGGTTTTTTCAGTCCACAGACTTTGTTTCTTTTTACTGTCATTTGTAACAGTAACGACCTTAGGTATTACCGCCCACGTCTCATGATCTGTTGCAAACGTTTTACCATACCAGTAACCCCAAACTACCTGACGAGGGTCAGCCTGGTTGTCTGAAGGTACCCAGTTTCTATCAATGACTTTAATGTGTTTGCCATCTTTATAATAGTCAGTTCTATAATCCGCAAATGATGTTGTATCGACATAGCTGATACGAGAGTCATACCACCAGTTTTCAAATTTAGTTGTACTCTTCACTTTATAAACATCTTTACCATCGTGCTGACAGGCAGCTTCTGGTAATTTACGTGTGTATTTATTTTTTTCATTATCAGCCAGTGCTACCGAACCCAGACAACCACTGAACTTCTCTGTTCCCATTAACTCATGAGTTTCATTGTGTGGCTTTCGAAGTGATACATCACCAAAAGTAAAGTCTGTTCCACCCCAGGCATCATCATGAGCTGGTTCAGCAAAACGACGAATTTTACGCAGTGCAGGAATCCAGATTGCGTATGATTGATTCTTACCAACTTCATCAAAGTCAGTGATCAGCATGCCAGTTCCACGCAACTTACCTGAACGAAAAATAGCCAGGTCACGTGCTTTAACCGTAGCATCATCATCGTAGTTGTTATTCAGGTAACGCTCCAGAGTGATGGTAGTTGGTTTTTTGCCCGATGATTTATTGATAAGAACGGTAATTTTTTTACCTTTTTTACCAATTCCATAATTATCAAAAGCATAAAAGTGATTGACAAAGAAAACCTGATCAATAATCTCATCAGCAGTAGGTGTACCGGATGGTGAAGCAAGAGTCCTGGTGACATCAGCAGTTGCTATAGAACTACCAAAAGCAGCCAGTATGGCAACAGTAGTTTTTAACTTTGAATATTTTAGTTTAAACAAGGGTATATTCCTCTCAAAATGTTATAAATTCTATTCTGATTATTTACTTATAATTTTTATTAGGCGCTACAATACTGTTTTTTCAATCATAGTCAAATAATAAACCCATTTAAATCAAGGGTTTGAATATTAATACATTATTACTTACTTATGTACAGTTTAACTGAAACTATCAAAAACCAGGTCGAAACTGCTCTCCAGGAAGATATTGAAAGTGGAGATATCACTGCACAACTCATCCAGGCTGACACTCAATTTGAGGTTCAACTCATCTGTCGTGAACAGGCCACTTTATGCGGTACAGACTGGTTTAACTTAAGTTTTCTACAGCTCGATTCAACGCTAAAAATCAAATGGAACGCTAACGATGGTGACACTTTACAGGCCGATCAGACAGTTTGCACAATCAGTGGTAATGCACGCGCTATTTTAAGCGCAGAACGTACTGCTCTGAATTTTTTACAAACCCTTTCTTCCACTGCATCTATCACCCGTTTTTATCAAAATTTAATCAGTGAAACTCCTTGCCGCATTCTGGATACACGTAAAACTATTCCTAACCTGCGACTGGCTCAAAAATATGCAGTTCGTTGTGGTGGAGGGTTGAATCACCGAACAGGTTTGTATGATGCTTATTTATTAAAAGAAAATCATCTCGCTGCCTGTGGTGACATGGCGATAGCGGTTCAACAGGCCAGACAGCTTCAACCCAAAGTTTTACTGGAAGTCGAGGTTGAAAATTTACAGCAATTAGAGCAGGCCATTGAGTGTAAAGTAGATCGAGTACTACTGGATAATTTCACTCTGGATATGCTGCATAAAGCCGTCAAAATGAACAACTCGGAGATACAACTGGAAGCTTCAGGTGATATTACTGAGGAGAATATTCTTCAGGTAGCCAAAACCGGGGTTGATTTTATATCTATCGGGGCTTTAACCAAACATATTAGAGCCATTGATTTTTCTTTACGTTTTGTAGATTGAAAAGAAAGTTTTCAGTTGACTGTCAACTGCCGACTTCCGACTTCCGACTTTTCTAATCTGCCGTGAAATAAATATCACCATAATACGCTTTGGATGACAGTCCGCTATTATCACTATCAGTCATGATAGCGACACCATCGATCGTTTTTATTGTTTTACCCAGTAGATTTTTAAAATCCTGAAATACATTTCTTTTTTCATTAAACCAGACACCATTTACATCTGAAATACCTCGCAAAGAAACCATTTTGGATTTAGACCCAGCAAAAGGACTATCCCAGGACTCATTTTTACTGTGCTGAAAACTCCAGACATAATTGAGAGAAAGTGTTTTCCAAAACAATAGACCTCCATCTTTTATGACATATAATCTCGCCACAAAATCATCCCCTGCTTTTAATGACTCTGTGCCGGGATTAATCTGTTTTTGCTTTGACCAGCTCCAGTTTAGAAATGGGGTCTTTTCAAGATCAACTTTAATTTTTTTATAAAAAGCAGAGGCCGACTGCTGGCTGTCAGCCGAAAGAATTATTATATTATTATCATGCTCAAGCGAATATTGAGTTAGTCCGGAGAATATTTTTTGCTTCCAAAGTGTTATGTCCTGTTGAGAAAACAACCCAATATCGACACGATTTTGCGCATGGAGAGGTGTAGCTAATAAAATTGAAATAAATACCTGATACAGATATTTCAACATCAGGTTTTAAATAAGAGTAATTCTATTTTCCTGAACCATTCTGGAAGAAAACTTAACCGGACAACCAGTCCGCATAAAACACCAGCACTATTTGCCAACATGTCATAAGTTTCCATAAAACGGTATTCGGTCATACCCTGAAGAAATTCCAACAAAACTCCATAACCGATTAATCCGATAACTACTAACATCATGCTGCGGTTAAACCTTACCAGGGTCGAGAACCCGGCAGACAGCATAAAGTAAGTAATAAAGTGTAATGATTTATCACTGACGCCAATATCCGGAGAAGGTATCAGAGAAAACACCCCCACCAGGGCTAGCACAACATAAGCTATACTAAACCATAGTCGGGGTTTCTTTAGATCAGTGAGAGGTTCGATTCCCAACAGTTAAGATTTATGCTGAATAAACTGATTGAGCTGCTGACAATGCAACACCTTTAGTAATAGGCGCATTTAGATCTGACAGGATTGCTTCAAGCGCTGACAGACAGAAAATTACATTTTCTGAACGAGCACTGTGCCCCATCAGTCCAATTCGCCAAACCTTACCCGCCAGATCGCCCAGACCTGCACCTATTTCCAGGTTATATTCATTCAACAGTCTGGAACGAACCAACGCTTCATCAACACCTTCAGGAACAAACACACTGTTCAACTGAGGTAAACGATCGGCTTCATTTACCAGAAAATTAATACCCATGGCTTCCAGACCAGCTTTGAGTGCCGAGTGTTGAAAAGAATGTCGTTTCCAGGAGTTTTCCAGGCCTTCATCACGTAACATCACCAGGGATTCATGTAACGCATACAACGCATTAACTGGAGCAGTATGGTGGTAGGCACGTTTAGCACCCTCTCCCCAGTAGCCCATCACCAGATTAAGATCCAAAAACCAGCTTTGAACTTTAGTCTGGCGGTTTTTAATTTTTCCTATGGCTTTTTCACTGAATGTAACTGGAGATAATCCAGGTACGCAAGATAGGCATTTCTGAGTTCCTGAATAGACTGCATCCAGACCCCATTCATCGACCAGAATTGGCGTACCCGCTAAAGATGTCACACAATCAGCAATTACCAGACAACCGTGTTTATGCGCCAGCTCCCAGATACCTTTGGCATCGGATTGAGCGCCTGTAGAAGTCTCCGCATGCACAAAAGCAACGACCTTAGCATCAGCATTGGTTTCCAGTGCTTGCTCAAGTTTAGCCAGATCAACAGCTTTACCCCAGTCATCCATCACCATCACGGCTATGCCACCGGCACGTTCAACATTTTCCTTCATACGTCCGCCAAACACACCGTTTTGACAAACAATCACCTTTTCACCCGGCTCAACTAAATTAATAAAACAGGTTTCCATGCCCGCAGAACCTGGAGCAGAAACAGGGATAGTTAATTCATTGTCCGTTTGAAATGCATATTGCAGCAATTTTTTAACTTCATCCATCATGCCTACAAATGCAGGATCTAGATGACCAATAGTTGGACGAGAGAGAGCTTCAAGAATGCGAGGGTGAACATCTGAAGGACCGGGACCCATTAAAGTACGAACAGGGGGATTAAATGAAACAGGCATATTTAGATTCCTAGAAAAATTAAGTAGAGATTTAGTCCAGTTTGTATGATTGAGTTTTCAGAGTAAACCCTGAAAAAGTAGGTATTTTATCTGGATGATTAGAAAATACGTGAAGTATTTATTATTTTAAGCTAAGTTTAAATTAACATAAATCAATAAACACTGGATCTCACCTCTGATTAATTAGAGTTCAGTAAATAATAATGAATCCTTCTAGCAAAAATATGCAGTCCATACAGAGCTTATTCTCTGTTAACTACCTGAGTTCAGTCCTGGGTTTAAGCCTTGCTTATTTCCTTGCAGGTATGCTTGGTCTGGAAATGCAATCCGCTCAAACCGGAATCACCCCATTCTGGCCAGCTTCAGGAATTGCTATTGCTACCTTTATCCTTTATGGAATAAGACTTTGGCCAGCTATATTTATCGGAATGATTGGTATAGCAGCCATAAAAAACATACCGATTCCTTTAGTATTGATACCCGCTGCAGGCAGCGTACTTGAAGCAGTCATTCCTTTACTCATTGCCAGGAGATATGGATTTACTGGCAGTCTGAGCTCATTTCGACAGCTGCTTATTTTTATATCCATAGCGTGGGCAGGACCTCTCATCAGTGCTTTTTTAGGCATGCTCAGTTTCACCTCGTCAGCTATTGAACTAACAATGCCTGCTAAAAATATATTTCTAATCTGGTGGTTAGGAAACAGCTTTGGGATTTTATTAGTTGGTTCCAGCATCATTCTGTTATATCAATGCATTAAAAACTTCAGCTGCTTAATTCCCAAAAGCCCTATTTTGTTAGGCATTGCAGTCATTGCTTCTATCATCAGTTTCACTGCCTTCCAGAATATGACTAACCTTAATTCTGCATTAATCCTTAACTTGATGATTCCACTGGTAATTTTATCATCAATTATCATCGGGTTTGCAGGCACCCTGATACCCGTCTCAATCGCTACCGTCACATTAGTGATCATGTTCCCCAGCTTTCCCGATGAAGCAACCAGACTGTACCCTCTAGGCTTACTGTATCTGGATATATTAGAACTATGGATCATCACTTTAACAGGCCTGTTAGTCAGCATAGCTTATAAAGATGGCATTAAACACATCAGAAGCAGCTGGTTAAATACTCACGACGGGCTGACCACCTTAAGAAATCGACATTTTCTGAATAAAAAACTGGATCGACTTTGTTTTGGTTTACGTCAGAGGGACAGTAACTTTTGCCTGTTATTTCTCGATTTAAATAAATTCAAACTGGTCAATGATTCAGCAGGGCATCTGGCAGGTGATGCAGGTTTGGTACATGTTGCCCATTTACTCAAAGACTCTACTCGAATGTCAGATACAGTGGCACGATGGGGAGGCGATGAATTTTTGATCTTACTACCAGATTGTCCCGAACAAACAGCAATAAGTATTGCTAAAAAAATAAACACGCAATTAAAAAACACACCCTTTAAACATAAACAGATGAGTTTCGAACTGAGTTTCAGCATTGGAATAGCAACATCTCAAATTGATGATACTCCCGCTTCAATTACCGACAGAGCAGACAGGGCCAGCTACAGAGCAAAAGAAAGTGGAGAAGAAATAATCATGGCCCAACCAGGTTGATTCCCAATTTCCTAATTCCCCAAGTTCAGTAATTTTAATTCTACCCTTCTTGCCTTACAATCAATACACTCAACCTACAGCATTTATCGGAACACACAACTCATGGCGTTTGATCCACAAACTGGACAATTTGAATTTGGCAACTGGGATTTACAGTCCGTATTGTCGGACTTAATAGAGTTTATTCCGGCACAAAATGTATTGTACAAAACCTCTCAACTGACGCCCTATGAATGTGACGGGCTGTCTGCCTACCACAAAGTTCCCAAAATGGTGGTTTTACCGGAAACCATCGAACAATGTCAGCAGATTGTAAAATACTGCAAAAAACACGCTATCCCCGTCATCGCACGTGGAGCAGGAACTGGCCTGGCAGGCGGCGTATTACCCGTAGAAAACGCCATCGTTTTAAGCCTGGCGAAATTTAATAGTATTCAGAAAATAGACCCGCTGCAACGCCTGGCAATAGTACAACCCGGTGTACGAAACCTGGCCATTACCGAAGCGGTAGCTCAATATGATTTATATTATGCACCCGATCCATCATCCCAGATTGCCTGCTCAATCGGCGGTAATGTGGCTGAAAACGCTGGTGGAGTGCACAGCCTTAAATATGGTCTGACCGTTAATAATGTTCTTAGCCTGAAGGTAATTAACGCAGACGGAGATTTACTCGACATCGGTGGCGGAGAATGCATGGATAGTCCCGGCTTCGATCTGCTTGCATTAATGCACGGTTCAGAAGGTTTGCTGGGTATCATCGTTGAAGTTACCGTGCGACTAATTCCAAAACCAGAATCAGCCCAGGTAGTACTCGCTGCTTTCAATGAAATTTCCGATGCTGGTGCAGCTGTTCGTGACATCATCAGCTCCGGTATTATTCCAGCCGGACTGGAAATGATGGACAAACTGGCAACACAGGCAGCAGAAGATTTCGTGCATGCAAATTACCCGATGGCAGAAGCCCTGTTACTGTGCGAACTGGATGGCACACAAAGTGAAATAGATCAGCAAATGGACAAGGTCAGTCAAATTTTAAAAGCCTGTAACTCGCATGACATCAGGTTGTCTCAAAACAATCAGGAGCGTGCTTTATTCTGGGCCGGACGCAAAGCAGCTTTTCCGGCTGTAGGCAGAATTTCTCCTGATTATTACTGCATGGACGGCACCATTCCGAGAAAATCATTACCGGAAGTACTGGGTAAAATTTCCAACTTTTCTACAAAATACGGCCTTAGAGTCGCCAACGTTTTTCATGCCGGTGACGGCAATCTGCATCCACTGATTTTATACGATGCCAATAAAGCGGGTGACCTTGAAAAAGCAGAAAACTTTGGTGCTGACATTCTAAAATACTGTGTCGATAAAGGTGGAACCATTACCGGTGAGCACGGTGTCGGTGTGGAAAAAATTGATCAAATGTGCCATCAGTTTCACACACCTGAATTAAATAAGTTTCATTCAATTAAAGCTTTGCTGGATGAAACCGGCATCCTCAACCCGGGTAAAGCTATTCCAAGCTTACATCGCTGCGCAGAACTCGGCGCTATGCATGTGCATAATGGAAAACTTCCCCACCCTGACATTCCCCGATTTTAATCATGTCCTTTGACCCGGAAACAGGCGAATTTACATTCCCCGACTGGAACACCGAACAGGTTCTTCAGGACTTGGGGAAATTTATTCCACCGCATAATTTATTACACAAGCCATCACAGCTTAAACCATTTGAATGTGATGGCTTGACTACCCACCGGAAAATACCGCGTCTGGTATTGTTGCCGGAAACCATACAACAGTGTCAGAAAATCATGCGTTATTGCCACAAAAATGAAATTCCTGTCATCGCTCGTGGTGCCGGTACCGGAATAACCGGCGGGGTACTGCCTGATGATTTAAGCATTGTGGTCAGCCTAACCAAATTTAATCGAATAGAAAAAATTGACCCATTGCAACGTATCGCAGTGGTTCAACCTGGCGTTCGTAACCTGGCTATCAGCGAAGCCGCCAAACCCTTTGGATTGCAATATGCCCCTGATCCTTCTTCCCAGATCGCCTGCTCCATCGGCGGTAACGTTGCCGAAAACTCCGGTGGTGTGCATTGCCTGAAATATGGTTTAACCGTGAATAATGTAACAGGGATAAAGATCATCAACAGCGAAGGTGAACTGATTGAAATTGGTGGTGGAGAATGTATGGATAGCCCCGGTTTCGACTTTCTGGCACTGATGCACGGTTCGGAAGGACTGCTAGGCATCATTGTTGAAATCACCCTTAAATTAATTCCTTTACCACCAGCCTCTCAGGTAGTGCTTGCAGTATTTCATTCAATGATCGATGGAGGTAAAGCGGTCAGCGATATCATCAGTTCAGGTATCATCCCGGCCGGTCTTGAAATGATGGACAAAGTGACTATCGATGCGATTGAAAGTTACATGCAGGCAGGCTACCCGAAAGCAGATGCTTTATTATTGTGCGAGCTCGATGGCAATCAGATCGATATTAATCTGCAAATGAAAATCGTACAACAAATTCTAAAAGATAATAATGCTTTTGAAACCCGTACATCACATAACGATGAGGAACGAGAACTTTACTGGAAAGCACGAAAGTCTGCATTCCCTGCAGTTGCCAGTATTCAGCCTGATTTTTATCTGCTGGATGGCACTGTTCCAAGAAAAGCGCTGCCGGAAGTACTGGAAAAAATAGCCACATTATCAGAACAATTCGGACTCAGGGTTGCCAATGTTTTTCATGCCGGTGATGGCAACCTGCACCCGATTATCATGTACAACGCCGAAGTAGAGGATGACTATGAGAAAGCCGTGCAGCTAGGTGCAGAAATCTTAAAGCACTGCATCAGTAAAGGCGGCAGTTTTACCGGAGAGCACGGTGTCGGCGCAGAAAAAAAAGATCAGATGTGCCAACAGTTTGGGCCTCTTGAGTTACTCCAGTTTCACCGCATAAAAGCACAACTTGATGTGAGTGGCATTCTCAATCCTGGCAAGGCTATTCCGACCCTTCATCGCTGTGCCGAACTGGGTGCCATGCATGTACACAATGGAGAAATGCCACATGCAGATTTACCTAGATTCTAATTCAGAACTATTTAATTTCTTTAACCTTAAAAAAATGTGTAATTAACATCATGCCTTATGACATCAGCCAACAAATCTGCGAGCAGGTCAAACATGCACAACAAGGTGCTCAACCTATCAGCATCCACGGTTCTCACAGTCATGATTTCATGTTACCTGAATTTGCAGAAAGCATGCAGCTCAACCTGAATGAACACCAGGGAATAGTTGATTACCAGCCCACCGAGCTAACGGTAACAGCACTTTCTGGTACCCGGCTTGAAGAAATACAGCAAACCCTTGCAACAGAGCATCAACGCCTTGCCACCGATTTCCCTGTTTACACAGCAGAAGCAACACTCGGCGGCGCTGTTTCAATAGGTCATACCGGATCATCACGACCTTATTATGGAGCTATTCGAGATCATATTTTAGGTGCATCACTGGTCAACACCAGCGGTGAAATTATGCATTTTGGTGGTAAGGTTATGAAAAATGTGGCCGGTTATGATGTCTCTCGTCTATTGACTGGAACCCGTGGCACATTAGGACCCATACTGGAAATTACTCTTAAAGTTCAGCCCCTGCCAGAACAGCAAAGCACACTTAGCATCGATCTGGATGAAAACGCAGCAATAGAAATCATGAACCGTCTGGCAGGTCAGTCTTTACCCATTAGCGCCAGTGTTTATTTTAATCATACCCTGTTTATAAGACTGGAAGGAACCGAAGCCGGTATTCAGCAGGCCCGGAAAACAATTAATGGAACAGAAGTGGATGATGGCGTTTCTTTCTGGAGCAGCATCCAGCAACAGAATCATGACTTTTTCAATTCTTCTTTACCCATTTGGCGAGTTATCGTACCGGCTTCAACACCCGGCTTGCAATTACAAAATCAGCAACAAAGCTTAATTGACTGGTGCGGAGGTCTTCGATGGGTGCAGGCCAGTGAAATTACCCAGGCAGATATAACTTATATTGCCGAAAGAGGTGGTTATATCGAAAGTTTTCGTGGTAGCAAACCCATGCAACAGGCAGAACTTATGTCACCTCTTCAAAAACAAATGCATGCAAAAATAAAAAGTGCGTTTGACCCGGATAAGCTCTTTAACCCCAAACTCTCAAACTTTGCATAATTCTAGCAAAGCTTTATGATATTTATTCGCATCTAATAATTAAACATATCACCAACCATCATTGAGGAAAGGTTATGAGAAAAGCTATGCTACTTGTATTCACATTTTTGTTCACGAACATAGTGTATGCACAGAGTTTTAATTCTGACTACAACCCGGAAATGCTGATTAAATACCGTCAGGATTTTATGACTGCAGTGAAAGGACATAACAATGACATAAAGGCTATCGTTTATGGAGCGGTCCCGTTTGATAATCATCTCAATTTACATTTGTCTTCACTTGAAAAGATGTTTGCAGAAATTGGCAGCCTGTTTCCCGAAGGCAGTGACTTTGGTGAAACCAATGCCAAAGATGCCGTATGGGGTAAGCCAGAAAAATTCCAGAAGTCCATATCTGATGCAAAACAGGCACTGGCCACTTTTAAGCAGGTAGCCGAGCAAGGCGATAAAGCCAAAACCAAAGCAGCATTCAAAAAATTCGGACGTTCAAGTTGTGGTAGTTGCCATAAATCATTTAAGAAAAAACAGAATTAAATATCTCTTGAATTTCCTTGTTACGCTGATATTAGTTATTTCAGCTATTCCAATAGTTTCGTTTGCCGACAGCATCATCGACAAAGGTCGTTATATTTTTCAACTGGCTAATTGTTATGCCTGTCATACCGATGTTGAAAACGATGGTTTGCCGCTGGCCGGTGGTCGGGCTATGGAAACTCAGTTTGGTACCTTTTATCCGCCCAATATTACTGTGGACAAAGAAACTGGAATTGGTCACTGGACAGAAAAGCAATTTGCTCAGGCAGTTCGCAAAGGGCTGTCACCCGATGGATCACATTATTACCCGACATTTCCATACAGTGCCTATAAAAATATTTCCGACTCCGACATCAAAGCTCTAAAAGCTTATATCTTTAGTTTAAAACCACTTAAACAAAAAAATAAAAGTCATGATCTTAAATGGTATATTTCCCGCCTGACTTTACCTGTGTGGAAAACACTCAATACAGACCAGAGTTCAGATAAACTTAATACAGATCGTGGTGCTTATTTAGTAGATACACTGGGACACTGTAACGAATGCCATACCCCTAGAAACAGTATTGGTTTATTGCAAATGGATCTAAAGTTTAGCGGTAATGAAGACCTGGCGGCTCCTGATATTTCTAGTGATAGCCTAAAAGACTGGAACAAAGAAGAGCTTATTGATTTATTTTCAGATGGAGCATTACCCGATGGCGACTATGTTTCTGATCACATGGCTGAAGTGGTAGAATTCTCGACCTCAAAATGGAAGCCTGATGATTTAAAAGCGGTCATCAGATACTTACGAACAGCAAAAAAGAATGTCAAATAATGCAAACAAGTATTACTGCAGATTTATTAAATACAGACTCAGGCAAACGTGCAGATGAAATCCTGCGCAAATGTGTACACTGTGGCTTTTGCACGGCTACTTGCCCAACTTATCAGCTTTTAGGTGATGAACTAGATGGCCCCAGAGGACGAATTTATCAAATAAAGTCTGTACTGGAAGGTCAGCCAGCCGACCGTGAAATTTTAACGCATCTGGACCGTTGCCTCACCTGTAGGTCCTGTGAAACCACCTGTCCTTCAGGTGTGGATTATGCCGAACTCATCGATATTGGTCGACTTCATATCGAACAAAAAAATATCCGACCATTTGGACAGAAGTTGGTACGTAATTTACTGGGTGAATTATTACCCTACAGAAATCGTAATGCCCTGTTATTCAAACTTGGTAGTTTTTTCAGGCCTCTTTTACCTGCATCATTAAAGCAAAAAGCTCCACTGATCAGACCCGCCCAAGAATACAAACAACTTGATACAACTCCCCAAAAGACAGTTTTACTATTGGAAGGCTGCGTGCAAAGTACCCTCAGCCCCAATACCAATTCAGCCGCAAATACTGTATTACAGGCACTCGGTTATAAAGTTATTTGCGAACCAGTGGTTTCCTGCTGTGGAGCAGTAAATCAGCACCTCAATCAGGTAGAAAAGGCTGAGCAATGGGTGTTGAAGAATTTATCCAGCTGGAAACAACTGAATGAAAACAAACAACTTGACGCTATCGTTTCAACCGCAACAGGTTGCGGAGTGATGCTGAAAGATTACTCTAAAATACTTAAAAATATTTCACACAACACCGAGCACTACCAACCTATAATTGAAAAAATTAAAGACATCAGTGAGTTATTCAGTGCTGATACATTACGCAACAACTTAAAATCTTTTGAACAGGGAAAACAACAGGTTTCCTATCATGCCCCTTGCACGTTAACGCACGGTCATAAACTGTCAGAGCATTTATATGCCCAACTTTCAGCATTGGGTTATCAACTTAATATTCCACAAAATGCTCACTTATGCTGCGGTTCAGCTGGAACCTATTCGCTGCTGCAACCCACCCTTTCAAAACAGTTAAGAGACAACAAGCTAGAAGCACTTCAACAGTGTTCACCCGAAGTAATTATCACTGCAAATGTGGGTTGCGAACATCACTTGAATAGTGCCGGTGACTCCCCCGTCCTTCACTGGGTCGAGCTCATCGCCAATGATATTGAGTCATCATGTTAGAAACCGCAGTCGTCGCCTTTACCACCTTTTTTGCCACCATCGGTCCGGTTAGTATCGCTGTCATTTTTGCCGTCATGACACATGACAGTACAGCAGAAATAAAAAAGGCAATGGCCATACGAGGCTGTATCATCGCCAGTATTATATTAATTAGCTTTGCCCTGGCCGGTGAAACCCTGCTATTTGCACTGGGCATTTCTCTGGCAGCCCTTAAAGTTTCTGGCGGAATATTGCTACTGTTAATTGCTATCGATATGGTTTTTGCAAGGTCATCAGGTGTTTCCTCCCCCACCGATGAAGAAAATAAAGAAGCCAATAACAAAGAAGATATTTCTGTCTTCCCTCTGGCCACCCCATTGATTGCAGGGCCCGGTTCAATGGGTGCTTCTATCCTGTTAATGGCAAGCGCCGAACAAGACTTCACCTTACAGTCCATCGTCATTGCTGCACTCATTAGTGTCATCATTATTACTCTGGTGTTGTTACTGCTTGCCAGCCAGGTTCAGCGACTGCTGGGTGTCACCGGCATGTTTGTTATCAGCCGTGTATTCGGCGTATTACTGTCCGCACTAGCCGTTCAATTCATGTTTAACGGTCTGGCACAAAGTGGCCTGTTAAGTTAACTAATTGTTAAAAATAATATCCTTACAAAAAAAAACTGGTTTTTTTAAAATCTCTTCTACACTTAGATTAATCATTCCTAAAGTTTACTTTAATCAGGTCGATATAATTAAATAAGCTATTTATGGGATGTTTTTCTATAAATATCACAGGATAAAACCATGAAAAAAACACTTTCGATTTTATTTTTAACATTTTTTTTAAACTCCCCATCGTGGGCAGATGATGTCTCTCCGATGACCATTGCAGGTGCCACAACCGTTACTACCTCTGAAGCCAAAGCTCTTTTTGATAGCGAAGTTTTATTCGTAGACGTCCGTAAAGACTCTGACTGGGACGCTGGCCGGGTACCAGGAGCCGTACATCTCGACAACAAGAAAGGCGTATTTACCGAAGCTTCTCTAAGCGCAGAAATGAGCAAAGATGAAAAAGTTGTTATTTACTGTAATGGTGAAAAATGCCCAAGAAGTGCAAAAGGCTGTAAACAGGCCGTGGAATGGGGGTTTACTAAAGTTTTCTATTATAGAGATGGCATGCCAGCCTGGAAATCTGCCGGTTACCCTGTTGAATAACACATAGTAGAGTAAATATGACTTTCAAAGCACGCTTAATAACTTTTATATTCTCAGCCGCGACTCTGGTCATGGCTGTTTTTTTCGTCATTGCCTATATTTCACTCGACATTGCTGAAAATCGATTTAGCGAAGAAGCAGTAAGAGGTAAAAGCGTGCTTTGGCAAAAAGTCATACAGGTACAACTGGAAAGTATGGAAGCCTCCACATCCAGTATGACCCGTGCAAGAGATGCTCTTAAAGCACTCAAAAAACTGGATATCAATGCACTTTCAGAAGCTACTCTACCCACATTTAACCGCCTGAGTACTTCAAATATCATCAGCAGGTTGCAAATCACCGACAAGAAAGGTTCTATAATATTTTCTGCTCCACAGCAATTTAGCGGTCAATCAACAAAATCCCTTATTAAAAAAGTCATCGATGAAAAGAAAGTTTTCAAGGGCGTTGAACGTGATGATGATGGGCTGATGGTCGCTGAAACAGCTTTTCCTCTTTACTACCGCGGCAAACTCGCCGGGGTAGCGATTTACATGATCAACATGGAAAAAGCTATTCAGAACTTTAAACAAACCGATGGTTCTGAAATCCATATTTTTTCTGATTCTGGAAAGCTTGAGTTTAGTACCGACGAGCAACAGTTTAATAATCTTCAAGCAGATTCAGAATCAACTGATCAGCCTGTACAATTCAAACAGAAAATTGGTGACCAGATAATGAGTATGGTTCAGTTACCATTACTGGATTCCAGTCAAAATCATATTGGAAATATACTCACTTCAACTAACTACACTTCTAGTTATAAAAAACAATCCCAGGTTTACATGGCAGGTGTAGTTAGTGGATTTATCGCATTCATATTCTGTATGATATTTATTTACTGGTTTATCTTAAGATCCTTCAAACCGATGGAAAGTTGTCTGAATATTATGGCTAGAATTTCAGCAGGAAACCTCACCGATGATATTGATATCAACCATAGCGGTGAATTTGGAGAATTACTTCAGGGACTGGATAACATGCAGTCTAAATTAAGAAATATGATTGAAGACATCAATGCCGCAACACAGCAAATAGAAAACTCAGCCGGTAACCTTGATCGGGTAACACATGAATCTTCAGAACGGGTTTCTAGCCAGTCTCAAGTCACTCAACAACTGGTTGGAAATATTGAACAGTTAATTCAGGCATCTAATGAAGTCACTGAATCTGCTGCTGAATCGACTAAGGAATCCAGCCTTGCTGACAGTGAGGTCAGTAAAGGAAGAAACATTGTCAAAGAAGGTGTGGAAACCATTAAAGATATTTCTGACCGGGTAAACCAGGCTGAAGTCGTGGTCAAAGAAGTTAAAAAAGGCACTGAAAGTATAGGATCGGTACTTGATGTCATTAAAGGCATTGCTGAACAGACTAATTTATTAGCACTGAATGCAGCCATAGAAGCAGCCAGAGCAGGAGAACAGGGTCGTGGTTTTGCCGTAGTTGCTGATGAGGTTAGAACGTTAGCCAGTCGAACTCAACAATCAACCAGTGAAATTGAATCCATGATTGATGCCCTGCAAAAAGGTGCAAATGATGCCGTAAATAAAATGAGTAGCAGCATTGACCAGGTAGATAAAGGCGTTGAAATTGTTAATGAAGCCGATGAATCATTTAACACGATTGCAATATCCATGACCTCAATAAACCAGAAAAGTAACTATATTTCCAACGCAGCCAGCAATCAGATGAATTTATCACAGTCAATGCAGAGTTTTGTGGAGAACATTAACTCAGCAGCTGAATCTGCCGTAAAGGGAAATGAAAGCACCGTAATTTCCAGTGAAGAACTCATTAGCCTGGCGGATCAGCTTAAACAAAAAGTAAAACAGTTCCAGATATAATCAAATAAACACATAAAACAGAAAACAAGCTAAAACGAGTCGGTAATAGACAAATGGCATCATGCCGACTCGATTAATTAATTTCAGAAAGAAATGAATACAGGCCCAGGCACTGATAGCTGAAAGCCCGATAGCCAGCAATAACAAAGACCATTCAACCGGAACCTGAGATTCAATCAGGTCTTTAGTTTTAAACAGGCCACTGGCAATAATTATCGGAATAGAAAGCAGAAAAGAAAACCGCGCAGCAGCATCTCGATTTAAACCCAGAAAAAGTCCTGCCGTCATGGTAATACCTGAACGAGAAGTCCCGGGGATTAACGCCAGAGCCTGCATTAAGCCAACAAACAAAACATCTTTTAAAGTCATGCTGTACTCATCACGGGTGTGTCGTTTAACTTTGTCAGCAAAACCCAGCAATAAACCAAAAACAAGTGTTGTCGCTGCGATAACCAATGGCGAACGCAAATCTGTTTCGATAATATCCTTAAATAATAAACCGGCGATAACAGCTGGAATAGTACCCAGAATAACCCACCAGGCTAAACGACTATCCTGATTATGATTTTGTTTAAAAACACTACTGAACCATGCCGTTGTCATGTTGAACACTTCGTGCCGAAAATAAACCATCACCGCAGTGAGAGAGCCAACATGCACGGCCACATCAAAAATCAATCCCTGATCAGGCCATTTAAGCAGCACCGGCACAAGAATCAGGTGAGCAGAACTTGAAATAGGTAAAAATTCAGTCAATCCCTGCACCAGAGCAAGAATAATAATTTGTAGTGTATCCATAGTTTTTCTTAGTTGGTTTTTCCTATATTTTTCACCACGAAGCTCACGAAGAACACGAAGGAAAACTTGATTAAATTATTTTTACTTCATCACAAATAAGCGATTACTTTCTGACTCCAAAAAAAGTATTCAGAAGGATAAATCTTAGCTAAATAAACAACCCTAAAGTCTTTCTTTACTTTCTTCGTGCCCTTCGTGTTCTTCGTGGTGAATATTAATTTTTTTAAATACCAGTCAAATCAAGTTGCAGATTTTTCTGCAAACCAATCACTTTAAATTTTTCACCCATTTCACCCGGCAAGGTCAGAGTTTTAATCTGCTGTGCAATTTCAAGTCGCTGTATTTCACCTGCTGACTCTAAAGATGACAGTTCAAGTAAACCATTTTCCATCAGAAAATTGGCCTGAGTGGTCATACCACTGATACTAAACCCTGCACCTTCTGCAGCATCCGCAACTGTATCAAAATCAACAAAGGCAGTAATATCCTGCAAACCAGGGTACACAAACGGATCAGGATGTACTCGATGTCGATAGAAACAAACTAAAGTACCTGTAGTCCTTTGCTGATGGTAATACTGGTGTTGCTCATAACCATAATCAATTAACAACACAACTGCTTTATCGAAACTTAGCTGCAGACTATTAAACCAGGGTCGATAATTTAGATTCACTTCAGTGCAATAATGATCCGGTAGCTCATTATGCAAGTCAATCGATTGTATTCTTTGCACTGCTTCACTGTTTTGAGAGAATTCTACCCATTCAAATTTCTGATCTGAAAAAGAGACCCCCAACTCCATCCATTGCTGATTCTTAACTACAACATTAACCGGCATGGCATCCAGTACTTCATTACCCAGCACTAAGCCGTTAAACCCCTCTGGAAGTTTTGATAACCACTGGATTTTATTTACATCTTTGCTCGTTAGATGCTGTTTTATAAATTGCTGCTGACGCTGTTGTAAATCACTACTGGGTTCCAGCATTTGATAACTCATCCAGTCGATACCCTGATCATTCATCCTTTGAATAATATCAACACATAACTTACCCGTACCTGCTCCAAATTCGAGGAAATGTCTTTCCAGACCTTGATTAAATAAATCAGCCGCCTGGTTAGCCAGACTTTGTCCAAATAATGATGAAACTTCTGGAGCTGTAATAAAATCTCCACTGGCACCAAATTTAGTTGAGCCAGCAGTGTAATACCCGAGTCCCGGTTCATATAAACAGCTATTCATATAATCCCGAAAAGAAATTACTCCGCCCGATGAAGCGATTTTCAGAATGATTTTTTCAATCAAACGGGAACTATGTTCTATCTGCTCAGCATCAGGAACTGGTAACTCGGTGCCGGGGTGATATGATGACATTTATTTACTTTCTTATTTTCAGGATGAAACTCTAATGAAACTTGCAGGTAAAACAGCCTTAATTACAGGAGCCGCACGACGTATCGGCGCTCAAAGCGCAAAGACTTTACATGAAAATGGTGCGAACATCATCATTCATTATGGTCGCTCCAGTGAAGAGGCCGAGAAATTAGTGGAAAGGTTAAACTCAATTCGAACCAGTTCCGCCACAATGCTTCAGGCTGACCTGCTAAATATCGATGAAATTCATCACCTTGCAATACAGGCTTATAATGCTTTTGACGGCCTTGATATTCTGATCAATAACGCATCGACATTTTACCCGACCACACTGGGTAGCATTGATGAAGATAGCTGGAATGACCTGATGGGCACCAACATCAAAGCCCCCATGTTTCTGTCTCAGGCCTGCTATCCTGCACTTAAACAGAGTAAAGGCAGCATCGTAAATATGGTTGATATTCATGCCCGATCCCCTCTCAAGGATCACATCACCTACTCTTGCGCCAAGGCAGCTAAAGTCATGCTGACACGATCACTGGCTCTAGAAATGGGGCCAGACGTTAGAGTCAATGCCATAGCACCCGGTGCTATCCTGTGGCCAGAAGATGAAAACGAACTGGATATCAATGTTCAGCAAAAAATTCTGGATAAAATCCCGCTTAACAAAACAGGGAACCCTATCGACATCGCCGATACCATTATGTTTCTTGTCACCAGTGATTACATTAATGGTCAGGTCATTACGGTTGATGGTGGGCGTCAACTTTTTTAAACACACAACACATTGTAAAAACTTCTGTTTTTCAAACTTTCTGCTTCTTTCTTTCTTTTTTAGAATATAATTATATTCTTATTCATTTTAATTCCATTTAACAACCCTTAAAAATAACTCAGGTACAGCATCATGGTAGTTAAGAAGTCCGCTCGCAAAAAAGCACCCATCAAGAAAGCTACAGCAACCGACAAGCCTCCCGTAAAAAAGGCCACTGTCAGGAAAGCTGCAACTAAAAAGGCTGCTATCAAGAAATCAGTAAATAAAAAACCTACTTCGGCTGGGGCACCTGAAAAAACTTCAGCAGTGAGCACCACAAAAGATTCAAATGCATTTAACACAGAAGCCCTTGCAACGATTCAATCCATCGTAAAGGAAATGCAGGCAGAACAAAAAAGCAGAGATATGCAGATAACATCTCTGGTCAAGGAAATGCAAAAAGGCTTTACAACCCATTCAAATCTCTCCAGCGAACAGAATAGTGCTCGTAATGAAGAGATGAACAAACTCTATCAATCTTTAGACAGTACTTTTAGCAGCCTGAAAGTAAAAAGCAATGAACAGGAAGAGCGCAGCCAGAGTATTATAAAATCATTGACCAGTACAATCATGAAAGATCATGAGCAGACATTAAAGGAAGTTCATGAGCAGGAAAAATTGCAGGACAAGAAATTTAAACATTTGACCAAGGTTGAAGAGCATCGAGCAGGTCGAAATAAATGGATTGCAATACCGGGTATGATCATGGCCGTTATAGCAATCATATACATGTTTCATGTTGTAAATGTTATGGAAACAGCTATGACCAGTATGTCCAGTGATATGGGAAAAATGCAGATAGCCGTTACCACCATGACCCAGAAAGTAACTGGAATGAGCCAGGATACTCATTCAATGAATAGCAGTATGGTTGAACTAAATACACATGTAGGAACAATGAGCAAAGACACTCACTCGATGAACTCAAATATGACACAACTCAGTACGGATATCGGCTCTATGAGTGAAGACATGAAGAAGTTAAACGGCAATGTCACTTTAATGAGCCGGGATTTGAATGTACTGACCTATAACGTGGCACCTACCATGAAAGGAATGAGAGACATGATGCCCTGGTCACCTTAGTAAGTAATCAAATAAAATAACAGGCTGGCCAGAATGGATCATGGACAGCCTGGCAATTAGCAGAGCCACCCCCAACGGGGTTCTCTGCTGAGCTGAGAGACATTGTCATGTCAACCCAATGAATCTGTAAACCATTTTTTAGAATTGGCATTCTTCTTTCCAGAATCAATAAAACCCAACCATCATATAAATAAGCACATGGAAAAAATTGATTACCTTGATTGAAAACACTCAAAATGATTAATAATTTCCTCGCTACCCTTGCCCCCAAGCCTTACAGGTAATATATTACGCCCTCCTCAACGGGGTGCTCTTAAGAGCTGAGAGGTATTTCCATTACCAACCCGATGAACCTGATCCAGTTAATACTGGCGTAGGGATGTGAGCGAATCAAAACTACTCCACATCTCTCCTTTTTATGATTGTTTAATGGAGAATTTATATATGTCTTTTCTACAAAAATTACTTTTTAGCTCAATTTTGGCAATTGTATTTGCCTTTAATGCGCAAGCAGCAAAACCCACTCTAACTGTTTACACATACGACTCTTTCACCAGTGACTGGGGGCCAGGTCCAAAGGTTAAAGAAGCTTTCGAAAAACAATGCAACTGCACACTCGAACTTGTCGGACTGGAAGATGGTGTCTCTTTATTAAGCAGGCTTAAACTTGAAGGAAAAAATACAAAAGCTGATCTCGTACTGGGCATAGACACTAACCTGACAGCAGAAGCTAAAGCTACCGGATTATTTGAAGCGCATGCTTTAACAATGCCGAAATCAACACTGCCTCAAGGCTGGAATGATGATACTTTCCTGCCTTATGACTATGGTTATTTTGCTTTTGTCTACAATAAAGAATTACTCAAAACACCTCCCACCAGTCTTAAAGACCTGGTCGAAGACACTAATGGCCCAAGCATCCTGATACAGGATCCACGCACCAGTACCCCGGGTTTAGGTTTATTACTGTGGATCAAAAAAGTCTACGGCGATAAAGCTGAAGAAGCCTGGAACAAGTTATCCAAACGCATTGTTACGGTTAGCAAGGGCTGGAGTGAAGCCTACGGTCTTTTTCTTAAAGGTGAAGCAAATATGGTGCTAAGTTATACCACTTCACCGGCTTATCACATCATTGCCGAGAAG
>JABHSO010000153.1 GCA_018669845.1 Gammaproteobacteria bacterium | reverse complement strand
TGTGTTCAAATGAGTATAGTGGAATGGGTTATGTCCGCTTTATCAGTGTAACCTGTCATTCTTTTAATCCACTATCAACGCATACCACTGTGCCTGAACCAGTCAATTGAAACAGATACACACTATCTCTGCTGTATGGACAAAGGAGACATTAGACTAGAGTCAGGCAATAACTTAAATTTGGGAATATATAGTAATTACTTGTCGACTTATTCTGTATAGTTGCAACCTAACTGCTCCGCTAATTTTGCTAACCGTTTGTCACGAGTCCAGAGCTTTACATTTTGAGATATTGTAACAGTGGCCAGAAGCTGTACATCTATGAAGCCAACTCCTTTTCCCATTAGCTTATTTTTCTCAATAAAAAATAGGGTTTCTTCATGGCTTGTCATGGGTAGAGATTCTAAGCTTTTCCACAGAGATAAGAGTTGAATACGATTTTTAAGATTTCCACAGGCAAGCTCACCGATGATAAGAGGATGCATGACCACATGGTTTCTCTCTAACATGCTAGCAAGGGGAACACAGTCACCACGCAGGTAATCAACCCAGACAGATGTATCGACCAGAATCATGAAAGCGGTTGTCGGCGAGGAATATCATCAAGAAGTGGTTCGCTACCAGCTAGCTGGGATAGACGTTTAGCGCTTTCACGCTGAATTAATGCTTTTAGGCTTTCTTTAAGTAAAGCTGTTTTTTCCTTTACGCCTGTTAGCCTGACAGCTTCCTCATATAAGTGGTCATCGATATTTAAAGTCGTTCTCATTTTGATCTCTCCACACGAATACATGCAGCAGTATATGCATAATTAATGCATGGGATCAACTTTAATTGTTTAACGGTGATTGCCGGTTATTTAGGTATTAATTGGTCTAGGCTGTCTGATTGTTGAAAAATTAACTAGGAAGTGTCTAATTATGCACTTTCTGGCTTCTCCATACCGGTCATAGGGGATAGCAGAGAATTAAGTATGCAGTTTAATCAACGAAATAACCAACAATAACTATCAGGCTTAATCATGGACAAAGCAGTTGTTCACATAACCGGTATAGTTAAGTATTGTCCCTAGAACTCCCTTTCTCAATAAAGTGCTGTCGATTAATCATCAACAAGCTTATCGTTGTGGGATTGCTGCATGTCTGCAACAAAATGAACTCGCACAGGTTTTTCTGAGCAGTTGCAGAAACTAAAAAATGCCGAATAAATTGTCGCTTAGTCAGGCTAAAATAAAATGAGTTTAGCGTGTAGCTGAAAAGAATGCAGAGCTGTCTATGCTGATTTGAATATTTTAAAGGCTGAATGATTTAAGTCAATTTTCCTGGCACTTTTCAGTCTACTATAGTTGAGGTAATCGGTTTAAAATGATTGAAACGAGGTATTGAATTCATGATCCTCATTCAGGTTTTAGAGTTAAGGAATAAATATATCGTTAGGGAAAGTTAGAATCTGTGAAGTACTTTTCTATTTTTGATTTTAATACTTATTAATCAAGGAGAAATGTCATCATGCCTACCGTCACCATTACCAAAAAATTATTTGAAGCCAATTCAAACATTACATCAACCAGCATGTATGTGCTGGCAAATAATTCAGCAAATACGTTCTCCACGGCGGATTATCTGAGCGAGCCAGATCCGGTAAATCCCGGAGAGTTTATCAACTACAGATTTTTATTCTGGAATATCCTGAGTGATATTCATACATCTGACTCTGCATCTGTATCTAATGTGGGCACTACAGATTTTACTGCCACCGCCTGGTATATAAGAACAGGGGGAGGATCTGGAAGATCGCGCGTTCGTACTTCAGCCTTTTCCATTGGGCTTAATGAGTTTTTAACCAGTACGCCCATTGCATCGGCTGTTCCTGCGACTGAATGGCCTTCTTCAACCTCCAAAATTGTTTATACCGATAATTCAAATGTTGAAATCGATGCGGTGAACGCTTTCGGTACTGAATCTTATGATCATTGGCTGGTGCTGTTTGGAATCGCCAGTGTCTCTGGAGATGACTTAAGTGCGGATCAGGATGCTTCGCCTTTTACGGTGGTATTTTATAAAGAGGCAAGCTTAGGAGTGGGGCCGATAATCAATCCTGAAATTATTGAGATATACGATATCTTTGATCGTTATCGAAAATATATTGGTGATTTTGTATCAGATCCTGCACCGATAGATCTGGCCCGTGTGATGGGTAATATGGGTGATAAAGTCAAGGTGCTCAGCCAGGAAGATGAACTTAGCCAGCTCACTAAAAATATCCAGGCTATGGATAAAAATGAATTGAGCAAGACCAAAGATGGTCTTGAGGCCAAAGTCAATCGTTTGCGTACAGCGATTAAGATGGTAGATACATCCATCAAGGGTAAGACTCGATAGTAATTCCTGCCAATACCTAATGATGACTCGGGGCAGGGTTTTACTGATAGGATATGAAGACCAGGATAATCTTGGTCTTCGTTATCTATCCAGTCGTTTAAAACAACACGATCATCAAACGATGATGGTGAAAATGACCGGGGATTCATGGGTTGTGGAAAAATCAATCCATGAATTTAAGCCGCATGTGGTCGGATTCTCGCTTATCTTCCAGTATCTGCTGCCGAATTTTCGTTCGCTTATCAAATTCTTGAGAGATAAAGGTATCAATGCGCACTTTACGATTGGTGGTCATTATGCCTCATTCGAATACCAGGGTTTACTGAACACCATACCGGAACTTGATTCTGTTGCCCGATTTGAAGCCGAAGATACCCTGTTGGAGTTGACTGAAAAAATTGTCGCGAATGAAAACTGGCGGGGGCTGCCTGGCCTGGCCTGGAGAGATAATTTTGGAATTCAAACTGTACAACGTCAGGGCCGTATGGATCTTGATGAATTGCCTTTCCCCGATAGAGATAATATTCAATACGAAAGCCAAGGGTTACCGACCGCTGCTGTATTGGGAAGCCGAGGTTGTGCATGGAGCTGTTCATTCTGTTCAATTATCACTTTTTACGCAGAAAATGGTACCAAAGGGCGACGTATGCGAGATCCCGTCAAGGTTGTTGATGAGTTGGAGTATTTGCATAAGGAGAGAGGAGTGCGGGTCATTCTGTGGCAGGATGATGATTTTCTGGCAGGCGGTAAAGTCGCTTATGAATGGGCAAAGTCGGTTGCCATTGAATGTATTCGTCGCCATCTACAACATGGATTACGCTGGAAAATTTCATGTCGCTCGAACGAAGTCAGACAGCATATTATAGAACCACTTGTCGAAGCTGGCCTGACGCATATTTATTTAGGGGTGGAAGCGGGTGATGAAAATGATCTCAAACACCTTAATAAATTGATGAGAAGTGAAACCCATCTGCGGGCCGCCTCTGTTATAGAGAGGTTTGATCTGTCGTTTGATTTTGGTTTTATGCTGATGAACCCCTGGTCGACGTATGACTCGGTGCGTAATAATATAGATTTTCTACTTAAAATAACGGATGGCGGTCGGTCGGTCAATAGTTTTTGTAGAATGCTCCCCTATGTGGGAACTCCCGTAGCTGAACGATTAGCCAGCGAGGGAAGATTAGACAGACAAAATCTGGAAGCTGACTACAATTTTTTAGATGTTCGTTTAGACAGGTTTTATGAATGGCAGCTGGATGTATTTCAGCAACGCAACTTTCAGGCATCCGGAACGCAAAACCTTCTTCGCTTATTACAGTTTGAATCCTGCCTGAAGTTACCCGACCATGGTGATGATTCACAGCGCCGGAATATTTTAAGATGCCTGACGGAAATGGATAATCTCAACTGTGTTGATATATTAAGAACAGGACTGGATTATTTTTTTACGCAAGATCATGACGTTGAAAATGATCTCTTTCTGCAGAGATTAAAAGAAAAGCAACAAAGTCATGATTTCATGCTGAAACAGGATCTGGCTCGGTTCCTCGGGAATCACCCTGCATCAGAGCAACTACTACACGCAACAAGGTAGATGAATTTTATGCTGTATTAGTTTGCCAGCTTGAACCTACAGAGTTAACTGATTATTTATTAAAAAGACTTCACCTAGGAATTTCAAATCATCACTTTCTGGTTTCCTCTATACCGGGCAAATGAGATAGTAGGATCTTCGATTAACAGCTAATTCAGCAATATTAAAATATTTTCTGTTAGTCCCTTACATGGTGTGGAGCCATTCATGCATCGGGTTAACCACAGATATTAAGATATACAAATGAGGACAAGCCATACTGAATCAACGGGAAAAAAATAAATTAAACATCATAGCGATGCGACAAAAATTGCATTACGATAAACAGACTATTTACATAACACGATAAATTGAAGTGTCTCTTAAATCAGGAGGTCAACTGACCAATCTGGTTTGACGACGTACAGGCAGGTATTTAAAAAGTCAGTTCTCACAGTGGTATACGCTCTTAAACAACAAATGTAATTAATAAACAAAAAAATCTGCTCAAGCTACTTAAAATTGTTAGCCACGTTAATCCTTCTAAAATTCTGATTTATGAAGAGCCTTCCTGAAGAACAAGTCAGCGAAGCTCTTGTCGATCTATAAAATTTTATGACATTTTCAGAGTATTTCATGAAGTTACTTACATACTAGAGTATAGGAACTGGTTTCTTTTTTAATCCTGACAGTGCATTTCCAGCAATTGCCCCCAGCAAAACCATGCCACCCAACAAGGTATATAAACTTACCGTTTCGCCTAGTGCAATCCATACCCATAGTGGACCCAGTACTACTTCAGTCAATGAAATAAGAGTAAGCTCTACAGCCGGAACACTTTTTGAGCCTATGGTGTAAAATATCAGGCCTGCTCCAACCTGAAACACACCCATAGATAAAGCAATTAGAATATCATTGAGCGGGATTTGTAGAGTATATTCCAACATATAACTGATACAACCTGATGTAATTAATGCAAATAATCCAGCCAGAAAAACGGTCGGCATCATTTCGACGAGCTTGCGCCAGCGTAAAGTAATGGTGAAAATCGCAAAACCTAGCGCGGATACTAGGGCTGATATATTGCCTGCCAAATGACCTGATGCCATACCTTCCCAGACCATGATTGTAATGCCTGATAGTGCGATTATTAATGCTACCCAAGTGGTAGTACGAACTAATTCACCAAGTATAAACCAGCCGAGAAATGCTGCTATAAAGGGTGCTGCAGCAAACAGGAACATGGCATTGGCTACGGAAGTAGACTGGATAGCAAAAATCCCTCCTGTGAATGCGAATACCAGTCCCAGTCCACCAATAATTCCAGCCAGACCAGCCTTGCGGATAACCTGTAGAGGCCTGCCGCTCGATCTCAAAGTAATTACAATAAATAAAAATAGTGTCAGAGCTATGGAACGATAAAAAAGTATTTGCCAGACATTGGCTATCTCCATAAATCGGATGCCCAGTCCCATCGTAGACCAACACAGCCCTGCTATAAACACGAGAATAACGCCTTGCCTGTAACTGGGAACTGGGAAAGTAAGGCTGTTTTGAGCTGCAGTATTATTGGACATGTTCTATGTAAACTTTCAGGGCTGAGGATGAATTTAGAATTATGAAATCCTATGAGTCTCACTGTCAATAAACATTAGTGCTGTTTCAGTATAGATATTGTATCGAATAATGTCAGTAGTGAGATATCTTCATGGCGCCCTTAGATTTTTCAACTATTACTTGGCCATACTAAATTTGAAAGCACTGCTCGATATCTTGGAATAGAAGTGGATGATGCTCTGGAAATATCGGAGTTAACTGATTGTTGATGTAATTAGGCAGGAAGTGAAAACCTAGTACTTCCTGGTTTCTCCAGACCGGTCATAGGCGGAAATAGGGACTTCGGTGTACAGTTTAATCACCGAAATAGTCAGCACTAACAAATCAGGCTTAATCATGGAGAGGCTGTGTGAAAACTATCCATCAGAAATTAAAATGCCATACGCTATCTTATTTCAGATCATATTTGATGGTTTAGTGGATTACCGTATGTAAAATTGGCTGTTATACAGCACTGAAGTGGTAATATTATTTTCTGAATGAGAATTTGTTGAGTTTTCACACAGCCTGTGGACAAAGCTGCCGATCAAGAGAGTGTATGAATAACTACTCTAAATGGGCTCACAAAAGAGTAATTTTAAAGGGGTAACTTTCTTCTGAGCAAAATACTTAAACGTAATCTTTTTTCAGTGAATCTCTGAAATGAAAAAACATGGCCTAAAAGCTATGTTGAAATAGCAATATATTACCAACCTCATGCTTGTATTATGTATAAACCTCAAGTGCACTTGGCGTTGGTCCAGTTCTGGTCGTTTCTATTCGATGAACAGGTTCATGTCGGGCAGCAGCTTTGGCATAGGCCGACAGTTTGGGTACAAAAGTATCTAGAATGCTAACCTTGCCATCAGACAGTTCATAAAACTGTTTACGAATGATGTTGGCTATTTGCAAAGAGTCGGCAGTTCGATCCTGTTTGTAGATCAAACCATACAGTGGCGGAATAGGGGGCGTGGGAATTGATAAGCCAACTGGAGGCTCCAGAGATTTAAGCATCTGAATCGTTCCGCGCATAAATTCCTGGCTATCAAGGGCTTCAGGAACAATAGGGCTTATCAGTATGTCGGAAGCCAGGATTATGGATTCCTGCATGATTGAGCTCGCACCTTGACTGTCTATAAGGATGAAATCGTATTCATCTTTAATTTTATGCAGTGCTGCTTTCAGGTAATACACGTTATTGGTGGATTCCTTCAGTCAGTACAATAACTTCGCTTTATTATCATTTGATTGAATGATGTGGAGATGTGGAATATCCGTTGTTGAAATACAATTATCCGGGCTGACTTTTGTTATCAGCTCAATAATGCCAAAGTCGGTTTTATTTCTAATACGGTAATACGATGAAAGGGACTGTTGAAAATCGCCATCGACCAGCAGCACCTTTTGTCCCATGTCTGCGAGGACTGCTCCTATGCTTGCGGTAACGGAAGTTTTACCCACACCACCTTTGGTAGACACTACGCCTATTGTTTTAGCCATTGATTTCTCCTGTTAAATAAAATGAATCATATTTATTAACAGGTCATCCCAAAAGGGGCCTTAAATCATACCTCTACCCAACTTTACATAATATACAGACCTTGGGGATATGGTCTAAAGGAGGAGACAAGTTAAGTTAATCCGATAAATGACAACCTGTTAATGCGATATTATCGGTCAATTAGGAAATATTCAAATATATTTTTCTTTTGAAAGTATGACAAAGGAGGTATCAGCTTACAAAATTGATACTTTTGCTGTAATTTAAAAACATCTATATTGATAGAGTTGTTGATACTTACAAAACTAATTTCATGAGTCTAGATTGGTAATATATCGGACAAAAAGTCACAATTTAAAGCAGTCTCTGCTCAATTATTTTGATTCATTAAATCGTTACTCAAGTTTTATGAGTAGCCATATTTAGTTCTAGCGGGGGCATTTGAACAGAAACTTACGGTTTCACACCGTCGAATCAATCATAACCGTTAATTTCTGCACAATTTCCCCTAAAACTAAGTGTCTAAATTCTTACCTGCTTCAACATATTTATATAATGTCTGTTTTGAGATACTCCTCATAGAGAAAATCAGCGTTTTATTTACTCATCTCATCTGCTACAATGGATATACATTGTATAGCCGTAAGTAGTAATGAGTTATGAAAACCAAGATAAGCGAATGGGGCAATAGTCATGGAATGAGAATGACTGCTCCCATGCTGGATCATTTGAATGTAAAGCCTGGTGTTGAACTCAATATCAAACTGACTGATAAAGGTGTTGAGATCATGAAGAACACACACTCACAGGAATATGTGAAAACGGTCGCTCAAGAAACCATTGATGGGCTATTAGCCACAAGTGAACCCGTCAAAACGGTTGATGATCCTTATGCTGAATCAGGCATCGGCTATCTGGTTATCGCTGTTAACCCGTGCAAACCAGTTCTGCGTGAAGTTCCATTAGGCACTCCCGGTTGTTACAAAACACTGACAGATGCAAAAGAAGCCGCCAGGCAGATTATTCAAAACGCCATTGCTGATGCAAAAGAAGCCTTAACAGAACTTCGCCAGATTGGTATTGAAAATATTACCTACATAGCTCTATGAAAGAACAAATTGAAAACCTCCAAAAATCCTTCGAACTGTCCAGCCAGCAAATTGATGATGCCGTAAACCCTTTAGAAGTGGCAGCATTGTTTGAAAGTAAAAACGTATCCTATGTTCTGATCGGTGGGCACATGCTCTCCTATTACACTGGCACAGCCAGAGCAACAGTTGATGTTGATTTTATTATTGGTGGTACTGATTTTGAGCGTGCCTCCAAGGAAATCAATAAAGCTTATGCGCAGTTTAAACATCATAATCGTGTCTACCATGTTACCTATGACACACAAAAAACTCACGAAAAAGACCCAGAGCGTATTGACCTGGTTAAAGATGGTTTTCCTCTGTTTAAAGCCGTTGTGCAAAAATATTGTGTGACATTAAGAGCAAAAAAGCAGGTTGTTAAGATCCCAACCATTGAAGCTGCAATTGCATTAAAATTTGCGGCTTCAATATCGCCCAATAGAGGCGATGAAAATAAGCCCATTGATAACGCCGATTTAATGAGGCTTATACGCGCTACACCTAACTTAAATGAACATGCAATTTTGGCATTGGGTGAGCTGGTTTATAGTGGTGGTGGTAAAGAGTTAGCAGCAGTTGTGAACGATGTAAGGCAAGGTAAAACGATAAGTCTGTAGAGAGGAAAACAAATGACGGGCAACGAGAATTTTCTAACCCCGAGACAACGCTACCACCCAGTAACTTTTCCACAGGTTTTCTCAGACGAGAAAATGGCAAGAGACTGGACGCTCTAAACTTAAACTGCTGATAAAAAAGAAGCCAGTAAGTATCGAACAAATTCCAGGTTATTTATTCGCACCCCACAAATGCCAGAGTGTCTTTTAAATGTGGCGAGGCTTGGGTGGGGGTAATGTAGTATAAGCTGATTTTCACAATGAATAGGTTTAAGGGTTTTCACGAAAACTTAAATATATGCTCTAAAAAGAGAATTTAGATTACTTAAAGTAAAACATGAATTAAATGTGTTAACTATTTGAAATATAGGGTGATTTACATTACTTTACATAATATACAGACCTTGGGGATGGCCTAAAGGAGGAGACAAGTTAAGTTAATCCGATAAATGACAACCTGTTAATGCGATATTATCGGTCAATTAGGAAATATTCAAATATATTTTTCTTTTCAAACAATCGCGTGTGTATTTCTGGTGATTCGAAATAGTAGAGGAGGTAACTCAATGAGATGATAGTAAAGCCCGTAGTTCTGCGGTTTCCAGAGCTTTCATTGCTAAATCTATTTGATGATATGTACTGAAGGGCAGGTAACCAGCTGCATCTTCAGTCATTTCTTCTAATAGTCTCAGAAGTGATAAATAACTTAAGAATGTACTGACTTCAGGTCTAATTCTACCCGTCCTTGTTGGAATAAAAACAGACAAAAAGTTACATTTTAAAGGTGATTCAAGTCTAATAAATTTACTTGTGTTCTCAAGAAAATGATTTAGGGATTGTAGAGAAGAAAGATAATAAAGTTTGGCTATTTGATAATTTACGGCGCTATATGCCGTATAAATTGTAAATTTTAAACTATACTGTATCCTAGTGGTTTAGATAATTAGCTAAGCACGGTGATTTACGCCGTAAATATTGAAAATGGTAACCGAAAATACTAAACAAACATTAGACCAACTCTTACCCTATGGCATGATAGCGACAAAACAGTGGCTTTTATCCATGGGGTTAAGTCTTCATAGCATAGATAATGCGTTGAAAAGTAAAAAGCTGAATATGCAGGCAACTGGTGTATATGCGCGCACTGGCGTACCGATAACATGGCAGGGAGTTGTATGTTCACTCCAAAAAATGTCTGATCAAACTATTGATGTTGGTGGGCTTACTGCATTGGAACTTCTTGGGTATGGGCAATACCTTTCGAATAACAAGTCAAAAATCATCCGTCTGTATTCGATGAATAAATTACCAGCATGGCTTAATAAATTGAAGTTACCGGTTACTTTTGAGTGGCATGGAACCAAAACATTATGGGCTCCAGGTGTTGTAGAGAATGCAAGCTACACGATAGAACACAGTTGGCGAGACGACTTACGACCGGTGAAGTTATCATGCCCTGAAAAAGCCATGCTGGAAGTACTCACGGATCTTCCTGACAAAATAAGTTTTGAACATGCAGATGAGTTAATGCAGGGAATGACCAGCCTATCACCGAAAAAGCTAACAGTTCTTCTTCATGCCTGCAGCAATGTCAAAGTTAAAAGATTGTTTTTCTGGATAGCAGATAGAGCAGATTATTCATGGGTAAATAAACTGGATTACAGGGAATTTAATCTAGGTAAGGGTAAGCGAGTTATAGCCACTAAAGGTAAACTTGATAATAAATATCTAATCACTGTGCCGAAGGATTTGTATGGATAGAACAAGCATTTACTACAAACAGGTCCAATTATTGGTACAACTGTTACCGCTGATTGCAGAAGAAGAATGCTTTGCTTTGAAAGGTGGCACAGCAATTAATTTATTTGTGCTGAATTTACCACGGCTTTCAGTGGATATAGATCTGGTGTATTTGCCAATGAATGACCGGGAAGCAGCACTCAATAATATTAAAAAATCTCTCCAACGAATCAAGCTGAGGATAAATGATGTGTTTTCAGACTCAGAAATTGTTGAGTCTTTTAAAGACAAGTCTGACGCATTACGTCTTGTGGTAACCCGTAAAGGAGTAAGAGTTAAAATTGAGTTATCACCGGTCTTACGGGGAACCGTTAATAAACCCGAAACACTGGAAGTATGCCAAAAGGTAGAAGACGAATTTGGTTATGCTGAGATGGCTGTTGTGGCGCTCCCTGATCTTTATGCGGGGAAGATTTGTGCATCACTGGATCGTCAGCATCCCAGGGATTTTTATGATGTAAAACATCTATTAGACCATGAAGGATTCATTGATGATATTCGTCAGGCGTTAATTATTTATCTTATAAGCCATCCAAGGCCCATTGCCGAACTTCTTAACCCGGTACGTAAAGATTTTAAGCAACTTTATGAAGGCGAGTTTGTGCAAATGGAACAAGAGACCGTTTCTCTTGAAGAACTTGAATTAACACGGGAGCAACTGATTCGCCTTGTAAATGAATCACTGACAGAAAAGGAAAAACGTTTTTTACTATCATTTAAAAACAAATTGCCTGACTGGAGTATGCTCAATTTACAGGGAGTAGAATTTTTACCGGCAGTGAACTGGAAGCTGATCAATTTAAAAAGAATGGACCCAGGGAAACATAAAGCAGCCTATGAAAAGCTTCAGGAAGTTTTGTCTGTAGAATAGAGAGTGAGAGTTTGATTTTTTATTACAGCTGATAAACTCCACACGATAAGATCGAAGCAGGGTAAGTACTTAAATTAAACGATATTCGAGTCCATCAGGCTTAAATAAAGTTGGTTAGTATTGCGCATTTTGTTAAAGCAATACATTAGATTAATTATTTAACTTATTGATTTAATAAAATATTTTACTTTACATAATATACAGACCTTGGGGTGGCCTAAAAAGAAGGGGTAGGTGAGATTATCAAACAGACAAGCAGCCTATATTCCCGATATTATCGGTCAATTAAGAAATATTCAAATATATTTTCTTCTCAAACAATCGAGTATGTATTTTGTCGGTTCAAAATATTAGAGGTAGTTACCCAATGAGATAACAGTAAGGCCTATAGTTCAGTGGCTTCCAGAGTTTTCATTACTAAATCTAATTGATGGTAATCACTGAAGGTCAGGTAACAAGCTCATTTCTTTTAAAAGTATCAGAAGAAGAAAAAATTTAGGTTGTATGACTTCAGATATAATAATATTAGCCATCATTGTTGGAATAAAAATAGACAAAAAGTTACATTTTAAAAGTGGTTCAAATCAAATAAATTTCAATTGAATTCACGGCTTTCGCACTCAGCACCACTTTTAAATCTACCTGAGTTGCCGAGAACAAAATTTAGGGGTAGTTGTAGAGAAATTTGATTTGGTTTAATATGGTTATAATTTACGGCGAAAAATGCCGTATAAATTTCAATTTATAAACTTTACTATATCCTATTGGTTTAGATTGTTAGCTAAACACGGTGTTTAACGCCGTAAATATTAAAAATGGTAACTGCAAATACTAAACAAACATTAGACAAACTCTTGCCCTATGGCATGATAACAACAAAAAAGTGGCTGTTATCTATGGGGTTAAGTCTTCATAGCATAGATAATGCCTTGAAAAGTAAAAAGCTGGATATGCAGGCAACTGGTGTATATGCCCGTACTGGAGTACCGATAACATGGCAGGGTGTGGTATGTTCACTCCAAAACATGTCTGATCAAACTGTAGATGTTGGTGGGCTTACAGCATTGGAACTACTTGGGTATGGGCAATATCTTTCTAATAACAAGTCAAAAATCATCCGCCTGTATTCAATGAATAAATTACCAGCATGGCTTAAAAAATTGAAGTTACCGG
Organism: Gammaproteobacteria bacterium; assembly: GCA_018669845.1. GTDB lineage: Bacteria > Pseudomonadota > Gammaproteobacteria > JACNJF01. The sequence continues at coordinate 5,595 of JABHSO010000153.1, read as the reverse complement.
TTACTTTTGAGTGGCATGGAACCAAAACATTATGGACTCCAGGTGTTGTAGAGAGTGGTAACGTCGCAATAGAGCATAGTTGGCGAGACGATTTACCACCGGTAAAGCTATCATGCCCTGAAAAAGCCATACTGGAAGTACTCACGGATCTTCCTGACATAATAAGTTTTGAACATGCAGATGAGTTAATGCAGGGAATGACCAGTCTATCACCTAAAAAACTTTCAGCTCTTCTTCATGCCTGCAGCAATGTCAAAGTTAAAAGGTTATTTTTCTGGCTAGCAGATAGAGCAGGTTACTCATGGGTAAATAAACTGGATTCCAGAGAATTTAATCTGGGTAAGGGTAAGCGAGTTATAGCCACTAAAGGTAAACTTGATAAAAAATATTTGATCACTGTGCCGAAGGATTTGTATGGATAGAACCAGCACTTACTACAAACAGGTTCAATTATTGGTACAACTGTTACCGCTTATTGCTGAAGAAGAGTGCTTTGCCTTGAAAGGTGGCACAGCAATTAATTTATTTGTGCTGAATTTACCACGGCTTTCAGTGGATATAGATCTAGTGTATTTGCCAATGAATGACCGGCAAACAGCACTCAATAATATTAAAAAAGCTCTGCAACGAATTACTCAGAGGATAAATGATGTTTTTTCAGACGCAGAAATTGTTGAGTCATTTAAAGATAAATCTGACGCATTACGTCTTGTGGTAACCCGTAAAGGAGTAAGAGTTAAAATAGAGTTATCACCGGTCTTACGGGGAACAGTTAATATACCCGAAACACTGGAAGTGTGCCAAAAAGTAGAAGATGAATTTGGTTATGCTGAGATGGCTGTTGTGGCGCTCCCTGATCTGTATGCGGGAAAGATTTGTGCATCACTGGATCGTCAGCATCCCAGGGATTTTTATGATGTAAAACATTTAATAGACCATGAAGGATTCACTGATGATATTCGTCAGGCGCTAATTATTTATCTTATAAGCCATCCAAGGCCCATAGCTGAACTTCTTAACCCAGTATGTAAAGATTTTAAGCAACTTTATGAGGGCGAGTTTGTGCAAATGGAAGAAGAGACCGTTTCACTTGAAGAACTTGAATTAACACGGGAGCAACTGATACGCCTTGTAAATGAATCACTGACAGAAAAGGAAAAGCGTTTTTTACTGTCATTCAAAAACAAATTGCCTGACTGGAGTTTGCTCAAATTACAGGACGTAGAATATTTACCGGCAGTGAACTGGAAACTGATCAATTTAAAAAGAATGGATCCTGGAAAACATAAAGCTGCCTATGAAAAGCTTCAAGAAGTTTTGTCTGTAGAATAGAGAGTGAAAGTTTGATTTTATTACAGCTGTTAACCTCCACACGAAAAGATCGAAGCAGGTAAGTACTTAAATTAAACGATATTCGAGTCCATCAGGCTTAAATAAAGTTGGTTAGTATTGCGTTTATCATTAAAGTAATACCTTAGCTTAATTATTTAACTAATTGATTTAATTGAATATTTAACTTTACATAATATACAGACCTTGGTGTAGGTCCGAAATAGGCGACTAGCGACGAGGTCATCCAAGAATAGGATGACCTGAAAGCCGATATTATCGGTCAATTCATAAATATTCAAATATATTTTCTATTGAAGCAATGGGCTAAGCTAAAAGCGCCATACAATAATGGCGCTTTTCTTCTGGCAGGCTTAGGAATCTGACTCCCTGGCTTTTACAAATTCATCATATCCAAATGTATCTCTAGCAGATTGTAATAATAAGGGAAGAGATTCTATGACATTGGGAGAAAGCCCGTAGTTCTGCGGTGTCCAGAGCTTTCCATCACTAAATCTAAACTGATGCCAATCGCTGAAGGGCAGGTAACCTGCTTTAATTTTAAGCATTTCTCTGACATGCCTTTTAATTTTTCCAGACTTTTCCCATCGATTCCAGGTGCGTCGATGAACTTCAAAATAATCCGCAGCATCTTGCTGTGTTCTGAAACCAGCTAACAATCTTAAATGTGGAAAAAAATTTAGAGTCTTATGACTTTGAGATCTCATATTAGGCATCCATGATGGTAAAAAAACAGGCAAATTGGCACAATTTGAAAGTGACTGCAATTATATAAATCTTCGCATCAATGAATCATGTATTGCCCCCAGATTCATTACTAAATCCACTGGCATTTTCAAGCACAGGGTTAATGGATGGGGGTTTGGAATTTTCAAAAATGGTTTTAATTGGTAATAGCCAGCACTTGATCTTGGCTGATTTTGAATCACCATTGATTTGGTAGGTATGAATATTTAGACCAGATTTAGTTCGTCGATGCAGTTTTTTCTTTTCCATGTTTGTCTTCAAACGATCTTGAATCCGTGTCATTTGCTTATTGATATTACCTCCACCGGCATTAAGCTTGTTCTCCCAGATAAATTTCTTGAAGGCTATAGGAGTGACGATTAAAACCCCTTCTTTTACAATATGTACGAGTGCCTTTGAATTATTGACCTGAATCTTTCTTTCCTGAAGACCTTCTTTAATCCAGGTAATGAAATGTTTGGCAATGTCTGGATCTTCCAGTTTTAAATCATCAGGAAGCTTACTGATTTTCTGATAGTCGGGCGTAGAACCTTGTTTGTTGCCTTCAATGCTTTGTTTCAGCTCCCCAGTTACTTGAATTTCATCCATGTAAAAATCTTTCACAGGGGTATTTTTCCGGTTATTTGTCGTTAAATCTGCCGCAGAACCCGGAGATTCTGGTTCAGATTGCGTTGAAACAGTATTTTGCTCATGATCTGATCCAGTTTTGTAGTCACCCTGCACATGTGTTTCAGTCCCTTGTGTTAAATCGGTCTGGATGATTGATTCAGTAGCTTGATGTTGGTTATTTGTCTCAGCTACTGGTTTTTTAACTTGATTATCGTTCAGATCAATTCCTTGATTATTTTCAATGACGGATATTTGTCCCAGAAATTCTCCTGGGTGTTTGCTTGGGTGGAATAATCTATTGGTTTCAAATTTAAGAACGGTCAATTTGAAACGGTCATTAATTTTGATTAACCATATTGCGGCATCACTCTGATTGCTGATGGCATAGCCATGTTCCTGCCAGGTATCAAAAAGACGAGTATTGTCACCTGGGATATCAGTAGACCCCAATTTTAAAAGGTAGCTGCGAACCTTATCAGCCACGGTTCCACAGACAAGATAAGTAAAGGAACCCATACACCAGCCTGATGACCCTTCAGCTCCATTTATCTTCAGTGCTCCTGTTTGCAGCAGCTCTCGAAGGGCTGTCATCATTTTCTCAATCAGTGGGATTTCCGGGGCATTGATGAAACGAGTCTGTTCACCCCCAATTTTTAGGTTTGCTGCAACTGATTGGCCATCCGCAAAACGGATAATCTTACCTATCATGCCAAATTCATAGTAATCACCGTAAAGCCAGGCACACAGTTCAGAAAAAATATCCGGGTATTGAGCGAGCCAACCTCGTCCTTTTTCGGGTATTAAGTGAAAAAAGCTATTGGCTAACTGGGTATGGTATTTATATGGATTTTGATCAAAACGAATCTGGTAAGAATTTGCTCCAGAATTTAAAAGGCTACTTTGATGCGGGTTCCAGATTTTCCCATTATCTAACACAATCAGAGTGCTTGTGATCATTTTGCCAATATCATGTAGCAATGCCCCAATGAAAATTGAATAAGTCCAGAAGTGCTCTTGCTGAAATATAATTTCTGAATCAGCATTCAGCGGGAGTTCAAATGATTTACGTTGTCTCAACGCTCTTTCTATAACATCAATGGTATGAGTTGCTAATCCACCAGGGCCAGAGTGGTGGTGAGCAGTCGATGCGGGTGCTAACTGTACAGACTCAATAAACAACTCAATAGCGGGGCGGTATAATTCATTAAAATATTCTGTTCCAACGCTGGTTATGCGTTCTATAGATTTAATTTTGTTACCGAGACCCAGTAACTCTATAAGCTCATGACCAGCGAATATTGGGAGCTTTTTCTGGTTTAAATCAAAGACTGTTTTTTTTTTAGCTTTCCAGGAAAAAATTTTCATGAAACCTGTCTATTGCACCATGCAATAATCATATCAGCTGTGGGGTAGGGAGTATCAGTCTGGTAAATAACTGTGCCTGTTTGTCTGAAATCATCAAATGACTGCAGCAGAGCATTCCAATAAACCAGTTTGTCACCGACCTGATTGACTGCTCGATACGTAAAGCAGTCTAATTTTGTGACTCCATTTATGAACTGGTGCAATGTTTCTAGAGAAGTAAGCCATTCTGATTCTTTATCACCAGCAAGGTTGACCAACTCATCTAAACTGCTCTCTGGCAACTGATTTTCAAAATCTAAAGGAAACTGATGGTAATTATTGATTAATGAGTTTTTTATTTTATTTATGAGTACAGATGTTTCGTAAGTCATTAGAAAGATCCTGAATCAATATCATTGTAATTATGGATTTAATTGTATGATTCATGATTTTTTATGTCTTATAAAAACAGATATTGAGTTAACGTATTCTCTATCTAAAGTTTAATGAGTTCAATGTTAGCATTACTTCGGAAAAACAATACAAATCATGGGTATAACCGATGAAAGAATATTTCAACATGAGCATTAAATTTGACATGTACGAATACTGTCGTACAATAAAGGTGTGAGATGGGTTTTAAGGAAGCAAAGAGCCATGTTATTAGCTGTTTAAATAGTGGCCAATTTTACCACGAGGAGAGAGGCAATATAGATGTTAAGAATCTGCTTGCCATAGGTGCAGTTTCTGTAACTGATGTTGCCAGTATTATTGGTAGGGCTAGAGGCAATAGTTACTCGACAAGCCCTCATCATTTTGACAGTAAAGTTGATGTTCACATAATAAAGACATCGTATTTAGGTAAAGACTGGTATGTGAAGTGGTATTTTTCCGAACCTGATAGTGTTTTTATCAGTGTGCATGATTGAGGTTAGCAATGAATATATTGAAGGTTGGTGATACTAAGAGAGCTGCTTGTAATAAATGCAAATCATTTGAAACAATCAGATTTGAATTACGAGATGTTCCTTTTAGTGATGCAAGCGGTGTCGTTAAAAATGTATTAGTGGGTGTGTGTAGTAAATGTGACTCTGTAGCAGTATTGCCTCATCAGTCTACACCAGTTGTTAAAAAGCAATTAGAAGTACAGCGTAAAGCTCTCGAAAGTCGAGTGCCAGCACACATTATTGATATTTTAAACTTAGCCAGTTATGAACTAAGTGGTAATACAGATTTTGTACCAAATTTGATGAAATATTATATTCATGCTCTAGCAGAAAGTAGTATGTCAATTAAAGGGTTTCCTAAATATTTATCCAGCGATTTATTTAAAGGTAAAGCTCAAAAGCGCCTATCAATCAAAGGAAGAATGGTCATGGATGATGTTAATGTTTTAAAAGAATTAACGCACATTGAAAAAACATCAGATTTACTAAAGGGTATCGTATTGAAAATTAATGATGATGTATTAGTAAAGAAAAATAATAAAACAATTCATGAGTTAAAAAATATTGTATCGGCATCCGTTTAATAGCCGAAACCTTC
>JABHSO010000149.1 GCA_018669845.1 Gammaproteobacteria bacterium | reverse complement strand
CTAGAGTTTAGAGTTTCAGGAGTAAAAAGAACTTAAGAAAACACCAAAAATAGTTGACATAGCAGCCCACTTCGAGCTGCCGCGCCTTGCATAACTTTATTGATTTGTAAGGTTATGCAAGGCGCGGCCTTCGGGAATTTTCCGAACTCTGAAGGCCGCTATGAACACTAAAGGATATTCAAGTATCCCTCGTGAACTGTTCTATTGGATCACATTTTTAAGCAAAACGTTACCCCCAAGATCAGTGGGTACGTTTATAGAGTTATAGCCGCAAACCTTTTGTCATTGGGTACCCTAATGAAAAGCAGGAAATGCTGATGGATGCTCATAACCAGGCTTTTGCGTTTTATGGTGGTGTGCCTCAGCAAATGATTTATGACAACTTAAAAACCGTAGTTGATCAGGTTAAAATGGGTAAAGAGCGGCAGTTTAATCAGCGCTTTATGGCACTGGCCAATCACTATTTATTTAAACCCGTTGCTTGTACGCCAGCCGCAGGATGGGAAAAAGGACAAGTTGAAAATCAGGTCGGTAATATACGTGAATGGCTGTTCACACCACGCGTTAAATTTGATTCCTTTGAAGCCTTGAATCAATGGCTGGCAACACGCTGTGAAGAGCTATCACAGAGAAACCATCCAGTAGAAAAATCACAGACCATTGCGGAATGTTTTTTAAAGGAATCTCCTTTGCTACGGCAAATAACAACGCCATTTATGAACTATGTCGAGCATTTATTACGGGTGTCAAGAACCTGTCTCATCCATGTAGATCGGAACCGCTATAGCGTTCCGGCCCAGTGGGTTGGTCAGGTTGTCTCAGTGAGAATGAGTGCCAATACAGTAACGATGGTCGCAGAAAATCAGGTGATTGCAGAACATCAACGCTGTTTTGGACGAGATCAGTTTATCTGCAATCCCTGGCATTATTTACCGGTACTGGAAAAGAAACCTGGAGCCTTGCGACACGGTGCCCCCTTTAAGGAGTGGGCCTTGCCTGAAGCTATTGAGAAAGTCCGATTACAGCTACAACGACAAGGACAGGGAGACCGGGACTTTGTGGCTATTTTACTACTCTCTCGAGAAGCGGGCTTAGACACATTGAATACTGCTTGCAGCCTGGTTCTGGAAACTAAAGTCGTTAATGCCAGTGTAGTACAAAACCAGATTCAAAGGCTCATCGAGCCACCCCGTCCACCCACACTGGATGCCACCAATGACAGTGCGTTAAAGGTTGAACCTGAAGCCAATTGCCAGCATTATGACGACCTATTTGGAGGCAGCCGCTATGTCCATTGATCACTTAACACAACTGAAGACCTTACGATTATATGGCATGAGTGAAGCATGGTCAGAGGTACAGGCAGAAGCGCCTGGACGTAAACAGCCTTTGTCTTCAAACAATCTTCTGTCCAGACTTATTGATGCAGAAATAGCCGATCGAAAAGCTCGCAGTTTACGTTACCAGCTCAAGACAGCCCGGTTCCCCATTCATCGAAGCTTTACAGAATTTGACTGGCAGGAAAGTGTTTTATCCGAATCTCAGATGCAAGTCTTTGGTGGTGCTGGATTTATGGATGAAGCTCATAATCTAATCTTAGTGGGCGGCACGGGTACCGGTAAAACACATTTAGCCACCGCAGTAGGAATAGTGGCTATCCATGAAGGTAAAAGAGTCCGTTTTTTAAATGCAGTCGATCTGGTCAATCAACTGCAACTGGAAAAGCAAATGGATAAAACAGGATCACTGGCCCGTAAGCTCCTGCAGGTTGATGCCATCATCCTGGATGAACTGGGTTACTTGCCCTTTCCTGAATCCGGTGGTGCCTTGCTGTTTCACTTGATCAGCCAACTGTATGAACAGACCTCAATCATCATTACGACAAATTTAAAGTTTAGCGAATGGGTACAAGTATTTGGTGATGCAAAGATGACAACGGCTTTACTGGATCGTATAACGCATCATTGTGACATCCTCGAAACGGGTAATGACTCCTACCGCTTTAAGCATCGAAAAAAATCAATTAAGGAAAGTTAAATCAGCCTGGAAAGTGGAAACTTTTGGGTGCAGGTAGGTGGAAAGTTTTGGATGCCGGTTGACATCCTCAAGTTTCTGTTCTCCTGATTTGGAAAACTTTAGTAGTATGGTTTTTGATCTTGCTTTGCGTTTATAAATTGTTATAGAAGGCTTTAAATTAAGATCATGTGCATGAAAATGCATAAGTCGTAGAATTCTATTTGCTTTACTTAAGTTGCAACTGAGTATTTTTTCTAGATATGGAACTCTACCTTTTTTCCAATCAACAACATGATCTTTTTTCAGGATACCCATTCTTTGCATTACTTCTATTGCCGATACAGAACTAGAATGAATTAGCTCATCATTCATTGCCTTTACCACCTTCGGATAGTATTTGTCTTTCCTATAGTTTTCGACAGTTAATTTAACCATTCTTATGCTATGTATTTTCTGGTGCTAACGTTTCACATAAAGGGCTTGCGCCCCAGCACTCATCGAAGCGGCACGACAGCTGCCACAAGTCCGTTTGATGTGTTTGTTATAACCACGATAGTTCATGTTGCCTCAGACCCTTGAAGCTTGGGTTGTTGTTTTTTGTTTTACTAAAACTAAAAATACCGACACAGATAAATGAAAGCAAGGTTTTCTTATCGCTGAATTGCATTAACTTGACGTGTGCCGATTCTCAAATGCTTTCTTATTTAGAAGCCAGGGTGATTTAAAAAATGAATTCTTAATCATGAAACCACCATGCTTTTACCGCTTAATTTGAAACTGATTTCGTAAGAATTGATTTTTTGTTTTGAAGCCAACTACATAAGTTTTCATTTTTAGTTATAACGCCTCGCATCACCGGGAAAATAAAGGTGCAGTCGAGTAGGCAAGAGGAACCACCCCTCAAGCCTCTCACAGAACCGTACGTGAAACTCTCGCTTCATACGGCTCTTATCATTCAACCTTGTAAGCATGCTCTATTCCAGTGTGCTAATAATTGTCTATTCTTTCGTCTG
>JABHSO010000148.1 GCA_018669845.1 Gammaproteobacteria bacterium | reverse complement strand
TATTACCCGTTCTAGGTAAAGGTGCCAAGGCATCTAGGCCTTTTTCACGAGCCATTCGAATCCATGGGTAGATGGCTCGATCACTTAACCCATAACTACGAATAACTATAGTGGGGCTTTCTCCATCAAAGACACGCTGAACCGCCATTCGTCGTATCAATGCTTGTTGATCAGTCGTGAGTTCGCGGCCATCTATTTTCATAACTCCATTATACTATGCCTGTAAAATTAATGTATTCTTTATTATGGTACCGTTAGTATATTGGTATGAGTTTTATACACCAAAGTCTAATTAATACATAATCAACAACCATGCCTCTTTTCTAGCAATAAATCATCTATATCTTGAGAATTGAAATTATTTTTTATCACCTTATCAATAAATAGATGAAGTTAAATAGCCAGCACTTCTCTAAGTCTCCAATCATCATGTTGTTATTGACCGCAAGACCTTAGCTTTTCCATCATCTGCGTTTAATGCCCCTAGCGATTATTTCGCTGAATTAACTAGGCACGTCAAAGTTATAGATTATAAATGGGGACCACTCGTTTGGTTCACAAAGATTATATCGTGCTCGTAATTTAGCAAAGTAACGTTTACCTGCTGCTAGTTTGGCAGGGTAAAGCCTCGCATTTGAATCAAAGAGTGACGATTCAACTGGAATAGACGATCCAAGTTCAAAAATTTCCAATACAACTCGTTCGTGATGAACAGGTGGCTTCCATGAAATATCTACCGCTCGGTAGAGCTGATTTGGTAACCCACCTCCTGGTTGCTCGGTACCACCTCCGTCAGGTTTTACATATTGACCAACTGCTGCACGAACTTCGGTTGGCTTAATTAAGGCAGGTTTGATATCTATAATTTGTTTCTTCGAAGCCACGAGAGCTGGACGTTCAGGCACATCCATTTGGAATTTAACTTTACTTATACATTTTGCAGTGAAAACACCTGAAGCACTCTTATCATTCAACGCAATAGAAATGCATGTAGTAGAACTTGTAGGGCTAGCCTCTTGAAGAAAAGGGGACATAGAAAACTTATCGTATATTGGAGTTGGATCTAATCGGTATGTGAAATTAATATTGTCTCCAACATGTATGCATTCTGGTAGAGGACTTGCAACTATTTTGGCCGGTTCCTCCGCTGTAATAATAAATGAGTGATTATCTGTTTCATTCCAAAGAATTCCGAGTCGCTTAAATTGGATAGCTAATTGGGCGTGAGTAGGCTTCTCGGGCTTTATAAAATGCGTCCCCTCAAGCTTTACTATTGCATCATTTTTTTGCGTTAACCATGTTAATTGCTCAGACTTTGCTTTACCTTTAAAGGTTCTATCCCCCACAATCACTTTTTGATCTAATATTTCACCTAATAAAGTTATCCGTGTTTTTGACACGATCGTCTTATTGAATCCAGCAGATTTATCCATTATTTGAAGCTGCTCAAGAGATGCTGCACAACCAGATAATAACACCAAGGTTGTCACCACCCAGATTCGTGAAAATAAAAAACTCATAACAACTCTCCCTATTTTTAGTAGATCTATGGACATGGACTCAATGAGTTACTATCACCTTTTTTCCACCAATCCCCCTCTGGAGGCCTATAGCGCGCAAAGTGCAAATGTGGAGCAGGATAGTTCGCTGTTACTCCGAGCTGCATTCCAGCACCTATTTGCATTCCGATCTCAAGCGCTTGATCTACATCTACATGCCAATACTGCCGAATTTCATCATTGGTTTTAATGATTATCCCGGTATTGCCTCCAGGACTGGTTCGATTAATGTGGACAATATCTCCAGTAGCAGCATTAATTACCGAGGTACCAACAGGTACGGCAATATCCATGCCTGGATGAAAGTCAGGGGCTCCATCTATTGTTCTCCAACCCCAGTCAGACGATACTTCGGCATTGATAGGAGCAGGAAGAATAGGACAACAATTATCCCATGGATAACGCTCAAACGGAGGAGGATTATTTGGTGGCCGATTAGTCGAGTCCTGAGTGTCTCGCCAAAGCTCTACCCAGCGCCATTCGCCGTGTGAAGTATAAGTATCATTACCACAGCAAGAATCTGCGCTAACACAAGTGTATACATCTCGATAAGCTTGCTCCAAAATTGTGCCGTTACTTCTCCAACGACGCGAACCAGCCTCTACTCTATTCAGACTGCATTCGTCTGACTTAAGAGGGAGTATAGAATCCAATGATGATGAAGTAGATATAGATATTTTGCTTTCCGCAGGATTATGTTCAATCCTATGTGCTAAAGCACGGAGACTTTCAGCAAGTTCAAAATTACTATCCATAGTTACAGGAATAACTGTGACAGGGGGCACATCGGTTTTTACTCTTTCCAAGGCTATTGATAATGCCTTTGAAGCCACAGAATGATCTGTTGAACTATTTCTAATCTCGAGTGTGTTTATTCTTCCTGTATATAAATCTATTAAATTGGCAGCCAGAGATTCTTCAGGATTAAGAAAAACTGATCGTCGCTTGTCCTCAGACTCATACTCTCGAAAGGCAACATTAAAACCAAATGGCAGTTCCTGGTCTGTATCTCTAAATTTTTTACTTGAACTATCTGTCTCTTCCTGGCCCTGCTCGATCATATATCGAGTTATGAACCTCTCCCTCGGTCCAATAGGCCCATCAGGACATCTTCGCAAAAGTTTCTGACCAGCTTCATGATTTACATGATTGGCCACTATATCTAAAGCTCTACGAATGATTGAATGGGAACCCCATGGATACAGCCCTTTAATCTCATTATAAATTTCTTTCAGAAGTGGCAAACTAGTTTCTTTTTTCTTCTCTTCTAAATCCATAATTTTACTCTCGCCAGTAGTTTGAGGTGTGGGGCAGACCCAATATTTTTCCCTATAAAATTTGACTAGATATACACATAGATAGCGCCCTTTTTCCTCACGGACTAAACAGGGTTGTAAGGCCGTGAGGAATAATAAGGATTAACCCTCGACAGGAGAGAATAAAATAAGGGATTTTATTTTTTTTTGAGGGCTGGGGGAGAAATAATTTTAATATATCTAAAAGAATCATATGATTAAACTTGAACAGAAATATCAAGCGCAGTTCTTTCTTATGAAAAATCAGCTTTTCCAATTCTATACACAATATAATTTGCAACATAAATAGCCCCCTGCATTTATGCGATTTTATAATAGTCCATTTGTGTAGAAACTGATGAGAACTTCTAAGCTTTTTTGCTTGATCCCAAACGACTTCTTTCTAACTCTCTAAATGAAAATACATCAAGAATTTTAATTTGTCAAATAATAAAATTATTACATTATCATTAATGACACCTAAGATTTTTACCACTTTACCGAATTTCATAACTCCCAAATTAACTTAAAAGTACACGAGTGTAATTAATTAAAATTAATACAAAAAAATATCATAAACGGCTAGTTATTACACTCTTGCACAAAATTTCCTTTTCAGCATTTGTACGTCGTCAAACCAGGTTGGACAAATGGTGCCCTGATTTAAGAGACAATTTAGTTCATCAGGTTTGTGAATTGATTTCGGTTATCGAAATGCATTTTCCTGTGCATCGCCAAGGTGTTTAGTTTTATTTTTCAATAGCGAACCTCAATTGGACATAATTGCATATTCTCACTGTTTCCACCTCAACCTACGAACGTCCGCTCCAAAAAACTTCCTCGGAAAACCCGTAGATACCGACACCGGGTCATATTTCATAAGGGTTTCGGGGTTTCGGGGGCGTCGGTTCGTTCGGGTTGGCGACGGTTTGGTTGGGTGAATGCAAAAAAAAATAATGGAAGGTAACCCCATCGCACGAAGCGACGGGGGTATTGTGGCAAGAAATTTAAAAGGTTATTATAAATTATAAAGTTGAAGGTGTTTTACCGGTAAGTGATTCTCTCTCATCCAACGTTAATTTTTCCTTAATTTTATTCACTTCACGTTTCATATCCTGCTTAATTTTATTTTTTTGCTGGGTAATTAAGTTACGTAAATCTAGCTCAAACTCTTCTCTATTCAACCATTCATCAACTGTCACAAACGCCGCATCCATAGTGAACCAGCCAATGGTAGCTCCAATAATCCCTCCAGCTGCTGTTCCAACCACAGGAACAAAAGATCCTATGGCTGCGCCAGCTGCAGCTATAGAAGCTGTGCTTACAGACTTTGCAGCCAATTTTGCAGAGTACTTGGCTCCTAACTTAATCAGTAATTTTCTTGAAACATTGGCTGCTATTAATTTAACGGCAGTTACACCTGTTATAGCACCTAAAGCGCCTCCTCCACCCATAGAAGCAGCATTGCGAGTCATGGAGAGATGTTTCCTCAACTCTATTGAAAGCTGTTCTTCAAAGGCTTGTTTCTGACTTTTACTGATAGAAGGTTTTTCTGTTACTTCTTTAACATAGCTATCAATTTTTTCTAGTATTTCACTATTTAAAGTATCACTAACTTTATTCGAAGCAGTTTCTAAGCGAGACTCTAATCCTGAAAATAATTGTTTTTGGATATGAGAGCTCAGCTTACCTGATGCGCCCATACCTATTTCTACATATTCCCCTAAGACAGAGTAATGAGTGTCAGCAAATTTCGGTATATTTTTATAAACAAAAGAAAATGCTTCATCAACACTATCATTAATTACCTTCTCGGTTTTAGGGAAAGGGTCATTGACAACCTTTGTCATAACCTCACCAACATAATCTGGTATTGCAGCTAAAAGTTCATCGGATAATTCTTCATAGGCTCGTTGATTAGCCGCTTGTTCTAATGAGTGCTCTGAAGAGTTAAAAACACTTAATACAAGCATGATTAGTGTGATTAAAAAAAGTACTATGATTGTCCACCAAAAAGACTTTACAAAAAGGTTTTTAGAGGTTATTGATTCTGAAGTTTTAATTTCATCTGTTGATATAGAAGATTCATTACTTGGTTGATTCATATTGATACGCCCCTCCTTTATTGTTAATTTTCACTGCGTGTGAAATTAATTCTACCTGCAGTCTTGCCAGGGCAGCAAATACAAGAGCATGATTTAGAAAAAACATGACCCAATATAAAGATGATATTCCACTGTTATCAATCTTTTTTGATGCCACAAGCATGCTAAATATTACCGTGGCTTCAGTTTCTTGTGACCACTTTAAAAACAAATTATTAATTGAACATAAGGAGGCAACAGATTGAGATGCGTTATCGACTGTATTTGTAAGAGATGTTTCATCCAGATAAGAAGGAACAGAAATGTGGTAATAGGAAGTGTAGGTATAGGTCAGCAGCATAATGGTTAAACTAAACAATACAACAATACGTTTCACCATTATGATGTTCATTCCTTCTATTACATGGTGACTAGAAAATTTTAATATTGGTGAATAAAGTAGAGCAGTTATAGTCAGTGATATAACAGTAAAAATAATATCTGATTGATTAGCTAGAGCTGAGAATGTTATTAAGGGTATAGATAATACCGCTGTAATAAACACAGTAAATATAACTAACAAAATTTTTCCGGTCATGACTTTGTAAACCCAAGATTCCTGTTTGAACATACAGTTGACTTGACACTTTCTTTTTAACATGACGTGTTCAAATTGGCCGGTGGCTATGAACAAGAAAATCATAAACGGGAAAAACCAGGACCAACAAGTATATTGATAGGAAGCCTTCCATAAGGCTAATAAAACTACAGTGGCACCACTCCCGATAAGAATTTTAGATTTAAAATCATTTGTAGCCAAAAGTACCTCCTTTTATTATTTGAAATTTATTGGAATAAGTTGGACCAACCAAAAGATGATAAATAACAATATCACAGCTAACCAGGTGGCATCAGAATATTCCTGTACACCCACCATAATACAGCCAAGAACAACGCTGATTGCTCCTGAGAACCACAGTGAATTGGAGATGAATTTACTGAATACGTGGTCAAAGTAATCTTCTTCTACCAACTTATGTAACTCATAATATTTTCTGCGTTTACTCCATATAATCATCGTGAACCCGACGACCCGGAAGAAAATGCCTAAGGTCAATATAACCATAATTAACTCCTTCAATAGTATTTAAAGAAAAGATCCTCGCTTCTATTTGATATCCATTTATCCGAGTTTTCAGAGTGCTTAAGTATACGCTTACAGGTGGATCACTGGATGAGCTAGTGAAAAAAAATAAGAGGAGAAATACCCCCATCACCGAAAAGGCGACAGGGGCATAGCTGAAGGAATATCATATTGTTTAAGGTTGAGTTTCAGTTTTCTCCCGATGCAGTCTTAAGCGCTGTATCAATCCGTTTAGCCACAGCATTCGAAGCACCGACCAAATCAGCACTATTCATGTGAATATAGCGGGCTGAAGTACGATAATCAGCGTGCCCCATGGCGTGCATTATAGCTGGTCCACTTAGCCCTGCCTGAGCCAAATATGTACAGTCAGTGTTTTAATTTTTAATTTAATATAAATCAGTTACTTACGCGCATTCCATTTTCAATTGTGCCAGTAAATAGCACTTATTATCAGTCATTGTGACACAAATTTGGCACAGTAAAGTATCAAGTAATGAGCATAAGAATATCTCTTTTTATAAACCCAACTTACAAAGTTAATTTAAATGTAAAAACCACAACTTCAAAGACTAAATCAATTTACTCATAGCATTTCCTTTATCAATATAGTCGACCTGATACCCCATGGCTTTATAACCTTTTACCCGCTTCAGAAACATTCTTTCAAGCATAGGCAGTGATGAATCCACATAATCATATATAGTGACACAACTTTTTCCATCTGATTCACGATGTATCCGACCAGCATATTGTGCAAGCGATCCTTTCCAGGCAATAGGCAAAGCTAGAAAAAGTGTATCCAGCCTTGGCATATCAAACCCTTCTCCAACATATTTGCCTGTCGCAACAACCACCTGAGTTTTGGCTAGCCGTTCGTTTGCAGCCTTGCGTTCTTTAGCTCGCATTGCTCCTCGCATAACAACTGTCTGTATTTTTTTATCCACCAGTAATTGGTTGATTAGATCAGCATGTTCCCGGCGCTCTGTCAGTACTAACGGGTTTTTCCCTTCAGCAACTCTATCGACAACATCATCCACAATTTTTTGAGCACGACTTTTATCATCTGTTAACCATCGATACACATCAGATATGCGCGGCCTTCCGTCTTCACTGACCAAATGTTCTGGTGGCTGATGGTACAGATGTGTAACCGCCACCTTCTGTACAAATTTTTCAGCGTGATCCTGTTTCACTTTACATCGCACAGGACCTGCAAGCATAAAAATTATTTTTTGGTGTCCATCTTGTCTGTCTGGAGTAGCCGTCAAACCCAGTACATACTTTGCACGCACTTCATTAAGCGCCATTTCAAACCGTGGGGCAGAGATATGATGACATTCATCAATAATTACTTGTCCATAATCCTGAATTAAACAGTCAACTGAGTTGTCTTTTTTATTAATGAGACTTTGATAGGTTGCTATATCTATCTGACCTGTTGGCTTTTTCTTTCCGCCACCAATAATCCCTATTTCTACCCCAGTTACAAAAGATTTCAAACGCTCCTGCCACTGCTCAAGTAACTGTCGACTATGAGTCAAAATCAACGTATTTACTTTACGCCTGGAAATAACACCTATTGCAGCAACTGTTTTTCCAAAAGCGGTAGGAGCATGTAATACCCCAGTATTATGTTTTACAATAATCCTAACAGCTTTCAACTGTTCATTTTTTAACTTACCTAGAAATTTTAATGAAGTTAGTTTTTGACCAGACTGCCGCCTATCATCAAAAAAAGGGGTAACATTCTGCTCTTTTAGCAACTCAACTATTCCATCAAAGCAACCTCGTGGTAATGATAAATAGCCCTGCTCAATTCGGGCACAAGTGATATACCTTGGAATCCCATGAGTAGAAAACCTCAATGCCTGAGTTTTAAAAAATACTGGATTTGAAAAACTGGCCAATCGTTTTAATTTTGCAATTAGTGGTGACGGTAAGTTCTCAAACTTGATATAAATATGATTAGCTAAGGTCAATGTAACCTGTTCAGGACAACTCTCAATTTTATCATCACTAACTTTGACACCTTGCTCCCAGGGTGGGCGATCATCAATTAACCGCTGACTTTGAGGCGTCAATTGAACCAGTAAATCTTTTAGTTCCTGGCATGAAAGACTTTTAATCTGTGATAGAAAAAGCCACTGATCTATATAAGGAGAAAAATTATTATCAACAAATAAGCTATTCCCCTTTTGCCTGGCCTGAAATTGTAACGGTAGAGCAATCAAGTTTCCGAAACCACCTTCAGGCATTAGATCCTGATTAGGAAACAATCGATCATAAGACTCAAATGATAGATTGGGATGAATTTCCATAGCTTTATCCAGTAACCCAAAGCCCAGCTGCCTTGCAGCTTTAGCCGTTACTGGCTCAGAAAAAAATATCCATAGATGGGCTCCGTTTCCTGAGCGGGAAATTTCCATGGCATGGGGAATTTCAAATTCCATACAAACCTGAGACATGGCCTTAACAGCCTCCTGCCAATCATCTTTATCAAAATCTGCGACAAGTAGGTGACAAGTATTATCTACGAGCAGGTAACCGTCTGGGTAATCCAGATATTACCCCTACCCATTCAGATCTGATGTTTTAAAATTTTGTGGCAACAGTTCTATTAATGCAGCTTCCGTTTTAGCTTTCGGCAAATGCTCAAATAACTGTTCTAGATAGTGGCGCGG
>JABHSO010000082.1 GCA_018669845.1 Gammaproteobacteria bacterium | reverse complement strand
GTCTAAGTAAGAATAAGCATAAGACTCTGGAGAGTTTTCATTCAATCCCATCTTGTGCAATAGTTTTTTACCCACCACGTGAGGCGGTCTGCCATACGCATCACCTACACCCAGGTTGACATTAGGCTCACGGAAATAAACTGGCAGCAACTGCCCATGCACATCGGTGATGTGTAAGATACGAGCATTTCCATTCATGGGCATGTCGTAGAAATTCTTAGGCATCTGTTGTGCATAAGCAGAAGATGGCCATAAAAGAGGTACAGAAGAAGCGGCTGCACTGGCCCCCATCATTTTAATAAAATCGCGACGGTCTAGTTTTTTCATGAAGTCTCCAAAATGGGATTTTAATGGCTTTTAGTAAGACGGCATTATAATTTTTGATATAAGATGCCGTTCCTTACAAATGTATTCCACTTTTTTTTATTTGATTCGATGAATTGTAAATCATTTTGCATTGGTTTTTTAGTATTGATTTTCAGCTTACCGGTAGCTGCTGATGTGGTCAGACCTGCGCTGATTGAAATTAGTGTTTTTACAAGTGGGGAAGTACGTATTGAACTTCGGGCCAGTATCGAAGCGCTTATGACAGGCATAAATGGTCGATATAAAAATACTAAACAGGCTCCTAATGCTGATGAATATGATCGCTACCGGGTGATGCAGCCTGAAGATTTATTGAAAGCTTTTGGACCATTTAAAAAAACCTTAGTTGATGGTGTTGATATAAAACTTGATAGTGAATCGGTTCCTCTTATCATTGAATCGGTCAAAATTCCCGAACCCGGTTATACAAAAGTACCTCGAATAAGTACTGTGACTTTGACAGGCCAGGTTGATCGATATAGAAAGCAACTTACCTGGTATTACCCGCAACGCTTTGGGGATCATGCAACCAGAGTAAGACAGGTTGATGAAGCCAATGAAAAATGGCACTGGTCAAGTCATCAGTGGTTGAAAGATGATGTATATACTCAACCCTATTCTCTGGATGAAATATTTACCAGGCAACCTTTTTTTAGTGTGCTGAAAACCTATGTAGTCGCCGGTTTTCAACATATTCTACCATTGGGTCTTGATCATATTCTGTTTGTAGTGGGTATCTTTTTGTTAAGTACCAGCATGAAGCCATTACTGTGGCAGGTCACAATGTTCACGCTGGCCCACTCTATTACCCTGAGCCTGTCGATGCTGGAAATTTTCAGTTTGCCGTCAAGAGTGGTTGAGCCGTTAATAGCCCTGTCGATTGCCTATGTCGCGATTGAGAATATTTTTAGTCCCAAATTACATCGCAGTCGATTGTGGATTGTATTTGGTTTTGGTTTGCTACACGGTCTGGGGTTTGCATCAATACTGTCAGAGTTTGGCATGCCTGTTGATGACTTTGCCCTGGCGCTGATCAGTTTTAATATTGGTATTGAGTTTGGTCAGTTGGCGATTATTTGTCTGGGATTTTTCGGACTTTCAATCTGGTTTAAAAATCAGCAAACCTATCGTCATGTTGTGGTTATTCCGCTTTCTGTTGTTATATCACTGACCGGGCTTTACTGGTTTTGGGAAAGACTTGAAATAATAAGTTAGCAGTCGTAAGTCGTAAGTCGTAAGTCGTAAGTCAAAACCTCTTGACAGTCATAACGGTCAATGAAAAATATTCTGCCGACTGCCGACTGCCAACTGCCAACTTGAATTTTTACATCGACATTTCCAGATCATCCAGAACAGCATCGATACCAGCTTGAGCACATTCTTCATCGGTGATACCTGATGGAGCGCCACTCACACCGACTGCTCCGACCAGAGAACCACCAACCTGAATGGGTAAGCCACCGGCTGACATGATGATGCCAGGTGCTCTTCCAATTGGAGAGTTCGCTCTATCACCCATCGCTGATGTTGCACTGTTAAAGTTGGCGGCGGTGTAAGCTTTTCCTTTACTGATAGGAATAGTGATCTGGGCAGCAATGGTGTCGCGTAAAGCTACTTGAACAATGCCTTCCCTGTCTACCACTGTTACACCTATTTGAATGCCCTGTTTGGTACATTCAGCAATGGCTGCCTGTGCAATCATCAATGCGGTGGGCAGGGTGAGTCGTTTAGTACTTACCATGCCGGGCTCTTCCTGAGCAAAAGCAGTACTAGATAAAAAAGATAATAATATTAATGATGAAATAAAATGTTTCATTGTGGCCTCCTCAGGAATTTAGTGAATAATACCTACATATTTTTTAATGTAAAAATAATACAATTTTATGTCTTTAGATTAATTCAATCTTGAATCTTTCAAATGGATAAAATCTTCTTCTTTTAAATGGAAAACAAATGACTAAAATAAGCTCCAGTAAACTACTGTTATTAGCAGTTTTAATTTCAACAGTTTCTGCCTGTAAAGAGTTACAACCGGTACTTGATAAAGTAAAACCCATGCTTGAACAGCATGCGGGGTCTTCATCAACAGGTCAAACATCAGGAATAACAGCAAACAATATGATAGATGCTATTAAACAGGCTTTATCTCAGGGTGTTAGTGATTCTGTGAATTTACTCAGTAGTGCGAAAGGTTTTAGTCTTAGTGATGTTTACCATATTCCGTTACCTGAGCAACTCAATAAACCTGCTAAGCTATTAAGAAAATTAGGACAGGGCAAAAAGGTTGATGAGTTTGAAACTCGTTTAAACCTGGCCGCCGAACAGTCTGTGGCTAAAGCTATTCCTGTTTTTACCAGTGCCATTAAACAAATGTCTGTGGATGATGCGATGAACATCATGAAAGGCAATGATGATGCGGCCACGATGTATTTTAAAGGTAAAACTGAAGATATCTTACGAAGTAAATTTCTTCCTATTATTAAATCTGCAACTGACCAAACTGGTTTGACCAATAGCTATAAATCGCTGTCACAGTCGATTTCAAGATATGCCCCGTCATATGGTTCCAAATTAGTGGATATAGATGAATATGTGCTGGGTAATGCAATGAATGCCCTGTTTGATCGTATCGCTATCGAGGAAAAATTAATTAGAGATGATTCAGCTAAAAGAGGGACAGATTTGATGAAATCAGTGTATGGTTATTTTTCTAAATAAGCCGAGTCTGCAGGACTCTTTGAGTTAATCATGAAGCTACATTGTTTTTTTGCAATATATTTTGTGCTGTTATCAAGTTCGCTTTCGGCGAATGAAGTCCAGTTGAAACAGTTAACTTCTGGCTTAGCTGTGCCCTGGGGAATGGCTTTTATTTCGGCCACAGAAATCCTGTTTAGCGAACGTCAGGGTAAGTTGGGTATCGTGGACACCATAACCGGTGATGTCAGTCGGGTTTCTGGCCTGCCTGATATTTTTGCTCAGGGGCAGGGGGGCTTAATGGATGTTGCTGTCCCACCTGATTTCAAGCAACAGGGCTGGATTTATTTTACCTACAGTAAAAATATCAAAGGTCAGGGGGCCACAACTCTAGCCCGTGCCCGATTAAAAGATAATCGGCTAACACAATGGACCGATCTTCTCATTACAAAGTCAGCTACCGATACAGGTAGGCACTATGGTAGCCGAATAGCATTTGATGATAAGGGCTTTATCTATTTCGGTGTGGGTGATCGAGGAGTTAGACCTAATGGTCAAAATCTACAGACTCACGCTGGATCAATTCTTCGTCTCAAACGCAATGGAGATGTTCCCGAGGATAATCCTTTTTTCAATAATAAACAGGCTTTACCCGAAATATGGAGTTATGGACACCGTAACCCACAGGGACTGGTTTGGGATAATGATAATAAGCGCTTATGGGAAATTGAGCATGGACCTCGTGGTGGAGATGAAATTAACCTGATTCAAAAAGGGAAAAATTATGGCTGGCCGGTTATTTCTTATGGCAAGGAATACTGGGGACCGGTGGCTGTTGGTGAAGGCACGGAGAAAAAGGGAATGATGCAGCCGGTAAAATATTATGTGCCATCGATTGCTCCGGGAAGCTTGTTGTATTATAACTCAAATGCTTTTCCAGACTGGAAAGGTAACCTTTTTGCCGGAGCCTTAAAACTCAGGCATATTAACCGGATTTCACTGGATGATCAGGGTAAAGCAGTTCAGGAAGAACGCCTTTTTAAAAAGCTTGATGAACGTATTCGGGCTCTAACAATAAGTCCTGAAGGTTTTATTTATTTTTCTACCGATAGTGGGAAAATTTTTGTCATTCACACCGTAGAATAAAAGGAATCATTAGCTAAATTATGCCACTACCAAATCATAATATTTATTTTCAGGAAGAGGAGACTTCTACTGTAACTACCACCGGAGACTTTCTTATTAAAGATGGTGTGGAATACTCCGGTACTCATTTGTTAATTGATTTATGGGGAGCAGAAAAACTGGATGATCCTGAATTGATGGAGCAAACCTTAAACAACTGTGTTTCAGCTTGTTTAGCCACGTTACTGCACATTCATATACATAAATTTTCTGATACGGGAGGTTTATCGGGTGTTGCTGTTTTAGCCGAATCTCATATTAGTGTTCATACCTGGCCTGAGCGTGACTATGCTGCTTTTGATGTTTTTATGTGTGGAGTGACTAAACCTTTAAACGTTATTGATATTTTAAATGATGCTTTTAAACCGAAAGATATTAAGGTAAAAGAAGTATTACGCGGACGTAGAGACGAATTGTAAAGAGATTGCTCTTTCTAATTTAATAGATTCAGCTTAATTTAGACCTGAGCTAGAATATAACCTGTACCCCTGATTCCAATAAAAATAAATTAATAAACCACTCAATTCAGGTGTTTTAATCTGAGTTATCCAGGAGAATGAAAGATGACTGCTTCAGATAAACCGAATAGCGGCAACACAGATACCATAACGGTTATCGATAATAAAAATAACCAACGCCTTGACCTGGATATTTTGACAGGTGAAATGGGGCCGGATGTTATTGATATTCGTAAGTTGTACCATGATTTGGACTATTTCACCTATGACCCTGGTTTTACCTCAACCGCCAGTTGCGATTCAGCAATAACCTATATCGATGGCGAAAAAGGTGTTTTGATGCATCGGGGTTATAAAATTGAGGAACTCTCATCTCAAAGTAACTTTATAGAAGTTTCCTATTTGTTGTTATATGGCGAATTACCCAATGAACAAGAATTGGCTGAATTTGAAAAAGATGTTAAACGTCATTCATTGGTTGATGAACAATTAATACGCTTTTATAACGGCTTTAGACGCGATGCTCATCCTATGGCGATTATGGTCGGTGTTGTGGGTGCTTTATCAGCTTTTTATCATGATAGTCAGGATATATCTGACCCCAAACAACGTCACCTGGCGACAATCCGATTGATTGGCAAAATGCCGACAATAGCAGCTATGGCTTATAAATATGCGATTGGGCAGCCGTTTGTTTATCCTTCCAGTGAGTTAAGTTATACCGGAAATTTTCTACGCATGATGTTTTCTGTACCGGCGGAAGATTATGTGCCTAACCCTGTTTTAGAACGTGCCATTGACTGTTTGTTTGTTTTGCATGCTGATCATGAGCAAAATGCATCGACTTCTACGGTTCGACTTGCTGGATCATCACAGGCCAATCCGTTTGCCTGTATTGCTGCTGGAATAGCTTCTCTTTGGGGGCCTGCTCACGGTGGTGCTAACGAAGCTGTTTTGAAAATGCTCATTGAAATTGGTCATAAAGACCGAATTCCTGAATTTATTGCACGTGCCAAGGATAAAAAAGATCCATTTCGTCTGATGGGTTTTGGACATCGTGTCTACAAAAACTATGATCCTCGCGCAAAAGTTCTGAGGGATTCAGCCCATGATGTTCTGAGTGAATTAGGTATTGCAGATCAACCTCTTTTTGAACTGGCACTTGAGCTGGAGAAAATAGCGCTGGAAGATGAGTATTTTATAAAGAAAAAATTATTCCCCAATGTTGATTTTTATTCAGGAATTATTCTTCAGGCTATGGGCTTTCCAAGTTCTATGTTTACCGTCATGTTTGCGATACCCCGTACCGCTGGATGGATTTCACAATGGCACGAAATGCTGGGTGATCCTGTTCAGAAAATTGGTCGCCCTCGTCAGCGTTATATTGGTCATGGCCCAAGAGAATACGTTTCAATGGATGAACGATAGTGACAAAAATAATAAATATTCACCACGAAGGCACGAAGTACACGAAGGAAATCATTTGCAGATGATTTGCTTAAATTGAATTGGTGTATCTAGTTCGTGGTGAAATTATTTTATGATTTTATATATTGAATTTAGTTGAGTACCCGTTAAATAAATTGCAAATAGATAATTCAAAAGCAGCAAAATTGCGTCGGCATGACTTTTTGTTGTTTACCATTATGGGAATTCTGGCGGGTTGCGGGCTTATCTATGAATACCTGCTATCTCATTATGCTGGACGTGTTTTAGGCGCGGTTGAACAGGTCATTTTCGCTATGATCGGTATAATGATTGTGTCGATGGGTCTGGGTGCTTTTGCTGCCCGCATGTTCAAATCCTACTTTACTGCTTTCGCCTGGTTAGAAGTGACTATCGCGTTGATCGGTGCCAGTTCGGTACTGGTTTTAGCCGGGGTGACTGCACTCGCAAATATTCTGCCACAAATTCTAATCGATACTTTCTCCATGCCGCCGGATTTAATGCCACGTGGTGGTCTGATTATCTGGGCTCAAAAAATAGCCTCTACCATGCCTTATGTAGCCGGTTTCATTCTGGGCTTTTTAATCGGTATGGAAATTCCATTAATTGCTAACATCCGTGAAACAATATATGGAGAACACATCGAACATAATACCGGTTCTGTGTATGGAGCAGATTATATAGGTGCTGGATTTGGCGCAGCCCTGTGGGTGCTATTTATGTTGAGTTTACCGCCTACCATAGCTGCTGTAATAACTGCCAGTGTGAACCTGTTTGTTGGCTTGATATTTTTTAGTGTTTATCGCAAGCGGATTAATTCTGTAGTTTTTGTTGCAATAGCACATATTTTTGTAGCTGGTATTTTAGTGTTGATTCTATTGAATGGCACCCGCTGGGATAATGCGATGGAAGATCTGCTTTATAAAGATAAGGTCGTTTTCAGCTATAACACGCAATATCAACATATCACTATTACTGAACGTATTATGGATCCTGCAAGGCCGATGATAATGTCTCTGTTTATCAACGGTAGAAGTCAGTTTGCCAGTAATGATGAAAATATTTATCACTCAATGCTGGTTGCTCCTGTCATGCATGCTTCTGCTTCACCAAAAAATATTCTGATTATAGGCGGGGGAGATGGTCTGGCATTACGTGATGTTTTACGTTGGCAGCCCGATTCGGTGGACCTGGTGGATATAGATGAAACCATTATTGATTTTTTTACTAATCCCTTTGTTGAAAAAGGTGAGGTTATAAATCAGGCTTTTCTGGAATTAAATCAGCATTCCTTTAGCGATGAGCGAGTGCATACTCATTTTGGAGATGCTTTTATTAAAGTAGATAGTTTTATCCAGAAGGAACATCTTTATGATGTGATTATTGTCGATTTACCCGACCCCAGTCATCCAGATTTAAATAAACTCTATTCAGCCCGATTTTATGCCAAGCTTAACACTCTGTTGTCTGGAGATGGTGCCATGGTAGTGCAATCAACATCGCCTTATCATGCTAAAAATGCCTTCCTGTCTATCGGTAAGACTGTTCAATACTCGGGATTTAAACACGTTGAACAATATCACCAAAATGTTCCGAGCTTCGGTGAGTGGGGCTGGACGATTGCTACTAAAAATGGTGCTTCTGCTAAAGCCCGGTTAAGTCAATTTGATAAGCTAAAAGTAGACGATGGTTGGGCAACTATTAACTTATTACTAGCAGCATTTGAGTTTAATGCCCATTTCTATGATGATCTGGACAGTATAAAAATAAATAGAATAAACAATCAGGCTGCCTATCAATATCACCAGGCAGATTGGGAAAAACAGCAAGGTATTTTCAGAGCTAAACCTTAAAAACATATTCACCACAGAGGACACAGAGGTACACTGAGGAATAAAAGGGGTTTACAAAATTTAAGTCTAAACTGTTTACTGGGAAAGAAAAGGTGATATGTGGGAAACATTGTTGAAGTTAAAAAATGTATTTAAAGCCTCTGTGTACCCCTGTGTCCTCTGTGGTGAATAAAATGTTAAAAATAAATTGACATAATATGTCTTACTGACATATTATGTCTACACGTTAAATATTGGAGAAGATATGAACAACGTAAAACTAGAACAGCTGGTCACAGACTTATCTGAAAACCAGTTGTCAGATGGCACTAACTTGTCGATTGAAATGTTTGATGGAGAGAATACGGTTGCCTGCATAAAGGTAGAAGATCGTGATGAATTTCCCATCTATATGACAGCTGATGAAGGGCAGGTACTGTGCATTACCTACTTATTTTCAGAGGATGAAGTTGATCCTGCTAAACGTGCAGAATTGGCAGAAGCCATGTTATTGATGAATGTGATGATTCCGTTATCTGCATTTTCAAAAATTGGAAATCAATACATTATGTTCGGGGCGTTATCACCACGAGCGAGTATCGATGAACTATTACACGAAATTGAACTGCTCAGCGACAATGTGCTTGAAGCCATTGCAACGATGACAGATTATTTAAAGGAGGCAGCTTAAGCCCATGAGTATTTTTACTAAATTAATTACCGCCATTCGTGGTGGAGCGACAGAAGCAGGTCAGGCCGTTGTTGATACCCAGGCGATTAGAATTCTGGAGCAGGAATTGCGTGACTCAAAGAAAGCATTAGGTGATGCCAAAATGGGTCTTACGTCCATCATGGCTGAAAAAATGGGTGTTGATCGTAAAGTTAAAGACCTGACTAGCAAAATCAAAGAACATGAAGGTTATGCAATGCAGGCGATGGATAAAGGTGATGAAGCGCTGGCTCTTGAAGTGGCCAATAAAATTGCTGATTTTGAACAGGAATTAAATATTCAGCAGGGTATTCTGGATGGTTATGATTCAAAAGTGAGTAACCTGAAAAAGATTATTCGCCAGACCGAACGTAATATTCAGGCTATGGACCGTGAAGTATCTGTAGTTAAAACGACTGAGAAAGTTCAGAAAGCTAATGATCTGGCTGCTGCCAAATTTTCCGGCTCTAATTCGTCATTAACAAGTGCGACGGATTCACTTGAACGAATCAAGGCACGCCAGCAGCAACGTGAAGATCAGGCAACTGCAGCTATGGAGCTTGAATCTGATGAAAATGGTGATGATTTACAGGCACGTTTGAAAAGTGCAGGTATCGTGGATTCTGATAGCTCAGGTTCTTCGGTTCTTGAACGTCTTAAGAAGCAGAAAGAGTCCAGCTAAACATGGGCTTTTTTAAATCAGTCTTTGGTGGTGACGATGAGTCACCACCAACCAGTATTGAATCTCCTAAAGATTTAAAAGTTGGTGATATGCTGAAAATGGAGTTTGCCGAGCAAACGCTGGTTTCAGCTCAGACTCTAAAAGTAAATGAACAGGTTTTTTATGATGTGAGTGCTGTAGAGAACTGTAAAACTGTTTCTCAATTACAGGGAGCAGATCAACATGTTTTTATATCAACAAGTTCGGTCAACCCGGAACTTCCTCTGGAAGTGGCAATTTCAGTTTTACCCGAGCAAGTCTTTAAGCTGTTTAAACGAAAATCTTTTGTCAAAATATTTGATGAACCAGATAATACAAACCATCGTATAAGTCGAAAAATTGATAAAGAATCATTAAATGAGTTTCAGGGTTTTGTGGCTGAATCCTACTTTCAGGAGAGAACCAATGAAGCTTACCGAAGTAAAAAAGATTGCAGGAAAAATTCTAATGTTGACTCTGACTGGACTGCCTTTGATTATAAATTAATGGTATCTGATGATCGGAAAAATGCCGTTAGAATTGAAATATTTGATGGTGGTCGAACTGATATTTACTTGATCGCTTATCTACCTTTAAACAAAGTCGATGAATACTGGCCGGCTTAATCGTTATGAAGGATGATAAAAAAATACCAAAATCCTGGACAGGATCAGCTAAAAGTATACGTGCTGTTCAGGTTATTTTTGAATTAGAGCAGGCTGAGTCCAGAGCGCTACGCATAAAAGCAATTGAACTGGATTTAAGTCCGTCCGATTATATTCGAGATATTGTTGGACTGCCTCGCAAGAAGCCCGTTCGTCCCAGGTTGAGTATCAGTCTGAGTGGAGAAGATTACGATATTCTGGCTAAACGCTATAACCTTCAGCCTGATGAGAAAGCTAAAATTCGAGCATGTATCAAACAGGAGTTAATTGACAACCATAAAGATTTATAAAGTTATGGTGTGTATTAAAAGGGTATCGAAAACCTTAACAGAGATTTAAAAATGGAGAAATTAGCCTATGGATAATTTTCAAATGAATAAAACGAGTGCTGTCATTTTTCTTCGACATATTGTTGTTGAAAACAGTATGATTCATATTTAACAATGACCACCGCTAAACTATTATCTCGGCGTAGGACACTATGCATTCACTATTAAGTTTTTTTGCAAGAAGAAGCAAACGGTTAAAGCTTGTTGCACACTTTAATTTAATCAATTCGATTATTAAATCCAGCCTGCTGTTAACAGCACTTTTTGCTTTGCACATATTTTTAATGATGCATTATGAAGGCCTAAGTGCCGGCGATGCGAGCTGGTTAACGTTCACTACAGCAACCACCGTGGGTTATGGTGATATTTCTGCTGCCACAACAGAAGGGCGGTTGGCCACTATTCTATTATTATATCTTGGCGGAATATTCATTCTGGCCAGGGTTGTAGGAGATTATTTTGATTATCGAATGGAAGTCCGTGATAAAAAAACCAAAGGTTTGTGGAGCTGGAAAATGAACAATCATATCGTTATTTTGAATACACCCTCATTTTCAGGTGAAAGATACTTACAGAGGCTGATTAAACAATTCAGGTGCTCAACTCATTATGAAGACACTACTATTTATCTATTGAGCCGACAGTTTCCAAATGGTCTTCCAGACTTTATTACAGAGTTAGATAATGTTGTGCATTACCATGGCAATGCGAGTAATCCTGATGATTTAGCCGCTGTCTGTATCGATAAGGCCAGTGAAATAATAGTGCTGACCAAGGATGAAAATGATGAAAGTTCAGATGGTCGAACATTTGATATTTTACACCGTTTAAATGACTTGAAT
Organism: Gammaproteobacteria bacterium; assembly: GCA_018669845.1. GTDB lineage: Bacteria > Pseudomonadota > Gammaproteobacteria > JACNJF01. The sequence goes on along the minus strand of JABHSO010000082.1, from coordinate 32,802 downwards.
ATCGATGCGAGGGTTCTGGCTGAATGTGTCGAAGACAGTAATCGAAAACGGCTACAGGCTGCTGGAGCGAATATTTTAATACGTCCTATTCGAGCTTACCCTGAAATGATTGTTCGTGCATTTGTAGCGCCGGACTCTGAACGTATTATAGAAAATATGTTTAACAGTGAAGATGATGAATATCGTCGCTTCGATATTGAACTGAGTGGATTATCATGGTCTGATATTGTGACTCGATTAATTTCCCACAATGTTGGCATTGCGGTAGCTTATATTGATAGAAAGACTAGTGAAATGGTGTATAACCCTGCGGCTGATACTATACCTGATGGACAGGCATTGATTACAATCAGTAAGGATAAAAATAAATTCAGTAATGATGATGTTAAAAAATTATGTCTCTCAGAAGGCAGCTTAGGTGACAGTAATGACAAATAATTTCCATGCATTTCGACGTATAAGCTGGTTCTGGTTATTGGCAGTACTCATTTTATCGGGTTGCGGTAATCGATTTGAAGAACAATTGCGTGATACCCATAAACTGGTTCAATCAAATGTTGATAATTTAAAAACGCAGCTGGATAACAAACAATTAACCAATGCTTTGTTAATCACCAAATATGCTGAAAAAATTAAACAGATAAAACCTGACTATGCTGATGTTGCCAATTTGATGGCAAAAGAAGCGACTTCAAAAAGTGAAGCTTTTCTTTCATTAAATAAACGTCTGGCTAACGTTAATCTTTCACCCACCAGCTCTGAATCCGCAAATTTTAATTTACAGGAACTACAGTTAATCAATTCCGGGGCCGATGTGTATGAATTTAATAATGGTCTGGCTGATGTTGTTAATACCCTGGCTTCATTGTCCGGAAATGTGTTGCCTGCAGTTGATGTTCCAGCTTATCAACAGGAATCGGCTCAAAAGTCTAATGCTCTGGTAGGCAATCCATCTTACGGTAACTGGAAGCAGGACAGTAGTGGTCGGTCCTTCTGGGAGTGGTATGGCATGTACTCTCTGTTCAGTAATGTGCTTGGAGGACGTTCATATTATGACTCCTGGTCATCTCGCCCGAATTACAGTTATTACGGAAATTATGGTCGCAACCGCTGGGGATCAAGCACCGATGTAAATCGAAATTATAATTTAAGTCAGCGTCATCCTTCTAAATATAACAAACCCAGTGCCGCTACTAAATCGCGTTACGCAACCACTGCTAATCGATCATCAAGCTATGGTGGGTCAACTTCTAAATCAACTAAAAGCACCAAGTCCGGCAGTCGGTCCAGTTCCTACGGTTCAAGTAGCCGCAGTTCATCATATTCGAGTTCTCGTAGCTCTCGTTCAGGCAAATAAGGAGACCAGAAATGTTATCAGAATTCATTAATGTAGATCTGGACCTGGCGCTTTACTACCTGGTCGACTTTATAATTGCTGTTGGAATACTCAGTGGAATGCGTTATCTGGCTGGAACGGTTGCCAGTGTGTCTGCCATGCACGAGATTTCGCAAAATGATAATAAGGCATTTGGTGTGTCTCTAGCCGGTGCTATGGTTGCAGTGAGTATTATGCTAATGGGCGTAGTCTCAGGCGATGCCGGATACAGTCTTGCTAATGAGGCAATAACGGTCATTTTATTCGGTGTGATCGGTATCGTACTAATGTGGATTACACGAATTGTGTTTGATCGAGTCTCTTTTCCGGGACTTTCAATACATGAACAGATTATGCAGGGAAATATGGCTGCGAGCCTGATCGATGCCAGCAACATGATTGCGACGGCTATCATCATAAAGGGAGCTATGACCTGGGTGGAGGGTGGCCTCATGATGAGCCTGTTAGCCGTAGTGGTAAGCTTTATTGCATCACAGGTTATTATGGCTCTGGCAACTGTTTACCGGGTTAAAGTGTATGAAAAGCGCCACAATGGTGCTCAACTTCATACCGCTATTGAAGAAGATAATGTGGCTCTGGCTTTACGCTTTAGTGCTTATCGAATGGGTATTGCGATTGCAGTGAGTTCTGCATTTACTGCCGTGGAATATACTCCTGATGTTTTTTTATCGGTCTTTCTATTATGGTTTGCCGTAGCATTGCTGTTGTTTATCTTGCTGACATTAATAGCCATCGTTATCCGTCATGCTGTTTTACACAAGGTAGATATCGGCGAAGAAGTAGGACAACAGCGAAATATCAGTGTGGGTGTAATTGAAGGCAGTATTTATATTGTTGTTGGTTTATTGATTGCCGGATTGATAGGTGCATGAATTTAACTCCTCAAATGCGACTAATTTTATTCATATTAGCCGCATTTGTTATTGATTATTTACCACTGATTAATTTACCTTTTTTATGGAGTGAAACCTTCTTCCATGAAATAAGCCATGGACTGGCAGCCCTGTTATCGGGTGGTTCCATTCATAATATTTCACTTAATTTTAATGGTTCAGGTTTATGCACAACCAGTGGTGGTATCCATTTTATTGTTTCATTTATGGGTTATGCGGGCAGTGCACTTTGGGGACTGTTGATCTACCAGGTTGCCAATAACCTGACCCCCAATAGCTCAAAAATAATGGTTAGTATTATGGTATTTATGCTGGCCTTAACATTAGTACTGTGGGCTCGCGATATCCCTACTGTTATTATCCTCGTTGTCTTACTAGTGATGTATGGATTGCCGTTGTACAGGTCGTTATGGATCAGTGTGAAGTCATTTATTCAGCTGGTTGGTATATTTGTATTACTGGATGCAATTCGCAGTCCATTATATCTACTGGATGGACGTGATCTGGGCGATGGGGCTACTCTGGCTTCTATTACCTGGGTACCTGAAATCTTCTGGGTTGTTATGTGGTTTGCTATCGCACTTGGATGTTTATACTTTTTATGGAAAGTACCTGCTAAAGCTGTACATTAAATTATTGTATTTTCCAGGTCTCTATTGAATTGGTGATTTTTCTGGATTTGACCAACCTGAAAACTGTTCTCCCTTATTTAGAGTTTTTTTAAAATAACAGTTTTTCTTTAATTTCATTTGAAATTTCTATAATTTTTATATTTATTTAACGAAAATTTCACACTTAGTCTGGCATTGTAAAAGTGATATAAGTTAATTTTTGTACTATGTAAAATTAATTTTTTATCAAAAAGGGGATTTATAAACTCTATATGAAAATATTTAACCTGATCACGGCGTCTTTATCAGGTTTTATAAAACTATTACCAGAGAGGATAGTATTGCAATGATAATAAATATAAAAAGTGTTTCTTTAATAATGTTGATGTCGTGTGCCTACCCGGTCATACCATCTTATGCGGATAGCGGTTCATTTTCCGGGGGAGCAAAAGGAGGGGATCAATGTATGGTTGAGGCAGCAAAGGTTTACCTTGACTGTGCTGCAAACGGTTCTAAGAGTGGTGCAATTAAAGCGGTTGATCTTATTGCAGCCTGGATTAATGGAGGAGCACCCAAAGAAAAGAAGTTTGAATATATTGGTGCTGATGGTGATGATTACAATGGACAGTTTGACATAGACGTACTGCCGCTTTTTACTACTGCAGGAATCTGGTTTAAAGGTTCAAGATCTTGTGCGAGCTGTCACTTTGACAACAGTGAAAATTCCTACCATGAGATGGATTTAACGTCTTATGAAGGGTTAATGAAAGGAGGGGATGTATTATCCCATCCTCCTGGAGTACCGCTGTTTGGACAGGGTAACCATGGAGCAGCTTATGACTGGAGTCATTCCAAGCTTCGAGCTCGTTTGAGAAATAATCGTATGCCACCAGGTTGGCCTGAAGATTTGACCGAAGTGAATCGTGATGGTCCTTGTATGAAAGTTTCAAATGGGGTAGCAGAAGTTGTTAAAAAAGGGGATAGCCCAACATATGGCTGTGACCTGAATGCTCTGGGATTACTTGAAACATGGACAAAGGCTGGAGCACCAAAGAAGTCTAAATTTAAGTTTGGTGGTAAGAAGGTTTCTTTTACAAAGTCGGTTTTACCTTTGTTTACTACTCATGGAATCTGGTTTAAAGGATCTCAATCCTGCTCTTCATGTCACTTTAACAACTCTGAGAACTCATATCATGAAATGAACCTATCCAGTTACGAGGGTATCATGCAAGGTGGTGATGTGTTATCAAAACCTCCAGGTGTACCATTATTGGGACAATCAAAAATTGGGGCTAGAGATTTTAACTGGAGTATGTCAAAAATGAAGGCCAGATTACGTAATAACCGTATGTCTCCTGGTATGGAATTTGATATTACTGAAGAAAACAGAGATGGTCCTCTTGTTTTTAGAGGGAAAAGAGTTGAGTGATTCATTTTTCAGAAAGGCGATGACTCGTAGTTATTCGCTTATTACAGAGTAGTAACCTTTCTCATTATGAATTTTAAATTCTTAAAAAAATGGATGGTAAACCCGGTTGCATTATTAACCGGGTTTACCCTTTTTTTTGCACCAGGGCTTGTTAAAGGTGCTTCAGATATTGAGTTGATATGGCAAGCTAAGCTTGAATCGCCGATTCATCTTCCCCCTGTGATTACTGCAGAAACAGTGATAGCCACGAGCTCAAAGGGTGTTGTAAAGGGGTTTAACAGGAAGTCAGGTCAGCTAAACTGGGAAACAGAAAAAGGCATACGCTACTGGGATCGTTCTTTGGTAGTTCATGATGATAAATTTTTTGTAGGCCTATCTGGAGGACTTTTCCAGGCTCATTCGATTGTTGATGGTAAATTGTTGTGGCAACTGGATTTAGGTGTTGATGTTCAGAGTAAACCGCTTGTTAAACATAATACTTTATACATTCCCACGACTTATGTAGGTCCTGAGTTAAGTAATGATCCGCATGGAAAGGCAATACTTTTTGCGGTGGATTTGAATTCTGGAAAAATGAAATGGTCAACAAAAACAGGTAACTATGCTCTTCAAAGTCCATCTATAAACGATGGTACTCTTTTCCTCGCTGGTAGTTACTATGATCCTTCCATCGATATTGATGAAGGTGGTCCGATGAAAATAAGTGCTCATAATATTAATGATGGTTCTTTACTTTGGGACTTTAAAGGTGTGGATGGTTATATCAAAGCTATTTATGCAGACAAGGATGCCGTTGTTTATGTCGGTTATCAGGATTTCATTAATGCTTTAAATAGTCAGAATGGACAACAACTTTGGCGTGTTGATACTGGAAACTGGACTCCTTCATTATTAGGTAGTGATGGCGTGATTTATTACGGATCTGCTACCACTAAGGTATTTGCTATTTCTTCTCAAAATGGTATTAAATTGTGGCAATTTAATATTGACGGAGGATCATTTAATTACCTGCTTGGGAAACCAGTACTTAGTGAAGGTAAATTACTTTTCCTGACTCAAAGAGGAGACATCTATGCGCTGGATTCTGTTTCGGGTAAGCGTAGCTGGGTTAAGTCAACTCAGGTCAATGCCAGGGCCGGCTTATCGGTTGAAGGGTCAACTATAGCTATGGGTGGAATTGATGGTACTCTCCAGCTTTACCAGATTAGAAAAGACAATGCTTACCGGGTTTCTATGATAGATCGCCGGCTTTAAATTGATGCTTATTTAAATTGTTGACTCTCTTTAACCAGGTCGTCAACCAATGTCAATATTTCATCACTAGCATCTTCTGTTAATTTAAAATGATCAAGAATTTTAGCCTGTAACTCTTTGTTTTTAAGCCATTCATCTCGTGAGATTAGATCAAGGATTTGATGAACATTAAAGTGTACGTCATGATGTGGCTGGGATAGTTTTTTATAGGCTGGTAAGTGGCTATATTTTGCACCAGCGGATTCATCTTGCAGCCATTTCCCAAAACGACAGTTTTGATCATTGACTTCTACATCATGTGCTTCCTGAGAAGCTCTACCAGAATCTAATGTTCTGTAAGCTTTTTGAATATAAACAACATGATCAACCTTGGCCAGAGTGGCAAAGCTAATAAGGCGTGTATGACTGACAACGTCCAGTGTTTTTTGTGAGATTTCAGAAAAGCGGGCAAAATTTTGTTTGAACTCATTGACCACATTGTGTGATTCCTGAGAGAGCTCATTCATTTTTTCAGTATCTTCAAAAATAGTTGAACTTGAGTCGACCACCTGTTTAATAATACGAGTAATATTATCGGTTGCTTCTTTTGTTTCTACTGCCAGGTTTCTTACTTCATCAGCCACAACGGCAAAACCCCGGCCAGCCTCACCTGCTCTTGCTGCTTCGATAGCGGCATTCAATGCCAGTAAATTAGTTTTATCTGCCACACTTGCAATGAAAGATGTCACTTCAGTAATTTCTATACTGGCTTCATTGAGCGTTTGAGATGAACCCTTCATCGTTTCTACAGAGTTAATGAGTAGGCTGATATTTTCCAGTACCTGTTTGACACTTATCTCACTTTTTTGCGCGGTTGTTGCTGATTCAGCTGATGAAAGTTCAACTTCAGACATTTCAACTGCCATAGTTGTAAGATCTGCCTGTGTTTTCTTTAAATTCTCAAGTAAATTTATATTTCTTAAACCATCAAGAGTGAATAACAATTCATCTTTTTGCTTTTGCCAGTAACCTTCTTCCATCTGACTAACTGTTAGATCGATCTCAGACAGTATTTTGGAAAAAATGCCCTGTACACCGGTAGGGAATGTACTTCGATGAAACTTCCCTTCCCAGATATATTCAAAAACAGTTTGAACTTCCCGGATAAATGTTTCCATTTGATCCAGAGTGCTATTAATTTTATGGGCAATATCGGTAACAGGAGTTTGAATGCTGTCATCAACCGGATAAATTCTATCTTCGAGTTTACCCAAAGCCATATTGGTGGTGACTTTTTGAATTGCATTTTCTATTTTTAACTGCTGATTTTTTTGGCTATTTAATACAAACAGTAATATGAGAGCAATTACCAGTAAAGTGATTACAACAGGGTCAAAGCCATGTTGAATAAAAGAATACACCGGCAAAATGATGATTACTAACCCAATTAAAGTCAGCAGGGTTTTAAAATTAAATCGAGAGAGCAAATTGATCATAGCTGACTCCCAGTTGTTCTAGTTTAGAAAGTAACAGAGCCGTTGAATCTTTTATCGCATTTCTTGAACCGCTATGTTCTTCAGTTGCAACCATTTCTTTATAGATGGGCTCTACAACCTGAATGGCTTGTTGTGATGGTTTCCGACGGACTGAGTAATACCCAATAATATCCTTGTTGTTATCATAGCTGGGTGTGACATTAGCAAAGACCCAATAGAAACCTCCATCTTTGGACATGTTTTTAACATAACCATTAAACTCATTACCCGCCTGTAAGGTTTTCCACATTAAATCAAATACTGCTCTAGGCATATCAGGATGACGGATAATATTATGTTGAGCATTAAAAAGTTCATATTGGGAGTAACCACAAAACTCTATAAAAATCTCATTGGCATAGGTAATCAGTCCTTTCAAGTCCGTTTTTGAGACAATGAAATCATTGTCTCGCATAATGCGATCCTTCCGAGTGGGTTGTATTTTATTTTTCATAAAAACTCAGGAGTTTAATCTTAGTCATAACTATCGGCCACTATGTGGAAAACATGACTAAAAATATAGATTTATAATGTGTTTTAGCGGGTTAATGATGTACTTGCGCTTAGTTGATCTACCCACATGGCAGTTGCACCGGCAACAGCTACAGGCATGACGATAAAATTAACAATGGGAATACTGGTTAATATCATCACGCTACCGCCAAAACCTAATGACAGGCCTCTACGTTTCTTGAGTGTTTCCTTTTGCTGCTTGAAAGTTAGATCATGATTTCCCATTGGGTAATCCAGGTATTCCAGAGAAAGTAACCAGGATCCAAAAATTATCCATAAAAATGGTGATATTAAATTAATGACAGGAATAAAGCTGATAAGCAGTAACAGCAATGACCAGAGTAAGATGTAAACCAGCTTACCGATTTGAGACATGATGCTGTCTTTGATTATGGTCATCAAGCTGATATTTGAATTGATATCTTTACCCGTGAGCAGTTCCTCTACTTTCTCCGCCATAATGGCATTGAAAGGTGCTGCAATAATATTGGCTACAGGAGTGAAGATAAAAAATACAATAATGGCTGTAAGTGAAGTAATGAAAAGCCATAAAATACTTTCCAGAAAACTTAACCAGCCTGGTACAAATGACATCATCCATTCCACCGTTGGGGCAAATTGTGAATACCCTGTCCAGATTAAGGCTCCAAATAGAAAAATATTTAAGCTCAGTGGAATAAGTACATATCGTTTTATACCTTTGCTGGAAATGAGTGAAAGACCTTTTGCCAGGTAACCTGTACCGCGTCCTATATCTGCAATCATATAATTTATTACTCTTTATTTAATGGTTAATAGCTAATTTAACAGGTTGCCATGAAGTAGCTATTCTGACAATAACTCTTGGGTGGTATTTTTGTAAAGATTATTGAATTGAGGATGATTTTTAAGTCAGTTTTGTCGAGCTTTATAAGTAATTATATTGATAATCACAGGTTGATTTCAGACTTTTACATTTTGTTAAGGTATTAATCTATTTTCTTGTTTTACAAAAAAAATTTTAAAAATTGTGAGCAAGTTCAAGTATTTACAACATACTTCTATTTTGATTTTAAACTTGATTTGAGTCAAGATATTAAAGGTTTCATTTTGCTACTATCCGGCGCGTTATCAACAACGGATGAATTTTCTGACCTCAAAATTCAGAAAATTCTTTATAGTTTAAACTGGTGTTTAAGTCAGATTTAACAACCAGTTTTTTATCAAGGTTATGTGATGTCTGCTTTACTAGGAAATGGATCCAGAGTTTTATTTTCAGGAATTTTAATTTTTTTGCTTTCTTCCTGTGGAGGAGGCAGTTCGGATAAAACTAAAGAAGAGGCTGTCACTCCTCTGGTATTGGAAGATACAGCGGGCTTACTGGAAAATATAGGGGTCACTACGCTTGATGCACTAGCCGAGAAAGTTTCTGACTCGGGTGCAATGGCACTGACACTTGAACTGACAGCTGCTGACCCAACTATAAAAGTAGAATCCGTTGTTAGATTATTGAAACAGAATGATCGTAATATCGAATATCAAAAATTGAAATTGAATGGCGTTAGTGATGAGCTAGTTGAAAAAATTACAGAACTGCCATTATCACCGGTTGCGCTTAAGAATATGCTCCGCTTACCGGATAGCGATATCTTTCCCATGCCGGATGTCACTGATCAGGCAATTGAATTATTTAATAATGAAAAACTAGCGGCTCTCAATAGAAAGCTGAGACTAGCTGATCAAAGTCCTATTGATATGGTTCAATTTAAACAGATGCAATCTGCATTTGGAAAAATTGAAATTGAAAATAACTATGGCAGTCTGGATCAACAGTTTCAAAATGTAATCATCAAAGATGATCCTGCAGCACGCGGCTCTGACTCTCCAAAAGCTTATCGAACCGGTGAATGGTCGATACCCGGTTACAGTCTGGGTAACTATGATGATGAACAAGGTGGTCTGGGAATAGATCCAGATTATCCATTTGCAGATAGTTGTCTCATTTCCAGTGTTGATGTCCCTATGGTAGTGGCTGAGTCTGGTGCTGCCATTACCAGTAACCTGGTTTCTTCCGAGTCAGGCAATGCCATCATTAAATTATCCCGGCCTGGAATTGCCGTATTTGAAATAGCATCTACTAATTCGGTGCAACTTACCCTGCTCGATAGTGACGGGCTTACACTGCTCGATCAAAATGTATCTGGCACATATTATATTCACTTACCGTTGAATGCTGGTGATCTATGTCAGCCATATACCTTTGTTGGTGCGAGTAATAATTACAGTATCAAACTGATTGATCTGAAAGATTCAGAGCGATTTGGTCAGCACTTCTATTTTGAAGGCAATGAATATCTGTCAAATGGTGAAGAAGTTGAACTGATCAATTCCAATTCTTTTTTTAATGCTTATTCCTATACTTTTAGCTCTATCCGTTCTTTGCTGGAGAATGTAGAGCTACTGTTTAAAATTGATACTGATTATTCCGGGGATGCAGGATTTGACCTGTTAGTTTATGCACCTTCCGGGAAAGTTTATTCGGCCACTCAAACAACTAGTTCCGGTTACCAGTCCGCAGCAGGTTTATCTTCCGCTCTACCGCGTGAAAATGGTGTTTGGCGGCTAGACTTGCTACCTGCTGGAAGTATCCAGACGAGTGAAACAGGCATCACCGCTCTCTCGGCTATAGAAGCTAGAGATATTGACTCTGATACCTATTTATCAGTTATACCATCAGTGAATACTGATAAGCAGGTTCAAACTCGTGAATTTATGCTGGGTTTACTTAAAAATGTTTCTTTAAAGACACAGGGTGATAATGGTCGTACTAACGAGGGTGAAGTTAATTTAACCTTGAATACAACCATGGCACCAAAATTAAATGTGCCAAGTTACCTTGAAGACCTGATTGCAAGAGATGGCACCATGAATGACCAGATTGCATTATGGCAGTGTTGGGAAAAATCAGATAAAACAGGTCTTGAGTTTGGGGTTGACCAGAGCTGTTACGAGTACAAGGATGAGTTTGAAAGAAGAAGAGACTTGTATGAGTACGCACGTAATAATCGATATGACCCACAAAATAATCCAATCTACTATCAGTGTCGTGATGAAAATGGGGAAGAAGATGTTTGCATAAGAGGCGTTCCAGCGCCTTACAGTATCGAGTTTCCAGATGAAGTATTCAAAGTTCTGGCTGTCATGAATGACTATGCCAATACCATGGGCCGTGAATATCAGGACGTTGAATACCTTAACATTTTATCCAATTATTATGATTTATACCTTAACTGGAAAACCAGGTCTGTACAGATAGAGACAGGCCATTTTCCTTATGATGGATTAGCCTATAAAACTCTGGAAGAGTCAGTTTGTGATCCACAGGATGATGGCTGCATGGATGGTTTGTTACCTTATTTTAAAAGCCCTGTCATTATCGATACCAACCGGCCTATATTCGGTGTACCAGTTGACAGAGTGAATGAAACCACGTTGCCATTAACTTTTGACTATTCTGCAATTGATCAGGATGAATACGATACCGATGCCGAGTTATTAGCAGTATTAAGTTATGCGGCCACTCAAACCTTTAATCTGGCTACTGGTAATTTTGTAGGTTTGGTGTGTGCATCAGTCGATCTAGTAGATGATTTACACCAGCTCGAAAAAAATGCCGAGGATGACCCTCTTGGAAGCGCAAGGGCGACCATTAATCGTTACTCTAGCAGTGATCCTTTCTATGGATTACACAATACTAAAAATTATAATTTCTTTATGTCAGGCTTTCCCGAAGACAATACTGGCATTGATACTTATGGTCAAAAAATCAATTATGCACAGATAGCCTGTGGAGTGGGGAATCTGGCCACATCCGGATTGAATTTTTACCAAAATGCTGATTTTCTATTAAGTCTTGACTATGCCCAGTTTGGTGAACATGCCGATTTAGTCCAAACAATATCGGGTATTGCTGCTGTAACAGGCAGTGTTTCGATGGCGCTTGAGGCAGAAGAAATTGCCACATTGATTGAAAATGGTCAAATTGAAGAAGCCAGGCAGAAATTAAAAGTGAATGCTGACATCGATAACCTTTCTGAAGGGACTGATATTTACAGTGATCTGGATAATTTATTAAATAATTTTAGTGACGAAGGTTCTTCGGCCAATGGCAATAATATTATTAAAACCAATGCACACTATTTGTTGGGTGAAGGCAAAAAAACACGTGCGGAAGTTGAATTTCAACGTATAAAATCTGTACCCATTAACACTTTGTCAGTTGTGTTGGATAAGGTGAAAATTATATCCAACTATGAATCTGATGATGATGCTGAAATCCGGTTACTACCGTATGTTGGTTTGATCAGTGATAGGTCACGAGGTGGAATTAATACGCATACATTATTTTCAGATGAAGATGATGGTTCGGATGCAGCTTCTGGGTATTTGCGATTTTATCATGTCGGTGATGGTGATGTGATAACACCAGCAGCTCGATTATTTTCTTCACAAGGCAGTAACGTAGCCGCTATATATGTAGAACTGGCGATCACTGAAGATGATGGTATGAGTGTTGAAGATGATGACATGATCGGTGTGTTCAGCCAGACTTTTAATCTGGAAGAAATTTTTAATACTCAAGCTGAATTTAAATGGAATTACCTCGGTGGTGATGATTACCAGTTAGTGATCGAAGAGTTTCCTGTGTATAACTCTAGCAATCAACGCTCATTAGAAAATCCACTGAGTGATGCTTATACCCTTCAGCAAAAACATAATAGAAACCGTAGCCCAAGTGCCCTGGTGAGTTTAACCATCAATTTAAGTGTTGGTGATTTGACCACTCCATTTCCCAGTGTTGATACCTCACTGAATCTGTCAGAAGTAAATAGTGGTAAAGATACTTATTCGATGGAAATGAATGAAGTTAACAGTGTAGAGATGACTGAAATTGTTAACCCCAAACTGTTTGATGTGTATGCAGGAAAAGCAATAGTGACTGATGGCAGTGCAAGAGGCGTTGTCGGTGGAATATTCAAATATAATGCTGAAACTGCTGAGATGTCGAAGCTGTTTAATTACGATATCAGAAACTTTAGTGGTGACTTATTACCTATAAAAGAATCACTGACATCCGAAAAAACAATATCCGGATATGTGGCTAATGGTTTGTTGTCTCACAGTAGAGCGCTGTCGCTGATTAAACTATTACCCGATAACAGAATTCTTTTTGCAATATCTGGCGATGATGGGGCCCGTTTGATGATTGTGTCTTATACCGAACAGGGTGTGATGACACTGGAAAATTCGATGTTAGTAGAAGGTTCAGATGGCTCAACAGTTTATTCATTGCTGGAAGCTGTGCTATCACCCGATAGAAGTGGTCTTTTAGTACCTTATATTCCACTAAGTTATAGCAGTGAAGATAAGCAGCAAGCAGTGAATCCTGAAGTTTTATATTACCAGTTAGATGGCAATGATTTTATTTTCAAGGACAGTATTGAAAATAGTACTGAAAGTATATCTTTTGTAGATTTTATCGATAATAACTCTGTTGTCGTCACGGCCAAAAAGCTTTTGTATGTAACTTCAAGTTCAACAGCATGGGACTGGATGAGTGACTTTAAAAGGGATTTTCAAAGTAGTTGTAGTGCAGCTGATATGAACTGCTATTTTGAAGTGTTAGACCGGGATATTTTTACTTATCAAATCAATGACAGTGAGCAACTGGAATTGAAAGATACTTTTAATCATTATGTTGCACCACTTGAGTATGGTTATGGTAAAACGGTGAATACCTACTCTACCCAAAGGCAGTTGTTGAGAGATATGACTGGTTTTCAACATGCAACAACCGTATCCACTACAGAAACTTCAGCGACGCTCAGATATAACAAACACCTGTATGAGTTATGGTTTGATCGAAATATCAATGGTTATGTGAAGTCGGGCTCCGACTATCTTTCACCCAGAAAACGGGTTCGATATAACCCAGTGAGTCAATATTACTGTGCGGAAGGTTTATCCTGCTCTGGATTTATTCAGTCTGCTAATGATGCGGATGTTGATGATTCGGATACTTACGTGAGTGAGCAACGAGTACTTGATTTTGAATTTGCAGATTATGAGCGTGATTTAGTGCTAAGTGTGCTTGGTTCCAGGCTGGTTTTATTAAATCTGTACGGTGGTGATTCTTATAAAGGTCCGCAGATGTCAGGTGATATCTTCGGTACCGAAGTCAAAATGGATGGCAGTAATGACACTGACGGTAAGTTTCTATTCAGTTTTAATGTAACTGATCGTGATACCCGTATTGATCAGCTGACAGTAACCATAACCGGTCAGGATGATCCGTTTGATGAAACAATTAAAGAACCTAACCGCAAAGGTACCCCTGTTTATTATGCTACCTGTTATCTGGATGATAATGATGAAGGTGTGTGTGATGGCACCCTTGTTCCAGATTATTTCAATGGCAGTTTTAAACAGCTGATGACAGTTACAGTGGATGATGGGCTGTATACATCTGAACGGGAATTCACCCTGTTTTTTGATCGTGAAGCACCGGTGCTGAGTGATGCCAGCCAAACTGTTCAACTTGAATCACCCACTGCTTATCAGCAACTCAGTTTTATTATAGACAGTGATACTTCACCCGTTTCAAGTCCTCTGGATATTGATAACTGTAATAATTTAAGTCATTGCCATTTACGTCAAAATGGCTATGTCGATGAATGGTCCTTTAGCAATAAACCAACATGGCTCAACTGTGAAGAAATTACGGCAAGAGATGGCAATCAGGTGTTGTCTTGTTCAGGTCGACCCTCTATTGGATCTGAAGGCATTGCCACAATGCAAATAACTGGAACACAATTGAAAGGCAACCCTGCTGAAAAGTCAGATTCAATGATATTAACGATTGAGGTTGTTGCCCCTGATACTACCGCTGATAATTTTGGGTTTACCAATAAGAGTGATATAGGTCTGGATACATTAACCGAATCAAATGTTGTCACGATTAGTGGCCTGACCGGGTTTGCCAGCCTCAGTCTTGATAAGGGTGAGTACTGGCGTAATAGTACTGGTGTCTGGTCAAACATTAATGCCAACGATATTGTAAATGGTGAAAGTATAAAGCTGCGCTTACAGTCATCAACTGATTACAGCACAGCCACAACTGCAACATTAGTATTGGGTGGTATGACGGCTGAATTTACTGTCAATACTCTGGTTGATCCGAATGCTAATGATACAACGCCTGATGCATTTATATTCCAGCCTGTAATTGACCAGACCTTATCGACGTTGGTAGAAAGTAACTCAGTCATTATCAGTGGGATTAATGAACCGTCACCGGTCACGATCGTTAATGGTGAATATAAGATTGGCCTGGGTGCATGGACTCAACAAGCCGGGCAGATTACCAATAAAGAAAATATTCTTGTTAGGCATACCTCTGCAAATATATATGACACTGTGACCACAACTGAGTTAACGATTGGAGGCGTGAGTGCTGAGTTTAATTCGACGACTCAACAACTCGTTGCACCACAGTTTGGTCTTATGTTTATTACCGAACCGATGATCAATCAAACGTTTGAATTTACACCGCTGAATACGGGTGGTGCAGTAGACAGTTGGAGCATTAACAATAAACCGAGCTGGGCCAGTTTTGATACCAGCACAGGTTTACTCAGTGGAACGGTCGATAGCATGGATAGTTTCACGGTTGATATTACTGCCACTAATGCGGCTGGCTCAGATACTTTTACGAGAACCGTTGCGGTTAGAGCGGATATTCCACCTTATATCAATGGTTCCGCAACAGATTGTTCCATTGATGATGATAGCTGTGATTATACCTTTGATGATAATACAAGCTGGAGAGCATCGGTAACTGAGGTCAGTATCAGTGGTTCTTATGGAAGCGGGGATGTTATAAATCTATCCAGCCCTGCTGATTATGAAATCACCGAAGGACAAATACGTCTTCATTTTACAGACTCTAACCAGATGGTAAAAAGTGGAGGTGACTATGAAGTTACTATTCAGGCCAGCAATTATAGTAATGTTTATTTCAATCTGACGGTGAGTGAAGGAGAAGTGGTTATTTCAAATCCAACTATTCTGCCTCCATTGGTGGCAGGTGTTGTTTCTACCATCAGTTTACATGCAGCGAATCGATTTGGGGTTCCTGTTGATAGGTTTTACCCTGAGCTTACTCAGGTCAATATTGATTTGAATCTGCTTGAGCAATACCAGTATCGTCAGGCCACAGAGTATGGAAACAGTAATATATGGAGAACATTTGGAGGGTGGAATGAGCTGGAAGTTGATGAAAATGGGGATGTTACCTTTGATGTGAAACTCCCCGGATGTATCGATACTAATGATGGTTTTGATTTGATTGCAGGTAATACCAGCTGGATTTACAGGAATACCAGTGATGCCTGTATTGATGTTGACTGGGCTATTCGTTATCAATTGATGAGTAGTGATAATCGAAATATAGTCGTTGATAGCGAGCATAGTATGTACAGGGTAACGGTTGATGATTACCAGCTGTATCTAACAAAATATGACCGCAATGGCGTAGAAATGTGGGTCACGGCATTGACCTCTACCGGTCGTAGCTGGTTTGAAGGCATTGAAATCTATAATGACCAGCTATTTATTACTGGTTCAACCAACGGTGATATTGATGGAACTGGAGGTGGACAGATTCTGGGTGCCTATGATTTATTTGTACAGCGACTTGATTTAGACGGTGCGCTTGTCTGGTCCAGGCAGTTTGGAACGGTTGATAATGATTACACTTATGATATGACAATAAATAATGATCTAATTGATGTTCTGGCTAGAATTAATACCCAGCCGGACATGTCTGGTTATACCGTAATTTACCAGATGGATTTAGAAGGTAATAATCAACAGATGATTCTGGATCAATATACATTGGGTTCTGATCGTGGTGGATATACGCCGATTCAGGTTGATACCAGTGGTACTTACTATCTTGATAAAGGTTCTGATGGTGTTAAAAAATATAATAGTGACGGAACTTTAGAAGCAACCAATGTTGAATTTGTCGATTCAACCATTACCGATATGTTGCTGGAAGGTGATGCCCTGTATCTCAGCATGGATACGACAACCGCCTACGGTGGTGAAAGCTTGAATGTGAATGAAACTAAAGCCGTCAGGGTTGTCCGGTTGCGTGCTTCAGATTTATCAGTGGCCTGGTCGAAGCTGATTCAATCTGATGCTCCTTATGCCGGGCTGGAAAATAGTAATGGCCAGTTAGCTTACTATAATGGTGTGGTTTATCTCTCGGTAGTTGCCAGTAAAGAACTTTATTATCAAGGTCTGGTTTTAACTGAAACACCCTATTACAGCTTGAACCTGATTGCACTTAATGCTGATGGTGAAGATGATGGTAACGGTAACAACAGTGGAGCTGGTTTTATCCTGAATCATAAAAGCTGGGTGACTGGGCCTGACCATGCCACTGATGACCGGGAAGATCCTTATCTGGCGAATAATGAATTAACCATTTCATCTACAGGCTGGTTACATCTATCGATTAATGCAAGACAGAACTTTGTTTCTACCGAGCAAATGGCTCGATCTCAAACCTCACCCTATAACTATTACACCAACTCGATTTTGATGAAGACACAATTGGAAGCGACATCAGTGCCATTAACACAGGTTCGGACAGGTATTAGTCGAAATAATGTCACTGAAATAGTATCTGATTTTGATCATAATATTCAATGGGATGATACTTTTGATGCTGTATTTTATAGAGATATATGGTCTGTGGCTGATAGTTTCTGTAGTGATAGTGTATTAGGTGGATATGATGACTGGCGCTTACCAATAGCTGAAGAACTTCTTGTTGAGGGCTATATACCACTACCAGAGTCAGTCTTTTATAACTATGAGGATCCTTATTATGAGTACCCTTACTGGACCAGTGAATTAGTGAATGAAAATAGTCATGCTGCTGTGGTGGTCGGTTCCTGGGGTGATGGTTTCCCGAATGATGATATCTTGAATTATCGTTGTGTGAGAACTATTCAGTAGTTTTACTGATAACTTTTCAACCCGTGTAGGGCAAGTAATGCTGAACCATAACTTGCCTCGGTTTGAGATGCAGCTTTAACAGGGATGTTCAATAGCTGGTGGCGCATTTCAGTCCACTTTGGATTTTGAGCACCGCCGCCACAGGTTTTGATATGCCCTGGTTTAAGAGCGCCGATTTGATGAAATTTTTCATAACCGGTTTTTTCAATCTGACTTAAACCTTCCAGCAATGCCTGTAAAAATTCCACATCAGAATCAGGACGAGGTTGCAGCACGGGTTCTTTGTGCGGGTCATTGTAGGGAAAACGTTCACCGGGGCGAGACAATGGATAATAGTTCAGTCCGGTAGGCTGATTGAGGTCGATTTCATTTGAAAGATCAGTTATCTGTTGATCAGTAAAAAATTGCCTGAGAATTCCAGCTCCGGCATTGGATCCACCTCCGACTAACCAGCTGTTTCCGAGTTTATGGCTATACACTCCTGAACTTAGTTCTTCAACAGGTTTATCGTTGAGTATTTTTAATACCAGCGTCGTACCAATCGATGTAACGGCATCGCCTAACTGGGTAGATTCGGTTGCTATAAATGCGGCATTGGCATCGGTAGATCCAGCACAGATTAAGCAATCTTCAGATAGACTGTATTTTAAACTGAACTCTGTAGTTATCTGGCCAATGACTTCACCTGGGTGTAACACTTCAGGCAATACATGTTCAGGCAAAATTTTACCAATCCATTCTGGCCATTGCATATTTTGAACATCAAACCCAAGCTTTAAAGCATTGTGATAATCACTAAACCCCCATTTCCCGCAAAGGCGGTTACTCAGAAAATCAGCCTGATTGAGAATTTTAATATTATCTAAATCGGGGAAATCTTCACAAAGTTGTATTGCTTTTGGAAGACCTGCACTAAGACTCATGGTGATGTGCTGCGAAGATGGACATTGCTGTTTGATTACTTGAGAAGCACTAAAGCTGCTGCTGTCGTTATACATCAGGGCAGGCAACAATGGTTTTCCCTGACTGTTACAGATGATAACTGTGCCGGAAGTACCATCGATGGCCAGTCGTTTAATCTGTTTTAAATCGTGTTTGGTGGAAAGTTGTTGAAATAGATCATCCAGCCCTTGTAGCCAGATTGAAGCATTTTGTTGAATCATGCCACATTGATGATCAGGTGGCGCTAAAGGTTGTTTAACTTCAGCAATGATTTCTTTCTGGTCGTTAATAACAGTTGCTCTACAACCGGAAGTGCCGAAATCAATGCCTAGATACATGAGTCGTTTATTACAATAGCAGGAAGTAAGGTTTGAACCTCACTTCCTGAACAGTGTTCTAAGGAAGGATAACCGGAACAGGTGGAACCCATCCATCAGCCTGATGTTCTGCAATAACATCGGTATAAACACCGCCACGAACATTAAATTTAGCTGTTAAACGCATGAAACGGGGAGATGTTGCTTTCACAAGATCATCCAGTATTTGATTGGTCACAGCTTCATGAAAAGCACCTTCGTCGCGATATGACCAGACGTATAACTTGAATGATTTCAACTCGACGCATAATTTATCGGGAATATATTCCAGTTTCAGAGTAGCGAAATCCGGCTGACCGGTCATAGGACAAAGGCAGGTGAATTCGGGTGTATCGATACGAATAGTAAAATCGCGATCGGATTTCGGGTTGTCAAAAGTGTCTAATGTTTTAGAAGGTTTTGTTGTCATGGTTAATGTGTCTTGTTAATGGATTTTATACCTTGATTGATAGCTTCATCGACGTAGCCGCCATACATTTCGAGAGTATTTATCCCGATAATACGTTCACTCACTTCATTTCCATCACCGTCCAGAAATACCAGAGTGGGAGTGAGGTAAACCCCCATTTTACTGGAAAGCTCAAAAGGTGATGATTTGTTACCTTTTAAATCCTTCATCGGGTAATGGCTATCGATGTTGAGTTTGCGAATGAGAACATGGTCATAATCACCGCTGCGTAACATGGGTTTAATGATTTCTTCTTCCAGTGTTTTGCAAAAACCGCAGTAAGTGGCTGACATTTCGAGCAAAATTACCTGACCATTTTTTTTTGCCAGTTGGGTCAGGTTAGCAAAATTTTCTGCTGCCTTTATCTCAACAAAGGGTAAATTTTGATCATAGGAAGTATCATATTCCTCTTCGTCATTTTCATCCGGGTACTGGGCAAAAGCCAGTGTAGATCCAATAATAAAAGATATGAGTAGAAATATTTTCAATGAGATGTCTCGGTTTAATGCTGAAAGGCGATTAACTGATCTACGGGTAAATCTTGTCGAGTTGCCCATTCACGTGTGGAGCCATCATACAGAATAGCTTTTTCATTTCCTAATAGTTCATGTAATACAAACCAGCTTAATGATGCTCTATGCCCGGTATGACAGTACACAACGGTAGGTAAACTGTTATCAATATTGAGAGTGCCCATCAATACCTGCATGTTCTTATTAGATACCAGGCGGCCACTGCCATTTTGAGTGAACCAGTCATAGGGTAAAGACTGAGAGCCGGGAATAGTACCTGCATGTTCATCGGGAGCCCCCTGGTAAATACCTAAATGTTCAGCTTTTGAACGTACATCAATGATATTCATACGGCTGTTTTTTTGAATTGCATCAGCATCGATTTGATTGAATTTCATAGTTTTTATTTCATAGTCGGTGCTTTCTGTTGCATTAGGCCCACGCTCCAGAGGTAATTTTGCATTGGCATAAGCAATAATGCCGCCGTTCAAAATTGACTTCTTTTTGTGGCCAATTTGTTCAAGAGTCCAGTAAATTCGCGCGGCAGAAGCCATATCGCTGGCAGATTCACCGGATGGAATCAGTACGATATGATGATCTGGTGTAGCGCCCATCTGAGATAACAGCTGTTCAATATGACCCTGAGTCGGCAGCATTCCAGTAATGCCCTTGTCATTAACAACACGCCATTTGGAGTAATCGGTGAAAGTCGAGCCTTTAATATGGGCATATTCAAAATAGTCTTTAGAACGTAAATCGACCATTAGCAGGTTTTTATCATTCAGATTTTTTGCTATCCAATCCGTATCGACCAGTGCTTCTGATGCAAATACAAGGCTGCTACAGGCAAGCAATAAAAAACTGATAAAAATTTTTGTCATGTAAGGTTTCTCTCTAAAATTATCAAGTGATATACTCCGACGTCATTTTACACTAACAGTTCAATATGCGTCTTAGCCAAATCAAGATTGCTGGTTTTAAATCCTTTGTTGACCAGACAAAAATCCAGTTTCCTGAAAATTTAACCGGAGTAGTCGGGCCAAATGGCTGTGGAAAATCGAATGTTATCGATGCGGTACGCTGGGTTATGGGTGAATCATCAGCTAAACATCTGCGCGGTGAATCGATGGCAGATGTTATTTTTAGTGGCTCATCGGTACGCAAGCCGGTCGGCCAGGCATCGGTAGAACTGGTTTTTGATAATTCTGATGGTACGGTAAAAGGTGAGTTTGCCAAATATAATGAAATTTCGGTAAAACGTCTGGCCACACGTGCCGGGCAATCCAAGTATTTCCTCAATAATAGTCGTTGTCGCCGTCGTGATATTGCCGATATCTTTCTGGGAACCGGGCTGGGGCCACGCAGTTATGCGATTATCGAGCAGGGCATGGTGTCTCGAATTATCGATGCTAAACCAGAAGACCTTCGAG
Organism: Gammaproteobacteria bacterium; assembly: GCA_018669845.1. Taxonomy (GTDB): domain Bacteria; phylum Pseudomonadota; class Gammaproteobacteria; genus JACNJF01. Next base: position 11,415 of record JABHSO010000082.1, on the reverse strand, counting down.
TTTACCTGGAAGAAGCAGCAGGCATTTCCAAATATAAGGAACGTCGTCGTGAAACTGAAACGAGAATCCGTCATACGCGTGAAAATCTTGATAGGCTGAATGACCTTCGTGAAGAAATTGAGAAACAGCTGGCGCGTTTAAAGCGTCAGTCAAAAACGGCTGAACGTTATAAAAACCTGAAACAGGAACAACGTCGCTTTGAAGCCGAGCACCTGTTACTGCAACGAAATGAATTTAATGTAGAAATAACGCGTCAACAGCTAAAACTTGAGCAAGTAGAAACAGAAGTTCAATCGGCTATAGCCGAGGTACGTAAAACTGAGAAGTTGATTGAACTCGGGCATCAGCAGTTGACTTCTGCCAATGATAGCCATAATGAAGTTCAGGGAAAGTTTTATGCAGTGGGTGCAGAAATTTCAGCTCGTGAGCAGGAAATCAATCATCAAAAGAACCTGCGTGAACGTAATCAACAGGATTTGCAGAAAGTTACCCAGGCCGCCAATGAGTCTCATTCCATCATTCAAAGTGATGAAGCTAAACTGAAACAGCTGGAAATAGAACTCGCTGATGTTTCTCCTAAACTGGAAGGATTAAGCAAGGTTTATGATCAGGCTCAGCAGATGCAGGTTCAGGCTGAAAGCCAGATGAGCCAGTGGCAGGGGCGTTGGGATGAGTTTAACCAGCTTTATCATCAATCACATCAATCGGCTCAAGTTGAAAATAAGGCGATTGAACATATTGAACGCCAGATACTTCAGGCCGATCAACGCATTACCCGGCTGAATAATGAAAAAGAAAGCCTGGATATTCATTCATTCGATGCTCAGATAGAGGAACTGGATGAAAAGAGTCAGGCTCGTGAACAGGAAATTGTAACCAGTCAGCAGCATTTACAAGGCCATGCCGAATCCATATCCACTTTACGCCAGAATATAGATTTACAGTCTACGCAACTGGATGAATACCGCACACAGGTTCAAAATCAACGGGGCCGTTTATCGTCGCTTGAAACATTGCAGCAAAATGTACTGAGTGAAAGCAGTGATGAATTGAAACGATGGCTTGGACAACAACAGTTTAGTGAAAGCAAACGTTTAACCGAAACTTTAAAAGTGGATGCCGGTTATGAAAAAGCAGTTGAAGTGGTTTTAAGTCCTTTATTGAGTGCTTATTGTGTCGGCAATCAGAACCTCTCTGCATCTAGCCTGAATCAAATTTCTAATCAGGGTATTGCGTTAATAAACCAGGTTCCTGTCTCGACACATTTAAAATCACCCGACGGTTGGAAACCATTGACCGATGTGGTGAATGCCGGTTTTGATATGTCTGCATTGATTGGTCAGGTTTTTGTGTGTGAAGACCGTGCCGAATTAGAAAGCAGACAGGGTAGTTTGCTGGCCGAGCAACGATTGGTCAGTAAAGATGGTTTGTATTGTGGTCGTAATTGGTTAATTCAACTGGGCGATGAAAACGAACACAGTGGTTTAATTCAACGTGAGCAGGAAATTAAGCAGATCAAACAGCAACTGGACATGATCACTGAAAAAGCCATGTTGCTAAAGTCGCAAACTGATGGTGATAGGGAACGTTTACAACAGGAAGAAAAGACTCGCGATGAAGGGCAGAGAAAATTACAGCAGCTTCAACGCGAATTATCCGATATAAATAACCAGTTAACTCAGCGAAAGAGCCGGGCGGAACAGTTGGAAAACCGTTTTGCTACCCTGCAAAAAGAAGTAACGGAATTGTCGGCCTCGCAGGATGAGCAGAAGAATGACCTTCAGCAAACCACTGTTCGTCGTAATAGCGACCTGGAAATGATCAATCAGCTGGAAATGCAAAAAACCACGCTGGAACAGGAGCGGGATCTGTTTAAAGACCAGCTCAACAGTTCAAGGGAAAGTTTACGCACAAGTCGCGATGAGCAACACCAGGTACAGATGAAGTTGCAAAGCCTGACATCAGAGGTCAATTCAACGCGTTTTAATTTGCAGCGTATTGAACAGCAATCCTCACAATATAAAAGCAGGGTAGAAGAGCTTAAACAGACTGTTGAAGAAGCGAATGAGCCATTAGAGCAACTGGAAGAAACTCTTCAATTATTGCTGGCACAAAAATCTGAGATCGAAAAACAGTTACACGATTCTCAGGATCAGGTGACCGGGCTGGATACCGAGCAACGTGCGCATGAACGCCATCGAAATGAACAGCAACAGCGTGTTGACCTGGTTCGTTCAGAGCTTGAACAACAGAAAATGCAATATCAGGAAGTTGATATCCATCGCACCACTATCGTTGATCAATTAAAGAGAACCGAATTTGATGTTGAAGTCCTGGAGCAGGAGTTATCTGATGAAGCTGATATTCAGGGCTGGCAAAATCAGCTCGATAATCTAACTCGTAAAATCAATAATCTTGGCCCCATTAACCTGGCGGCGATTGATGAATACAATGAGCAATCTGAGCGTAAAGAATACCTGGATGCTCAAAATGAAGATCTGGTATCCGCTTTAACTATTCTGGAAAATGCGATCAAGAAAATTGATAAAGAAACTAAAGAGCGTTTCAAAGAAACTTTTGATCATGTGAACAGCAGAATGCAGGAGCGGTTCCCCAAGTTATTTGGCGGTGGACAGGCGCACCTGGAATTAACAGAAGATGATTTGTTGAACACCGGTGTCACCATCATGGCAAGACCCCCTGGTAAACGGGTAACCAATTTACAGTTATTATCCGGTGGTGAAAAAGCACTGACCGCTGTGGCCCTGATTTTTGCTATTTTTGAACTCAATCCATCACCATTTTGTATGCTGGATGAAGTCGATGCTCCACTTGATGATGCCAATGTGGGACGTTTCTGTGCCATGGTGCAGGAAATGTCTCAGCATGTTCAGTTTATTTTCATTACTCATAATAAAGTGACGATGGAACTTGCTCAGACATTAAATGGTGTCACCATGCATGAGCCGGGTGTATCACGTCTGGTAACCGTGAATATTGATGAAGCGGCCGCTTTGGTTGGAGAAGAATAAAGATGGATGCCACTGCGCTTCGATGGGTGCTGGGAGTTATCGGTGTTCTGTGTATAGTCGGTATTTATTTATATTCTTTATACCAAAGTAAACAACGCAGGCAAGCGTCTACTAAAACTTTTACTCACGAAGAAATTGAATCTGGATTTATCGAGGATGAAACATTAAGGCAGGAACTTTCCAATATCAATGCCATGCTGGATGATGATATTAATGAAAGTGAAATTAATGACATCAAAATTAACCCGGGGCTTGAAACGGAACCCAAAGCTGAATTTTCTGACAAAGCTGAAATTGAGTTGCCACGACTCGTCTGTGATTTATTACCCGACCACCGCATAGCCCATGTATTAAAACCTGTAGATGACCGGTTGTTAACTGCTCAGGAGCTGCGCAATGCTTTTACTCATGCCGGGTTTGAAATGAATGCAGAAAACAGGTTTAAACTGGAAGATAATCCAGATGCTCAGTTTCAAATTCTCAACTTAACCAGCTCGGGTTCTTTCCAGCAGATAAATGAAGATCAATTTAGTAGTCAGGGGCTGGTGTGCTGTATTAACTTAACCGAGTGTGCTCAACCGCTGGGTTGTTATGAAACCATGTTGAAAAAAGTGGATGAACTGGTGAGAATTCTCGAATTAAAAGTTTACAGTCAGGAGCTGGATTTATTGACCTTGCAGCATGTGACCGATATTCGTAATAAATTATTAGGCGAGTTACCCGCAAGTCAGAAAACTGAAGGTGAACTGAAAAGTGGTGAGTGAACAGGCACTACAGCAAATTAAAAGTTTACGGGATGAAATCAATCAACATAACATTGATTACCATGTGTTAGATGCCCCCCAGGTCAGTGATCAGTATTACGATCAATTATTACGCAAACTACATGAATTAGAAGTCGAATTCCCTGAGCTACTCACTTCTGACTCGCCGACTCAACGAGTGGGTGCTGAAGTTTCCGAGCAGTTTGAGTCGGTTCAACATGAAGTACCAATGTTATCACTTGATAATGCATTTGATGAAGATGAAATGCTGGCTTTCAATAAGCGTTTGAGTGATCTGTTAGCGGTAGATACTTCTCTGCAATATAGTGCTGAGCCAAAGCTGGATGGTTTAGCCGTTAGTTTACTTTATGTGCAGGGAAAACTTGTCAGAGCTGCCACACGTGGTGATGGCAGATCGGGTGAAAATATCACCACCAATGTACGTACCATTAAATCAGTACCGTTAAAATTAATTGGCGATAAAGTACCAGAGTTGCTGGAAGTCAGGGGCGAAGTGTATATGCCGTTGAAAGGATTTAATCAGTTAAATGATCGGCAACGTCAAAATGATCAAAAAGTTTTTGCTAACCCTCGAAATGCCGCAGCTGGTTCTCTACGTCAGTTAGACCCAAAAATAACCGCTTCACGCCCCTTAACATTTTGTAGTTATGCGATTGCCCAGCTAAACGGGGAAGTATTACCCGCAACGCAGTATGAGCAGATGTTACTGGTCAAGTCATTTGGCTTACCGATTAGTCCATATATTAAACAGTTAAGTTCTATCGAAAATTGTTCTGACTATTATCAGGAACTGGCGGATAAAAGAGATAGTTTATCGTTTGAAATAGATGGTGTGGTGTTTAAGCTCAATGATATTAAACAGCAAAACAAAACTGGATTCGTGTCACGTGCGCCGCGATGGGCTATTGCCAGAAAATTTCCTGCCCAGGAAGTCATGACAACGATACTGGATGTTGAGTTTCAGGTCGGTCGAACAGGTGCATTGACACCAGTGGCCCGATTAGATCCTGTCGAAGTGGGTGGAGTCGTGGTGAGTAACGCAACATTGCACAATATGGACGAAATTAATCGTAAGGATATTCGTATTGGTGACACAGTGATTGTGCGCCGGGCAGGAGATGTCATTCCAGAAGTTGTCTCTGCGGTATTGAAAGATAGAAAAGCCGATTTTAAAAAACCTGAAATGCCAGCTACCTGCCCGGTGTGTGAATCTGAAGTGATCCAGCAGGAAGGACAGGCTGCTTATCGTTGCACCGGTGGTCTGGTCTGTGCTGCTCAGCGTAAAGAAGCCATCAAACTCTTTGCCTCCAGAAAGGCGATGGATATTGATGGACTTGGAGACAAGCTGGTTGAACAACTGGTTGACCAGGGCTTAATCAACTCGATTGCTGATTTATTCTCATTGACTCTGGAACAGTTATCATCCCTGGATCGAATGGCTGAAAAATCGGCACAAAATTTACTGGATGCTCTTGAACACAGCAAACAGACTACTTTACCTCGTTTTATTTATTCTCTGGGCATTAGAGAAGTTGGTGAAGCCACGGCATTAGCACTGGCTAATTATTTTACTGAATTAGAAGCGGTGGAAAATGCTGATGAGGAAACTTTAATACTGGTTGACGATGTGGGGCCAGTAGTTGCTGCTAACATAGTTCATTTTTTTGATCAGTCAGAAAATGAGCAAGTTATCGAGACAGTAATCAAGGCCGGCTTACAGTGGCCACCAATAGAAAGAATTGAAGATATTGATTTACCGCTAAAAGGCACTACTTATGTCATTACCGGTACGCTGGAAAACTATAGCCGACAGCAGGCTGCTGAGATATTGAAAAAATTAGGCGCTAAAGTTAGTTCTAGTGTATCGAAGAAAACAACAGCAGTTGTAGCCGGTGCCAAGCCTGGCTCAAAGGTCGATAAGGCTAATAAATTAAATGTGACCGTGCTGGATGAAAAAGCATTCGACGAATTGACGGGGAATTAACATGTCTCAAAACTTAGATGTTTCAAGCAATAAAAAATATGTACTTGCTGTGTATATATTGCAGTCATTGTTTTTTATAGGCTTACTTTTTATGCCGATAGTTGGCGTAATTATAAATCATATCAAACAGGATGATGTCCAGGGTAGCTGGATGGAATCCCATTTTAAATGGCAAAAAAATACATTCTGGTATGGCCTTTTGTGGTATCTAATTTCATCAATTTTCTTTTGGATTTTTGGATGGTTAGTGTGGCTAGTTGCGACAATCTGGTATTTTTATCGTATAGCCAAAGGCTGGATATATTTCGCTGATGGTAAGGAGATGTATAAATAAGTTGGCAGTCGGCAGTCGAAAGTCGAAAGTCGAAAGTCGAAAGTTCGGATATAATTTTTGATTATGACTTATGACTTATGACTTATGACTTACGAGTTATTGAGGAAATAGTGAATGACTGATAATGAAAAATGGCGCAAAAAATTAACGGATAATGAATTTCATATTTGTCGTGAAAAAGGTACCGAACCTGCGTTTACCGGTGAATTCTGGGATAAAAAAGATTCTGGCAGTTATGTTTGTAAATGCTGCGGTGAAAAGTTATTTGATTCTGATGGAAAGTATGACTCGGGTTGTGGCTGGCCTTCATTTTTCCAACCGGTAGATCATGAGTTAATTCGAACTGCAGTGGATAATTCATTGTCCCGAGTTCGCACTGAAATTATGTGTGAAAAATGCGGTAGCCATCTGGGACACGTATTTGATGATGGTCCTGAAATAACCGGACAGAGATATTGTGTAAATTCAGCATCGCTGAATTTTAAAGGTAAATAAAATTTCACCACGAAGAACACGAAGAACACGAAGAGTAAAATTTATAATTAAAGTAATTTTAGTATGAAAGCTAAACTATTTTTTTAAGTCAAAACAAATATTACATTTAAAACCTTCGTGAACTTCGTGTTCTTCGTGGTTATATATTTTTAAAGGTATACTTTATGAACGAATCTGAATTTATTGATTTAGCTGAACAAACAATGATCGACATTGAAGAAGCCGTTGAGCAATCTGGGGCTGAAATTGATTACGATACGATCAGTGATATTTTAACGCTGGAGTTTGAAAGTGGTAGCCAGATCATTATCAATAAACAGACACCTGCTACTCAGCTTTGGGTAGCTGCTCGCTCGGGTGGTTTTCATTTTGATTATGATACTGAAAGTTCAAGCTGGCGTCTGGACAGTGATAATAGCCAGGAACTGTTTGCCTGTTTAAGTCGCTACTGCACAGAGCAGGCTGCAGAACAGGTTGAACTCACTCGATAGTTCTGTATTTCTTGAATAATAAACGCAGGCAAAACCTACTACGCATTGTCAAAATATTTGGCACAATTATCATTCTGTCGATTTTATATGTGACAGTTGATTTTTTTATCAATGTTCCAACAGAAATTGCTACTGAGAAATTTCGAATACCTTTACCCGCTTTAGATACTGATCAGGTTTATTTTTTTAAAGGTGGGAATAAACAAGTTGTTATTATTCGGTACTCTGAAATATTAAAGCAACAACTCAAACTCGATCCTTTAACTCATCAGGCTTACTTTGTTGCTTATGCTTTGGGAACCTATTTAGAATGCCCTTTACAGGTTATTGAGGGTAAATACCTTAAGGAAAGCTGTAGTAGTGCCCGTTATGATTTTGCAGGCAGACCTGTTGACTCAGATAACTTCACTTCTTTAAGGGTTCCAGTTTATAATTTCTGTCCAGACTACTCCTGTATAAATTTAAGGTTATAAAACTATGCCATCATTCGATACTGTTTCTGAAATTGATCATCACGAATTAACTAATGCTGTGGATCAGGCAAACCGTGAAATCGGTACACGTTATGATTTTAAAGGATCAAATGCAAAAATAGATTTTTCTGGTTCTGATCTTATGTTTAACGGTGAGTCGCGTTTTCAATTGCAGCAAATGTTTCCAATTTTATTACAGAAAATGTCTAAACGAGGGTTGGATATAAACTGCCTGAAAATGGGAGAAGTGGTTGAAGCAGCCAAGTCTGCAAAACAGCCCGTAACCATGCAGGAAGGTATCGATAAAGAAATTGCACGCAAGATAGTCAAGTTGATTAAAGAATCAAAAATGAAAGTGCAGGCGGCTATTCAGGGAGAACAGGTAAGAATCACCGGTAAAAAAAGAGATGACCTGCAACAGGCAATGAAGTTAATGAAAGATGCTGATCTGGGTATTCCTTTGCAGTTTACAAATTTTCGAGATTAGAGTGAAAAATATTCACCACAGAGGACACGGAGGTTCACAGAGAAAGACAGTGAGGTTAATAATTAGATTTAAACTTAATATTATTTTTTAGATATACATGTTTTTTGAAGCAAAATACCATGCCTTTTAACTCTGTGAACCTCCGTGTCCTCTGTGGTTTAAATGGTTTTAAAAGTTATTAGTCAAATAAACATCAAAGCGAATAGTTTTTTCTTTATAAACAATATCTGGTTTTTTATCGCTTAAGGTTTTAGCGTGAATTGGTCTTTTTACTACCACTCGATATTTAGCTTTTTCTAACGCAATTTCAAATAACTCTTCTACATTCAGGTTATTGGTTAACAACTGTAATATCTGTAATTCTTTGCCGGGTCGAGCAGATGATTTATGGGCAGGGAACATGGGATCCAGATACAGACAGTCAGCGAAGCCAATATCTCTGGTGGATAAAAACTCAACACTATCATCATTGATGAGCTGTAAACGTTTGTACACTTCATCAGGATTATCGTGTTTGACAATCTTTAACAGAAAATTAAGGCTGTTAAAGATTAAAGAATTTTGCTCAACCATCGTTATATGTTGACCATGAGTGGCAAGAATAAAACTATCTCTTCCCCAGCCGGCGGTTAAGTCGATAATGCTATGAATTTCACGTTTTTTATTATTACAGGCTTTCAGTAATAACTGATTTTTCTGACTTGCCCTCTTAAGCAGTTTTGGGTCGGTTAATGAATGACTAAAACAGGTTTTCTGATTTTGAATCTGACAGCATAAAGCCAGGCTGTCATCCTCTATTTGAATTAAAAATTCCTCATCACTGTCATAGCTTTTGATTCGTTCAATAAGTTCACGAGCGTATTTTTTATGATAATGGCAGTGGTTTGCAATTTTAATCATTTTCTATCCCTGACGGCTGCTAGTAATGAGGAGGCTTCTCATCCACAATAGCTGATTCAGGTATTTGCTTTTTGAACTCCTTAACCTGATGTTTCAGCAGCTCCGTGGTAGCGGTCAGTTGATCAATTTCCTGAGCCTGACGGGTGACTACAGCATTTAATGATTCAACGGTATACTCCTGCTCAGAGAATAGTATTTCCAGTTTGTCGATTCGAGATTTCAGGTTATCAATATTCATTTTTATTTAATTCTGCTAGCCAGTTCTCATTTTAACACTACATATTCAATAATATAACAATGTCTGAAATTCTGTATCTGGTTATTCTGGGTTTTATCGTTTGGTTCTGGCGTGACAGTATGCAAGCTAAGGAGCAGGCAGTGAAAGCCAGTAGCCGGGCTTGCAAGCAGATAAATGCCCAGTTTCTGGATCAAACTGTCGTGTTAACAAAGCTCCGTTTATGTCGCGCTAGCTCTGGAACTATGGCATTATGTAGACTATATACTTTTGATTTTACTTTAGATGGTCAGGTAAGGCGAGAGGGCGTTATCACAATGAAAGGTCAACTGATCCTTGATTTGGTTCTCGATGTAGATCATTCATCAACATTACAATAAAAGAGTTACTTTAGGGGCTACAATGTCAGAATCTCAAATTCACACTATTAAAGAAATTGCTAAGAGAATATCAAGTGAAGATGATAGACGAAATAAATTAGCACACACTATCGATGAATTACTGGGTGAACGTCAGGAAGTACTTGTTGCTTATGTTGAATTGGCGGCACTAGAATCTGGCAATGCTCCACTAGATGAAGTTTTAACCAAACTCAAACGTTTTAATCAACGACTGGTGGATTATGCTGCTTTAGGGCATTTTGAAATTTACCAGCGTATTATGGATGGTAAAGAGCGTCGCGAATCCATTAAAGCCATTGCCAGTGAAATATACCCGGTGATCTCTCGTACCACTGACTATTTCGTAGAGTTTAATGATAAATATGAAGGTGCCGATGGCCGCGATAGTATCACCCCACTATCGGAAGATCTGTCGTTAATTGGCGAATCGATGGCGTCGCGTATTGAAAAAGAAGATAAGCTGCTCAGAGAAATGAGTGATCAGGTATTACTGCACAAAGGTAACTAGCCCGAATTTCTCATCAGATGGACGAGCACTCGCTAGCTCTTTGAATCAACAAGAAATTTTCCTCAGTCAGAAATACACACTGTTATTCCACTCCTTCGGGAAATCTCTTGTGAATCCAAAGCTCTGTGCGAGCATCTCATCCCCTGGTGAGAAATGCGGGCTAGCTTTTTTGGTCTTTTAAAACTGCAACTATCCAGAAAAACCATCCGAGCATAAAGAATATCCCTCCGACAGGTGTCATCATTCCGAATTTGGTGATGCCTGTCAAAGCAAGCAAATAAAGACTTCCAGAAAATAATAGAATACCCAGCATTAAAAATAATCCAGACATAGTCACAAATTGGGATGACTTTAACCGTTCACTCCATATTCCCAGTCCAGTTAAGCCCAGTGCATGATAAAAGTGGTAATCCGTAGCCGTACTCCAGGTTTGAAGTTGCTTTACACTTAATACGGCCTTTAAAGCATGTGCTCCGAAGGCACCGAGCGCCACTGCCAGTATCATAAAAACAAGTCCGCTTATTAGAAAAAACCGAGGGCTCAATGTCTGGATTTCCCTGAAATATAATTGATTATATTTTCAGTGGTTCCATCGACCAGTTTTTGTCGGGCCTGATGAGTTCCCCATGCGTTATGAGGTGTAATGATTAATTGTGCTAAACCGGCTGTGATTAGAAGATCATCTGGAAGTGGTGGTTCCTGTGACAGGCAGTCCAGTCCTGCACCTGCTATCAAACCGGCTTTCAATGCTTTTAGCAGATCGACTTCATTGATGATGCCTCCGCGTGCAGTATTGATAATGTAAGCAGATTTTTTCATTGTTTCAAATTCTGCCATTCCGATCAGATTTTCACTTAAATCAGTCAAAGGGCAATGTAGACTAATGAAGTCGGACTGTTTAAGAATATCATGCAGAGGAAGGCGTCCTGTTTGCTCAGTATCAGGACAGCTGATACTTCTGGATATTAAAACCTTCATTCCAAATGCTATAGCCAGATTTTCAACAGCTTTAGCAATGTGACCGTAGCCGATTAAGCCGATGGTCTTATCCTGCAATACCTGAATAGGGTGGGATAACAAACAAAACTGATCTTGATTTTGCCATTGTCCCTGTTTGATATCCTGCTGATACTTTAGAAAACTACTGCTTAAAGAAAGTATAAGCATCAACACATGTTGGCTGACGGAAGCCGCAGCATAGTCTTTTACATTACAAACTTTAATGTTGTGATCAGCTGCGGCCTGAAAATCAATGTTATTGGTGCCTGTTGCAATGACGCAGATAAGTTT